>JBEPVB010000062.1:0-13537 GCA_041691215.1 Chloroflexota bacterium
CGACCTTCGTCGGGTCCTTGCCCGAGAAGGCGCCGCCGCCGTGGCGGGCCATCCCCCCGTAGGAGTCGACGATGATCTTGCGGCCGGTCAGGCCGGCGTCGCCCATCGGTCCGCCGGTCACGAATCGCCCCGTCGGATTGACGTGCATGACCGGGTCCTGGGCCCGCAGCTCGGCCGGGATCGAGGGCAGGATCACGGTCTCCACGATCTCTTCGCGAAGCCTGGCCATCACGACGTCGGGATCGTGCTGGGCGGCGACGACGACCGTCGGGATGCGGGCCGGCTGGCCCGTGTGGTATTCGACCGTGACCTGGGTCTTGCCGTCCGGCCGGAGATAAGCCAGCTGGCCGCTCTTGCGAACCTCCGCCAGGCGGCGGGCCATCCGGTGGGCCAGGGCGATCGGGAGGGGCATGAGCTCGGGCGTCTCGCGGCAGGCGAAGCCGAACATCATCCCCTGGTCGCCGGCCCCGAGCTCGAACGTCGGGAGAGTGACGCCCCGGACCTCGAGGGCGGTGTCGACGCCGAGGGCGATGTCCGAGGACTGCTCCTTGATCGAGACCATCGTGCCGCAGGTCTCGTAGTCGAAGCCGTAGTCCGACCGGGTGTAGCCGATGTCGCGAACGGTGTCCCGGACGACCTGCTGGAAGTCGATGTACGTCTCGGTCGAGATCTCGCCCAGGACGATGACCAGGCCCGTGGTCGTCGCCGTCTCGCAGGCGACTCGCGCGTCGGGATCGCGGGTGATGATCGCATCGAGGATCGCGTCGCTCACCTGGTCGCACATCTTGTCGGGGTGACCCTCGGTCACGGATTCGGACGTGAACAGGTACTGCGGCGCGTCGACGATGCTGGTCATCTGGTCCTCGTTGCGGTCGTCGGCGAGCGTAGCAGAGGCAACCTGAAAGCTGCCGCCGGGCTCGTTTGGGAGGTCGCCACGCAATGTGATTCGGGATTGCGTGGCTGTTTGGACTGCGTACACTCGCGACGAAATGGCAACCGAGGCATCGGCGGCGGAGGTCAAGGCGAGGCGAAGCGTGATCGCCGACGGCGCGGCGGGCCTGGAAGCCGTACCGCCGGAGCTGGGTCAATGCCCTCATCGACGGGGCGGATCGACTGCCGGGACCAACGTGGATTGCCTACGTCATCGCGTTCGTGGTCGCGGCCCTGCTGGTCGCGATGACGGACTGGCTCTCGGGCAGGCCGGTCGGCGAGTTCCAGGTCGAGCAGGTCGAGTGGGCGGGCGCCCTCGTCGGCTCCATCGCCCTCATCAAGTACCTCGATGGCGTCGCTCGGGCTTCGCTCGACGACTTCGCCCCGGCGCTGGAGGTGTCACAGGACACGCTCGCCCACCTCGAATTCGAGCTGACCTCGATGCCGGCCGGCCCGGTGTTCCTGCTGCTCATCCTCGGCCTCCTGCGGACGGCCGAGGGTTTCGTGTTCGAGCCGGGCAGCGAGGGCATCGTCGGCTTGCCGCCCCTGCCGGTCGCGATACGGGCGCCGCTCGAGGCGCTGACGACCACGGTCCTTCTCGTCCTGATCTACCACACGGTCCACCAGCTGCGGCTGGTCGTCCAGATCCACGCCATGCCGGCCCGGGTCAACCTGTTCCGTCCGGCGCCGCTCTATGCGTTCTCGACGCTGACCTCCCGGACGGCGATCGGCCTGGTTCCCCTGGTCATCCCGTTCGGCGGCACCTTCAGTCGGGCCTCGACCCCGCTCGAGTACCTGACGGCATCCATCGTCACGGGCCTGATCCTCGTCGTGGCAGCCCTGGCCTTCAGCGTTCCCCTCGTGGGCATGCACCGACGCATGACCGCGGAGAAGAAACGGCTCGGCGGCGATGTCGGCGGCCGGGTGGAGGCGTTGATCTCGGACCTCCATGCGGCCGTCGATCGCCACGACCTGTCCCTCGCCGACGGCCAGAACAAGCAGCTCGGCAGCCTCATCGCCGAGCGCGAGCTCGTCGCCCGCCTGTCGACCTGGCCGTGGCAGGCTGGCACCGTTGGGGCGGTCGCATCGGCGATCATCCTGCCCGTCGTGATCACCCTAATCTCCCGCCTCCTCGGTCGGATCGTCTAGGCCTCGGGCCCGGACCCACGTCGGCGCCGCGCCCGCGGGCCGGCCGACCCGCTCGAGCCTGATCCAATTCTCGCCGTGAGGCGTCGCAGAACCTGCCTGCCAAACTCTCGACCAACCATCGCCCGTCGGCCGGAGTCATCTCGTGTAAGCGCACTGCGAGGTATCGACACGAGCGTGGACAGCGTCCTGGCGGCAACCGCGATCCGGGTCGGCGAGACCGACCTGGTGACGCGCGCCCGGCGCGGTGATCAGGTGGCGTTCGCGGCCCTCGTCGATGGCCGTCTCGGCAGTACCTTCAGGACGGCGCTCGCCATCCTCGGCAACGAGTCGGACGCGCGGGACGCGACCCAGGAGATCTTTCTGCGGGCGTGGCGCAACCTGCCGGAGCTCCGTGAGCCGGATCGTTTCGGGGCGTGGTTTGGGCGGATCGTCGTCAATACCTGCCGGACCGCGGTTCGTGGCCGTCGCCGCCGGATCGTCCGCGAGATCTCCGTCGAGGCGCTTCCAGAGGAAGGTGCCCAACTTGCCTCCGGCTCGAGCCCACACGACGGTCGCACCGCCGACCTCGACGTCCTCGAACGTGCACTCGATCGCCTGTCCGTGGCGGATCGGACGCTCCTGGCGCTCCACCACTACGAGCATCTCTCGCTCGACGACATCGGCGTTCGGCTCGGCGTGCCGGCCAAGACGGTCAAGTCCCGACTCTTCAGCGCGCGTCGCTCGCTCGAGCGCGCGCTCGAGGTGGAACGACGATGAATACCATCGAACCACTGACCGACCAGCTGATCGAGGCGGCGTTCGAACGACGAGCCGCCCGCGCCGATCGGTACGACCTCGGCACGCTCGGGGCGGTCATCGAGGCGCGGACCGGGACGATGCGTCAGGGGCGCGCGTGGGGCCTGCGCCTTCCGGCGATGCGACCCATCGGGACGGTGCGCCGCGCAGCCTGGGCGACAGTCGTGATCATGGCCGTGCTCCTTGGTCTCGTCATCGCTTTCGTGCTCATCGGCCAAAGCCCGTCCACTCCCTTCCGGACTGGACTCCTGGCCTTTGTCCGCGCCGGCGACGTCTACCTCGCCAACCCCGACGGCTCGGATGCCGAGGTCGTCCTGCATCAGGACGGGGTCGCGTTCCTGACCGTCGCCTGGTCGCCGGACGGCAGCCGCCTCGCCGTCGACGGGGAATCCGGCGCGGTCGTCATCGACCCCGTCAGCGGAGCCGCGACCTATATCGGGGGCGCGAACCCGGTGTGGTCGCCCGATGGCCGACAGCTCGGCGTGATCGAACCGTCGACCACGGGTTCCACGAGCATCGGGTCACAACTTCGGATCGTCGACGCGGCGACGGGGGCGGCCAACCGGACGTACCCATTCCCGGCGATCGGCGGCCTGGCCTGGTCCGCGGACGGCCGCTGGATCGCGGCGACCGGCGGCATGAGCGGTCGGAGCAATGCCCTCGTCCGAATCGACGTTACGACTGGCCATTGGTCCGAGGTCGACGGCGGGTCCGGGATGCTCGATTCGGCGCGAGAGCCCTCGTGGTCGCCCGACTCGCGCCGCATCGCTTACATTCGGTGGGGCGCGCAGGACACCGCCGCGTGCCACGGGACGCCCCTGTGCGCGACCGACGTGTTCGTCGCCAATGCCGACGGTTCAAACCCCGTCCAACTGAATCGCGTGCGCGGCAAGGCCGACCAGCCCGCGTGGTCGCCCGATGGTCACTGGATCGCCTATCGGTCGGTCGACCATTCGGCGCAGCAGTCGGGAAACGGGGGAACGTTCGTCCACAGGGGCACTGCCATCGTGATCGTGCATCCGGACGGCACGGGAGAGCGGACGATCGCCGCCGCCGGCGTGGACACCTTCGCCTGGGAACCGGCCAGCGACCGCCTGCGGTTCCTCGCCACCGATACCGATTCGGCTTCAACCGTCTGGGAGGCATCACTGGATGGTGCCGCTCACCAGCTTCACGTCCCAATCGGCCCTCCAACCGGCGGCTTCGAACGTACCGGGACGTGGTTCGGCTGGCAGGCAGTCGATGCGGACCAGGCGATCGGCGCCCTGCCGAACGTCGCCTCGCGCGCGCCGGCGGCCGCGATCTCGGTGGTAGGGCCGCCGCTCGCGAGTCCGGCCGACCCGAGTGGGACATGGCCCACCCTCGCGACGACGAGCATCGACGGTTGCCAGCCGGTGACGATCTCGAGCGCGACCGGAGTCATGACGACGATCGCAAACCTCTGCGACACGCTTGTCCGCGTCGACACCGGGCGCTGGGCGCCGACCGGTTTGACGTTCGCCGCCGTTCGCGGCGGCACGCTTGCGATCGTCGACGGCAACGGACACGTCACCCTGAACGTCGCCCGCCTGGCGGGCCTCACTTCGATTGCGTGGGCGCCCGACGGTTCCTGGCTCGCAGTAGGAACGGGCACGAGGAGCTGGATTTTGCACCCCGACGGCTCCGGTCTCCGAGAGATCGAGGGCGACGCGACCTGGTCCGCGAACGGCCACCTGACCGCCACTACGGCCGACGGACGGCTGCTCGTAGGTCCCCTCGACGGCTCGGATATGCGCGGAATCGGAGTCTTTCCCATCGGGAGCTCGTGGTCGTCGGACGGAACGCGGTTCGCATTCGTCCGGGACGGAAATGCCTGGATGGCCAACCGGGACGGGACGGATCCTCGGAACATGACGTCGTTGCCGCTTGGGGGCGCTGACAACGTTGCTTGGTCGCCAGACGGTCGCTGGATCGCCGTCGGCATGACCCATGGGTTTTGGCTCGTGCCAGTGAACGGCGGCTCCAAACGCTGGTTTGACCTCGGCCTCGGCGAGACCGTCTACGACTTCGCCTGGTCACCTGGTGCGGGACGGCTGGCGGTCCAGTCCTACACGGCTACCGCTCAGGTTCAGCGGGCCTTCGTCTACCTCGTCGATCCAGACGGTTCCCCCACGGTCCGCCTCGCTGATCTCGCGACGCCAAGCTGGTCGCCGGATGGGCGGTTTCTTGCCGGCGGCCGCGCAGTCGGCGGATCCGACGATCGAACCCTCGTGCTCATGAATGCCGATGGATCCGGCGCTCGGGAGTTGCCCGGGTCTGGTGGCCTCGACCCGTTCGTCTGGGTCCGCAGGTAGACGCCGATCGCGAACAAGAGCCACGGGTCAAAGGCCGACGTCGGCCGCCCGTAGACTCTCCCGATGGACCCAACGAGCCTGGAGCGAGCCCGCTCCCTCGATGCCGCGGACCCGCTGGGCTCGTTCCGGTCGCGCTTCGCCATGCCGGATCCGGACCTCGTCTACTTCGATGGCAACTCGCTCGGGCGGCCGCCCCTGGCCGCGATCGAGGCCGCGGCCCGGGTCGCGGAGAACGAATGGCCGGGCGAGCTGATCCGGGGCTGGGACCACTGGCTGGACGCGCCACTCCGCATTGGCGATCTCCTGGCGACAGACCTGCTCGGGGCCGGGTCGGGCGAGGTGATCGTCACCGACTCCACGACCGTCAACCTCTTTCGACTTGCCAGCGCGGCCCTGGATGCACGACCCGGCCGCCGGGCGATCGCCGTGGGGGCCGAAGAGTTCCCGACCAACCGCTATGTCGTTGAAGGCCTCGCTGCGGCTCGTGGCCTTGAGATTCGCTGGCTCGCGGATGACCCTGTCGACGGGATGACGATCGACGCGGTCGACCGAGTCCTGGACGACCAGCTGGCATTGCTGGTGGTGTCCGACGTCAACTACCGCTCTGCGGCGATCGCCGACATGGCCGGCATCACCGCGCGGGCAAAGGCGGCCGGCGCGATGGTCCTCTGGGACCTCTGCCACAGCGCTGGTGCGGTTCCGGTCGAGCTCGAGTCGAGCGGTGCGCAGCTCGCGGTCGGCTGCACCTACAAATACCTCAACGGCGGGCCCGGCGCGCCGGCATTCCTCTACGTCCGTCGCGAGCTGCAGGACGAGCTTCGGCCGCCGATCCAGGGCTGGTTCGCCCAGGCTGAGCAGTTCGAGATGGGGCCACGGTTCACCCGCCGGCCGGGCATCGGCGGTTGGCTCGTGGGCACGCCGGGGATGCTGGGGCTGGCGGCCGCGCAGGCCGGGATCGCGCTCTCCGCCGAGGCCGGGATCGACCGGATCCGGGCCAAGGGGATTGCCCTCACGACGTACACGATCGAGCTCCTCGACGCCTGGCTGACGCCGCTCGGATGCTCGCTGGGTTCGCCCCGCGATGCCGCGCGCCGCGGCAACCATGTCGCGATCCGCCACCCGGACGCGCGATGGCTGACGACCTCCCTCATCGAGCGCGGCGTGATCCCCGACTTTCGCGCCCCGGACTCGATCCGGATCGGGCTGTCACCGCTGACCACCTCGTTCGAGGAGGTCCATCGCGGCCTCGGCGTTCTGCGGGAACTCTTGACGGGGCGTACTTGACGGGGCGTTAGGGCCGGCCGGGCTCGCCCGGGGGCGCCGATCGGCGCCGTGAGCGATCGGCGCGCTTTCAGCTACCGGCTGCGGCCTCGCCTCGGGTCTTCGCCCGCCACTCGTCGAGGAACTTGATCTCCACCGGCTCCACCTCGTCTGCCGGCTCGAAGCCGAAGACCTGGCCGTAGAACGAGAGCTCGGCGCCGAATGAGCGGATGATCGCGTCGCGGCCGCGGAAGCCGTGGTCCTCGCCCGGGAAGAGCAGATAGGCGTGGGGCACGTGCCGCTCCCAGAGGGCATCGACGATCCGCTCTGCCTCGTCGGGCGGCACCACCCGGTCCTCGGCGCCCTGCTCCACGAGGACGGGCGCCACGATCTGCTCGGCGTGGAGGGCCGGCGATCGATCGAGGTAGCGCTGCTGCGTCTCGGGCCACGGACCGACAAGGCTCTCGAGATAGCGCGATTCGAACTTGTGGGTGTCCTTGACGAAGGCCCGCAGGTCGCCGATCCCGAAATACGTCGTCCCGGCCCCGAAGGTCCGCCGGAAGGCGAGCGCGGCAAGGGTCGTGAACCCGCTGGCGGAGCCGCCACGGATCGCTAGACGAGAAGGATCCGCCAGCCGCTGCGCCACGAGCCACTCGGCGCCGGCGACGCAGTCGTCGACATCGACGACACCCCACTGGCCCTCGAGCGTCTTGCGATAGTCGCGGCCGTAGCCGGTCGAGCCGCCGTAGTCGACGTCGAGGACCGCGTAGCCGCGGCTCGTGAAGAGCTGGGTTCCCGTTGCCCAGCCGGAGAACGCCGCCGCCGTCGGGCCGCCGTGGGACGTCACGATGAGTGGTGGCAGCTCCCCGCCGGGCGGGTGGAAGTCGGGGTTGTGGGGGGCGTAGTAGTTGGCGAAGGCCGTCCGTCCACCGCTGGTCGGGAACTCGACATGACGAGGCGCCGAAACGTCCACCGCGTCGGCGATGAACGGCGTCGCACGTCGGAGGACCTCGAGGGCCCCGGTCTCGTAGTCGAGATCGACGGCCACCGCCGGCTCGAACGGCGAGACCGCCCGCAGGACCGCCCGGTCCCCGTCGATCGAGATCGATCCGATCTCCGTGTAGGGCAGGTCGCGGATGCTCGAGGAGCCGTCCGGCGCGATCCGGTACAGCCGGTCCCGGCCGCCGCTCCGGCCGATCGCCAGGATCCCGCCGTCATCGAGGAAGTCGTACTCGGCGATCCCGAAGATCCAGTCCGGTGAGCCGAACTCCACCTCCATGGGCGCGATCGCCTCGACAACGCCACCGTGGTAGCGGAAGAGGTTCATCCAGCCGTCGGGCTCGGCAACGAAATGGAGGACCCCGGCGGGTGACCAGCGGGGCTGGCTGACCCAGTCGCGGCGGCTGCCGGCGATCGTCGTCGCCGGTCCCAGGCCGCCGCCCTCGCCGACCGCAGCCAGCTTGAGGGCGGTGCCGTCCCAGGGCAGGTTCGGATGATTCCATTCGAGCCAGGCGAGGTGCCGGCCATCGGGCGACAGCCGGGGCGCGGCGTAGAAGTCGGCGCCGGTGGCGATGACCTCGACGTCCCCGGTCGCGAGCTCGATCGTGACCAGCTCGTTGACCCACTCGCCGTGCTCGGCGACGACATCCGGCTCGTGGTCCTCGCGGACTGCGACCACTCGCTCGCGTTCCGGATCGTGGACGAAGTCCGCGAAGCGCCAGGCCCGATCCGGCGTCAGGGGCGTCAGCTGCTCCGGGGCCGTCACGCGATGGAGACGGCCGGTCGCGAAGTCGGACACCACAATGACGTCGCCCGAGACGAGCGTGGCCGCACCGCCGTACTCGTGGACGCGGGAACGGGTGTTGAAGCCCTCGGGCGTGAGGCGGGCCATGGTCCCGTCCGGATCGCGCCGGACCAGGACCTGGCGGCCGCCCTCTTCCGGCCGGCCCTCGAGCCACCAGCGGACGCCGCCGGCGCCCCTGACCTCGGACACGAACACGACGCCCTCGGTCAGGCGCTCGATGGCGAACGGCGAGGTCCAGCTGCCGTAGGGCGCGAGGGTAGGTTCCGGCATCAGGCGGTTGCCCTCGTTCCTGCTACGTGCCGTGTCGCCAGGACGCGACGTAGGTGGCCTGTTCGGGGGTCATCGCGTCGAGGGTGATGCCCATTGCCGCGAGCTTGAGCCGGGCTACCTCGGCGTCGATCGCCTCGGGCACCACGTAGACCTGTTGCTCCAGCTCTCCGTGGTGCTTGGCAGCGTATTCGGCCGACAGGGCCTGGTTGGCAAAGCTCATGTCCATGACCGCCGCCGGGTGCCCCTCGGCCGCGCCCAGGTTGACCAGCCGGCCCTCGGCGATGAGGTGGACCCGCTTGCCGCCGAGGTCGAACTCCTGGACGTTCTCGCGGACGTCGCGGACGTGCCCCTCGGCCATCGCCCGCAGCGCGGCCAGGTCCAGCTCGGCGTCGAAGTGGCCGGAGTTGGCCATCACCGCGCCGTCCTTCATGGCCTCGAAGTGCTCCCGCCGGAAGACGTTGATGTTGCCGGTCGCGGTCACGAACAGATCGCCCCAGCCGGCGGCCTGCCCGGCGGTCATGACCTGGAAGCCGTCCATGAGAGCCTCGAGGGCCCGGACCGGGTCAACCTCGATGATCGCGACGTGGGCGCCATGGCCGTCCATCCGCGAGGCGATCCCGCGACCCACCCAGCCGTAGCCGGCAATGACCACGTTCCGCCCCGCGATGAGGAGGTTCGTGGCCCGGATGATGCCGTCGACCGTCGACTGGCCGGTGCCGTAGCGGTTGTCGAAGAGGTGCTTGGTGAGGGCCTCGTTGACGGCGATGACCGGATAGCCGAGGGCCCCATCGGCGGCCATCGCTCGGAGGCGGATCACCCCCGTCGTGGTCTCCTCGGTCCCGGCGAGGACGTCCTTGACCTGGTCCGGGCGGTCCTGGTGGAGGAGCGATACGAGGTCGCAGCCATCGTCCATCGTCAGTTGGGGAATGGTGTCGGCCACGGCGTTGAGGTGAGCGTAGTACGTGTCGCGGTCCTCGCCGCGCCGGGCGTACGTGGCGATCCCGTACTCGGTGACGAGCGCCGCCGCGACGTCATCCTGTGTCGAGAGCGGGTTCGAGGCAGCCAGGACCACCTCCGCGCCGGCGGCCTTGAGGGTCCGCATGAGGTTCGCGGTCTCCGACGTCACGTGGAGGCAGGCGCCGATCCGGAGGCCGTCGAGCGGCCGCTCCGTCGCGAAGCGCTCCCGGATCAGGCGCAGGACCGGCATCTCCCGCTCGGCCCATTCGATCCGCCGGATGCCCTCGGCCGCGCGAAGGAGATCGGTGACGTCGTGGGCCGGGAGCGCACCCGAGCGCTGGGCGACGGTCATCGGGATGGGGACTCCTTCCAGAAGGTGAGGCGGCGGCGGATCGATTTCGCGATCTCCGACCAGGACGACCCGTGTCGATGGGCAAGCCGCTCTTCGAAGCGATTGTGCTCGGCGTAGCCGAGGTGCCGATAGGCCGAGATGGCCGGCGGATTGTCGGCCCGGACGTTGAGGACCACATGGTCGCATGACTGGAGCAACTCGGCGGTCACGGCCCCGGTCACGGCCGTGGCGTAGCCGCGCCCCCGGAAGTCGGAGTGGGTCAGGACGTTGCCGACGACGGCCAGCCGGGCCGACGCGCTGATGACATGGGTTCCGGCCGCCGCCACGAGCTTGCCGTGGACGCGAATGCCGTAGTAGACCCCTTCGCTGATGGCCTGCGGCGGCAGCCACGCGCCGAACCCGAGCTGGTAGAGGCGATTGAGCTCCATGGCGTCGGCCGGGATCAGGCGCTCCACTCCCGGGTCGTCGGCGGGTCGGAAGCGTGCCCGATCCACGGCCATCCGGACCATCTGGGGTCCGGCGTCCACCCGGTAGCGGGCCTGGATCGTGGGCATCAGGGTCGGCAGCGCGGCGATATAGGCCAGCCGGGGGCGCATGACGTCGCGGAAGATCGCGGCGACGCCGTCGTCCCGGCCCATCGCGAACAGCGGCTGCGGTGACGCGCCGACGTACTCGAGGACGATGGCGACGATGGAGCCGCCCGACCAGGCCGCGCCCCAGCGGGTCCGGGGAAACTCGCGATCGTCGAGGTCGCAGATCGCATAGGCCGCGTAGATCGGATCCCGCTCCAGGAAGGCGCGCAGGAGGGCCCGATCGGTCGTGACCGAGGCCGTCACCGAGGCTTCGCGGCGGGACATCGCGACCGTCGTCATGCCGCGCTGGCCGACGCTTCTCGCCGCCGGGCATCGCGCCCGGCCATGGCCCCGGCGAGGGCCGGCCCGTAGGGGGCCCGGAGGACACCCTCATCGGTGACGATGCCGGTGATGAGCGCCGCCGGCGTGATGTCGAAGGACGGGTTCCGGACCGTGGTCCCCTCGGGCGCGATGCGCTGGCCGCGGATGACCGTCACCTCCTCGGCCCGGCGCTCCTCGATCGGGATGCCCCCACCATCGGGCGTCTCGAGGTCGACCGAGGACAACGGGGCACAGACGTAGAACGGGATCCCGTGATGGGCAGCCAGGACGGCGAGGGAGTAGGTCCCGACCTTGTTGGCGGTGTCGCCGTTGGCGGCTACACGGTCCGCCCCCACGAGGATCACGTCGACCTCCCGGCCGGCCATCAGCGACCCCGCCGCCACGTCGGGAATGAGCGTGTGGGGCACGCCGGCCTGGTCGAGCTCCCAGGTGGTGAGCCGCGCGCCCTGGAGGTACGGCCGTGTCTCGTCGACCCAGACATGGATCCGCCGCGCGGCGTGGTGGGCGGCCTGGACGATGCCCAACGCGGTGCCGAACTGGCCGCAGGCCAGGGGGCCGGTGTTGCAGTGGGTGAGGATCTGGAGGTCGCGGTCGCCGACGTTCGGCAGGGCGGCCAGACCGAAGTCCGCGAGGCGGCCGTGGTCATCAGTGGCCTCGGCCACGATCCGCTCGGCCTCGATCCGCATCTCCTCCGCCAGCTCTCCCCCGCCGGCCCCGGTTGCATCGACGGCCTCGAAGCGCTCGAGCACCCGGCCGACGGCCCAGGCGAGGTTCACCGCCGTGGGCCGTGCCTGGGTGAGGGCCTGGGCGGCGACCCGGACCAGGGTCCGTCGCGAGGCCGGCGGAGCATTGCGGGCGAGCCTGGCGCTGAGGGCCAGGCTCAGGGCGGCGACCTGGCCGATCGCCGGGGCGCCGCGGACGGCCATGCTTCGGATCGCCCGGGCACCGTCCTGGGCGCTCCGGATGGGGATCTCGACGAGGGAATCGGGCAGGGCGCGCTGGTCGATCACGAGGAGCACGGCATCGGATTCGAAGCGGAACGGCGTGCGAAAGCCGGTCGGCATCGGCACGCCGTCGGCACGCGGCGGAGCGACGACCTGGCTGCCCGCGGCGGCTCCAACCGCGATCGGCTCCGTGCCCGCGAGGAGCGCCTGGGCCTCGGCCACCGACTGCTCGCGGACCGCGTTCATCGCCCCAACGACCTGGGCCGCGCTCGAGACGACGTCGCCGGCAAACTGGCGGAAGAACCGCCGCCGGGAGGGATCGGGAGGCAGGCCGCTCATGTCGTGGCGCTCAAGTGGAGGTGCGGCCGGCCGAGTCTGGTCAGTACCGGATGACGCTCGTCACGCGCCGGCCCTCGAGCCGATCACGTCCGTGGAGGAATTCGAGCTCCACCAGGAACGCCAGGCCCACGATCTCGCCCTTGAGGCGCTCGACGAGCTCGATCGTGCCGTGGACCGTGCCGCCGGTTGCGAGGAGGTCGTCGACGATGAGGACCCGCTGGCCGGGCTGGATCGAGTCGCGGTGGATCTCGAGGGTGTTCGAGCCGTACTCGAGGGCGTACTCGATGCTGAGCGTCTCGGCCGGCAGCTTGCCGAGCTTCCGAACCGGGACAAGGCCGGCGTCGAGCTCATAGGCCATCGGGGCGCTGAAGATGAAGCCCCGCGATTCCATGCCCACCACGATGTCCACGTGCTGGTCCCGGTATGGGTCGAGCATCTCGCCGATCGCCTCCTTGTAGGAGGCCGCGTCCTTGAGCAGGGTCGTGATGTCGTAGAAGAGGATGCCGGGCTTCGGGAAGTCCGGGATCTCGCGGATCTTCTCTCGAAGGGCCTCGGCGGACATCGGTTCGGGGCCTCCTGCCTGGTGAACGGATCGATGCTCGCCGTGCGGCGGGCTATCGACGCGGAACGGCGCCGTCCAATCGACGCTGCGAGTCTAGCGCGCAGGGATGCGTCGCGGGTCAGCGCTCGGGCTGGCACGGCACGCGATGCCGGGGCCCAAACGCTCGTGACGCCTACGCCGCCCGCGCGACCTCGGCGGCGTTCGCGGCGGACGAACGTCCAACCGAGAGGCGCGACGACCCGATGAACCCGAGGACGGCCACCACGACGCCCATCACGATGGCCGCCCCGAGTCCCGGCCCGGCGCCCGAGCCGGCCCGCACCGAGGTGGCGATGAGGGCGCCGGCGATGCCGGTTCCCAGCGCGGTCCCGAGGGCATCGGACAGGGACATCGAGGCTGTGACCGCGCCCTGGCTCTCGAGCGGCGCGTCACGCAGGACGATGATCGCGAACTGCGAGTAGGCGAGGCCCATGCCGAGGCCGGCGATTGCGAAGAACGGGATCCCCGCCCACGCCGGCACCTGCGGCAGCAGTGAAAGGGTCACGCCGGCCATCCCGATCGCGACGATCGGGAAGCCGATTCGCACGAACCGCTCCGGCCCCAGCCGGACGGAGTGCCTCGACTGGTACCACGAGCCAAAGCTCCACGACACCGTCGCCGCCGACAGGGCGAGCCCGGCCGCGAACGCCGACCAGCCGCGAACCTCCTGGAGGAGGAGCGTGACGTTGGCGTCGACAGAGAAGAAGGCGAACGTGATCACGCCCCGCAGGAGCACCGCCGCCGGGTAGCCACGCGCCAGCCGGAACGTCCCTGTCGGCGTCAGCGCATGGAAGGCGTAGCCGCCGACGGCAAGCCCGATCACGACCAGGACGAGCAGCACCGGCAGCTGCGGCTGGAGGAGGCCCGTCGTCAGGACGCCGGCTCCGAC
>JBEPVB010000063.1:0-13295 GCA_041691215.1 Chloroflexota bacterium
CTGCCGCCATCGCTGGCGGGAGCGCTCCAGGTCAGGCTGGCCTGGCCGTTGCCGGGGCTGGCGCTGACGTTGGTCGGAGCCCCCGGCACGGTGGCCCCCGCGGTCGGGGTCACGGCGTTGGAGGCTGCCGAGGGCGAGCCCGGGCCGATGGCGTTGCTGGCGATGACCGTGAAGGTGTAGGTCGTGCCGTTGGTCAGGCCGCTCACGGTGCAGCCGAGGGCACCGCTGGTCGAGCAGGTCTGGCCACCGGGGCTGGCCGTCGCGGTATAGGCGCTGATGGTGCTGCCGCCATCGCTGGCGGGAGCGCTCCAGGTCAGGCTGGCCTGACCGTTGCCGGCCGTGGCGCTGACGCTGGTCGGGGCGCCGGGCACGGTGGCCGCGCCGGCGGACGTGACAAGCAGCTGCGGAGCGTGGGCCGCGTCCTCCCTGCTGGCGAACGAGATCGGAGTCGAGCTGGCCGACGTGTACGCGAAGCCCACCGGCCCGTTGCCAGTCACGAGGCTGCTCACGTTATAGCTGATCCACGTCCCGGCAGCGAAGCTCGAAACCGTCGCAATCGTGGGCCCGTAGGTCGGCGCGTTGGCGTACGTGAGCGCGGTCTCGATCCACGCGTTGCTCGTTCCGTGGACGCTGCTGCCCGAGCCGGCTGTCGTCGTGTAGAGGCGAAGCGTCGCGCTCGAGACGGAACCCGAGACACCTTCGATGTCGAACGTCAGGTAGGCGTGGAGGGACGGGCTCGCGCCGACCTGGAGGACGGCAGCCGTGCCGAAGTTCGAGGTGCTGGCCGCGCCCGATACGTAGGCATCCGCGGTCGGGGCGAAGGTCAGGGTTGCCCCGGCGGCGGTCTGGACAGGCCCTGCCAGGCCCGCCATCAGGATCCCGGCAAGGAGCGCAGTTGGAGCAACTCGCCCAATCGGCGCGGCTCGATGACGACGCGGTTTGGAGCCCGACGACCCGTCAGGCTGCGCGGTCCCGTACCGCCGCATCGAGCGGAGGGGCTCGATCCATCCGACGACGACCGGTTTCGCTTCGGCTTGGCGCTCCGCGAAGAATCGCGGCATGGGAACCTCGCTGCCCGGTCTGACCAGTCGGGCAGCGCCAGTGTAAGCCTGTCCACCCTGTCGTACCCGATCCGCCTCATACCGGGTGAAACACGGGCCGATCGTCCCAATAGCGGATTCGCGAATCGGCGTAGATTGGAGGCGTGGCCATCGGGGGAGCTCGCCATCGGGGACCCCTCGCGGCCCTGATCTCGCTGGCGCTGATCGGGTGCAGCACCAGCACGCCCACGTCGAGCTCGCCAAGCTCGCCGGAAGCGACCCAGGGCTCGAATCAGGCGTCCCTGTCGCCGACCGGATCGACCTCGCCGTCGGGCGCTGCTTCACCGTCGTCCGGCGTCGACGCTTCCCCCAGCGGCCACGCCACAGCCGTGCCGACGGCTCCGCCGACCGCGGCCCCCACGGCGCGCCCCACCGCGAGCGAGACCCCGCGACCGACGCCCCGGGCCACGCCGCGCCCGACGCCCCGGCCAACCCCAACGCTCACGCCGCCGCCCGTGGCCTTTGATCCCAACCACGTCACGGTCAAGTTCGGGACCGTAGCCACCGTGCCCGGCCGGCCCCTGGCCATCACCAACGCCGGCGACGGGAGCGGCCGCCTCTTCGTCGCCGAGCAGGGCGGAGCCGTCTACATCGTCAAGGGCGGCGCGGTGACCCCGACGCCCTTCCTGAACATCGGCCGCGAGGTCTCGGGGGGCAGCGAGCAGGGGCTCCTGGGGCTTGCCTTTTCTCCCAGCTATCCCGCCGACAATCGGGTCTTCGTGGACTACACCGACACCGCGGGCAACACGGTCGTGAGCTCGTTCAAGGTCAACCCGGCGACGCCGAACGTGGTGATCCCGGGCAGTGAGGTGGCGATTCTCAACGTCGCCCAGCCGTACGCGAATCACAACGGCGGCGGCATGGCCTTCGGGCCCGACGGGGACCTTTACATCGCCCTCGGCGACGGCGGCTCCGGCGGTGACCCCCAGAACCACGCCCAGGACCTGGGCTCGCTGCTGGGCAAGATCCTCCGGATCGACGTCAACCATCCGTCGGGCGGCAAGGCCTACGGCATTCCCGCCTCGAATCCGTTCGTCGGCAAGGCGGGCCTCGACGAGATCTGGCTGTACGGGCTGCGGAACCCCTTCCGGTTCTCGTTCGATCGGACGAAGGGCGACCTCTGGATCGGTGATGTCGGCCAGAACGCCTGGGAGGAGGTCGATGTCGCCCGGAAGGGCGTCGGCGGCCTGAACTTCGGCTGGCGGATCATGGAAGGCGATCACTGCTACAACCCGAGCACGGGCTGCTCGACGGCCGGCAAGACCCTCCCGGTGGTCGAGTACTCGCACACACTCGGCTGCGCCGTGATCGGCGGCAGCGTCTACCGCGGCGCCGCCGACCCAATCCTGAGGGGCGGCTACCTCTTCAGCGATGAATGCAGCGGCAACACCTGGGCGGTCAATGCCGTGGGGACGGGACCACAGGCGCTGGTCAAGGTCGCCGGGGCCTCGGCCGGGATTGCCGGGTACGGAGAATCCGAGGCGGGCGAGCTCTACGCAGCCGACCTCAGCGGCCAGATCTATCGGGTTTCGGCCGTTTCCCGCTGAGCTTCGCAAGCCCAGCGGTGGGTCGGGCGCGCGACGAGGCGAGGCCCGACGAGCCGCCCCGTGGGTCCAGGGCGCGGGTCAGCCCTTTCGCTCGAGAATCGGCCGGGCGATGTCGGGCTGGTCGACGACGAAGGCGAACATCGCCCGGTCGCCCCAGCGGCCCAGGAACAGATGGCCGTAGATGTTCACGCCGGCCTCGGCCAAGGCCCGCGACAGGCGCGCCATGCCCCCCGGCCGGTCGTCGACCTCGGCCAGGATCGATTCCCCTTCCACATAGACGTAGCCGCCCTCGTCGAGGACCCGCTTCGTGGCCTCGTCGTCGGCGGTGGTCATGATCACGTGGCCGGCATCGCCGATCCCGCCGCCGCCGATCGCCCGCAGGTCCACGCCCCGTGCGGCCAGGGCCTCGGCCAGGGTCGCGATGGCCCCAGGGTCGTTCTTGAGCTGGACCACGAACTGGTTGGCCATCGAGACCTCCGGGCGGTGCGGGGCGCGATCGCCGGCGCCCGAACTCCCATCGTACCGGCCCGCGGACGCCCGTGCGGCTGCCCGGTACGCTTGACCGATGGGTTCATCCGACGTCGTGCTTCCAGAGCTCGTGCGCGCGAAAGCGGCTGATCTGCCGGTGGCCGTCGCCGAGGCTCTCGCGGAGGCCGCCCCGGATCTTTCGGGAGCCCGCTGGCGGACCGTGACCGTGGGGCCGATCCCGTGGGCCACCTACGCCTGGGGTGATCCGACGGCGCCGCCCCTCGTCCTCGTCCACGGCGTCACCGCCAACGCCGAGACGTTCTGGCGCATTGCTCCCGCCCTCGCGGCGTCTGGACGCCATGTCCTTGCG
Organism: Chloroflexota bacterium; assembly: GCA_041691215.1. Lineage (GTDB taxonomy): Bacteria > Chloroflexota > Limnocylindria > Limnocylindrales > CSP1-4 > UBA5189. Next base: position 3,486 of record JBEPVB010000063.1, read on the forward strand.
CTGGATCTCCCGGGCCATGGGCGGACCGGTAGCTGGCAGGGTCGATTTCCATTCGCGGCCACGGCCGCCGATCTCGCCGCCTGCCTCAGGGCTGTCGGGCTCGACGGTCCCGACCTTGCGGTCCTCGGGCACTCCTGGGGCGGGTTGGTCGCTGCCGCGCTCCCATCGATTGGCTTCCGGCCCGAGCGCCTGATCCTCCTGGATCCGCCGGCCGTGCCCGTCGAGGCGATGGCGCAGATGACCCGTGACCCGCTGGAACGGCCCTACGAACATCTCTCCGGCGCGATCGGTGCGATCCAGGCGGTCTATCCAGGGTGGCCCGACGGCGATATCCGGGCCAAGGGCCTCGGCCTCACGCAGTTCGACGTGGAGGCTGTCCTGGCCGTCCTGCTCGAGAACGGCGACTGGGACGGCGGCCTTGGGGCGCTCGCGGATCCAGCGGCCGCCGGCGTTCAGGTCTGGCTGATCCGGGGTGAGTTCCGGGCCGGCGGCATGGTCCCGGATGCCATCCTGCCGGCCTTCGCGGCGCGCATCGGCGCGGATCGCATCCTCACGATCGCCGACGCGCCGCACTCTCCGCAGCGCCTCTACCCGGAGGCCACGGTCCTGGCGATCCTTACGGCCCTCGGCCCGGAAGTCAGGTGAGCGTGCGGCTAGGGGGTGCCGGGAATGAGCCGTTCCGAGGTCGCCAGGGCGCTGTTATCGGCCCCACGGTAGCCCCCGACGACGAGGATCGAGCCGTCGCGTAGCCGTGTCGCCGAGTGCCCGAACCGGGGATCGGCCATGCTCCCGATCGATGACCAGGTGCCGCTGTCCGGGTCGTAGATCTCGGCCGACCTGGGCCCTTCGGCGTCGCCGGGGCCGCCACCGATCGCCACGACCCGGCCGTCGGCGAGCGTCGTGGCCGTGAAGGACTGCCGCTGGAGGGCCATGGACCCCGCGTCTCTCCACGTCCCGGAAACAGGATCGAAGCGCTGGGCCGCGGCAAGCACGCCGTCGAACATCCCGCTGCCCCCGCCGGGCGCGAGGACGGAGCCGTCACGCAGGAGCGCGAGCGGGAACCCGTGGCGAGGCTGGCCCATGGCCCCGGATTCGGTCCACGCGTCGCGGCCCGGCTCGTAGATCCATGTCGTCGCGGATTCTTTGGCTCCACCCACGATGAGGAGTGCCCGGCCGTCGTCGAGGCCGATGCCTGCCTGGCCGAAGGTCGCCGCCACAGGACTGGGCGCATCACTCCAGGTTCGCCTGGTGGCGTCATACCGTTCCGCAGACGCGAGGGGGATCGGATCGCTGCCGAGGCCGTGCCCTCCGACGACCAGGACGGCGCCGGATGGCAGCAGCAATGCAGTGTGACCGAGTCGACTCTCGGCCATGCTCCCGACGGCCGTCCATCGGCCGGTGCTGGGGTCGTACAGCTCCGCAGAGGTGGCGGCGGTCTCGTTAGCCTCGCCACCGCCGGCGACCAGCACGGTCCCATCTCGGAGGAGCGTGGCCGTATGGAAGGCGCGGCCCAAGGTCATCGAGCCGGTCACCGTCCACTCCTTCGTCGCCGGGTCAAAGACTTCGGAGGAGGTGAAGGCCTTGACCTCGACGCCCTCGGCCGCGGCGCCATCGATGTCGAGGCCCCCGGCGACGAGGACGCGCCCATCCGCGAGGAGTGTCGCAGTGTGACCGACGCGGGCATCGGCCAGGCGTCCGGCCGACGACCAACCGGCTGCAAATCCCGGGGGCGAAGGAGCATCGTGCGCCGTCGGCCGAGACACGGTATTGGTCGACGAGTCCGGTGAGGAGGGCGTCGTGGTACTTGACGTCGGGCGGAACGAAGCGGTGGCATCGGGTCCGCAGCCAGCGATGGCACTGACCATGGCCACGACCAGCAAGGCCCATGTTCGGGCGAGCAACCAACGCATCTGCCGACTCCGTGGGGCGTGTTCGGTACGACGCACCAACCGCCGGATTGCTATGCGCCGGAAGGTAGCGATCCCGCCGTAGTTTGGCTTCAAGGATCGACTCCACCCCGGAACCGGCGGCTACCTCCCGAGCTCGACGGCCCGCCGATAGGCGGCCACATAGGCCGGCGCGGACCCCGTCCGCCAGTCGAAGTCGACGGCCATCCCTCGGTCGAGGAGCGCCTCCCAGGGCGGCCCTCCGGCGCGGAACCGGGTCGCGAACTCCTCGCAGGCCCAGCGCAGGCCGGCGGCGGTGTCATGACGGAAGACGAACCCCGTGCCCGCACCCGGATGGTCGTGCTCGTCGATGACCGTGTCGGCAAGGCCGCCGGTGGCGTGGACGATCGGGGGCGTGCCGTAGCGGAGGGCGATCATCTGCCCCGTTCCGCACGGCTCGAACCGAGACGGCATCAGGAAGCCGTCGACGCCGGCGTAGATCCGGCGGGCCATGTCGCGATCAAAACGCTCGATGAGGCCGACCCGGGCGGGCTGTGCCGCGGCCAGCTTGCGCAGGCCCGCCACGAGCTCGGCTGGCCCGGAACCCTGGACGACTAGCCGGAAGCCGTCGGCCAGGAGGGCCGGCGCGGCGGCGGCGAGGATATCGAAGCCCTTCTGGGGATCGAGGCGGCCGATCATCCCGAGCACGGGACCCGGATCCGCCGGGTCCATGCCAAGGCGGGTCAGCAGTTCGGCCCGGCACGCCGCCTTGCCCGACCGGTCGGCCCTCGAGTATGGCGTGGCAAGGACGGCATCGGTCGCCGGATCCCAGAGATCGGTGTCGAGCCCATTGAGGATGCCGACGAAGGTACCCCGGCGCTTTCGCAGGATCGGATCGAGGCCCATCCCGAACGCCGGTCCGAGCGCCTCCCGGGCAAATCCCGGGCTTACCGTGTTGACGAGGTTCGCCTCGGCCAGCCCGACGCCCAGGAGATCGACGCCGCGCGACATCCGGACGAGGGCCGATCCCCATTCTGGACCGAGCTCCGGGACGTGCTTCCGCAGGACCCAGCCGTGATAGGCCAGGTTGTGGACCGTGAGCAGGGTCGCCGGTCCCGTTGGACCGGGGTCCAGGTAGCGGACGGCCGGGGCGGCATGCCAATCGTGGAGGTGGAGGACGTCGGGCGGGCGGCCCTCGGCCTCGAGGACCGCGAGGGCCGCCCGGCAGAAGCTCCCGAAGCGCCACGCGTTGTCGGGGAAATCCCCGGTGTCATCGCCGTAGTAGCTGCCGGCGCGATCGAACGCCGCGGGGATGTCGACGAGCCGCAGCCGGTAGCCGTCGGCGGGGACGTCCAGGATCCGGGCCGGCATCGTCGCCGGCGCCGATGCGGGCGCTCGGGTGTCGGGGATCGTGACCGTTCGCTCGCCTGTCACCTGGGCGGTTGCCAGGGGAACGGTCCGGTAGCGGGGAAGAAAGACCTCGATCGGCGTCTCGAGCTGGGCGCCGGCAACCTCACCCAGGGCCCGGGCCAGCGCGTCGACCACGTCGGCCAGCCCGCCCGTCTTGGCCCACGGCTCGCACTCGGCCGCCAGGAATGCCACCCGCAGCTTCATCACCACTGATGGTATCGGGCTCGCGGCGGTAGCCGAGGCCAGCCCCGATGGCTCGCCACGGAACCTCGGCAACGCACCGAAGGCCGGGAAGGCCGCACGGCCTCCACGACCGCCGCGTACCATGCCCGATCGATGGATCCCGTCGTCAGCATCCCCTCCGCCCGGCCGGGGATGGTCCGCGTGCCGCCGGCGCTCGAGGGCCTCGAACGCCTGGCCTACAACCTGTACTGGGTGTGGCATCCCAGCGCCAAGGCGCTCTTCGGCCGCCTCGATCCGATCACCTGGGGCCGCCACCACAACCCCATCCCGGTCCTGACTGGTCCGATTCGCTGGGCGGAGTTCCTAGACAACTCGGACTTCATGTCCGAGTACGAGGACGTGATCGGGGAATTCGACCGCTATCTGGGCAACGGGCGCGATCACTGGTTCCACCGGCGCCACGCGGCCGAGCTCAAGGGTCCGATCGCCTACTTCTGCGCCGAGTACGGCATCCACGAATCGCTCGGCATCTACTCGGGCGGCCTCGGCGTGCTCGCCGGCGATCACCTCAAGACGGCCAGCGACATGGCCCTCCCGCTGGTCGGCGTCGGCCTCCTGTATCGGCGCGGCTACTTCCGCCAGACGATCGATGCGGACGGCCACCAGGAGCACGCCTACCCGACCTACGACCTGAGCCGGCTGCCGCTTAGCCGGGCCCTCGATCGCGAAGGCGAAGCCCTCAGCGTGACCGTGGAGCTGCCCGGTCGGGACGTCCGGGTCGATGTCTGGACCGCCCAGGTCGGCCGCGTCCCGGTGCTCCTCCTGGACACCGACACTCCCGAGAACCATCTCGCCGACCGCCCGATCACCCACATCCTGTACGTTCGCGGACGGGAGATGCGCCTCCACCAGGAGCTCGTCCTCGGCGTCGGCGGCGTGCGGGCGATCCGGGCCCTCGGGATCGAGCCAGCAGTCTGGCATCTCAACGAGGGACATTCGGCCTTCCTCCTGGCCGAGCGGGCCCGCGAGGCGGTGGCCGGCGGTTCGACGCTGGACGAGGCCCTCGGCCTGATCCGCCGGAACAGCGTCTTCACCATCCACACCCCGGTCTCGGCCGGCAACGAGCGCTTCGAGGCCGACCTCGTCCGGCGGATCGCCGGTCCCCTCTTCGAAGGCGAGGGCCGGCCGATGGCGGCGAGCATCCCCGTCGATCGGATCCTCGAGATCGGCCGGGGCGCCGACGGCGACCCCAACCAGTTCGACATGACCGCCTTCAGCCTCCGGCTCACGACCGCGGCCAACGCCGTGAGCCGTCTCCATGCCGAGACGGCCAATGCGACCTGGAACGAGGTCGTCGAGCAGCCGATCAAGGACGTGACCAACGGCATCCATACCCCCACCTGGGTCGGCGGCCCCATCCGTGAGCTCATGGAGCGCTACCTGGACGCCGACCTGGACCACCTCGACCCGGCAACGTCCGCCGGTCGCTGGTGGGAGCGTCTCGAGCGGATCCCGGCCGCCGAGCTCTGGGAGGCCCACCTCCGCCAGAAGGGCGAGATGGCCCATTTCGCCCGAGGCCGGCTGCGTGTCCAGTTCGCCCGCCACGGTGAGGCGCCCCGAACCCTGGACGAGATCGAGGAGGCGCTCGACCCGGCGGCCCTGACGGTCGGCTTCGCCCGGCGGTTCGCGACCTACAAGCGAGCGGGCATGATCTTCACCGAAGCGGAGCGCGTCGCCCGGCTGGTCCACGATGCCGACCGGCCCCTCCAGATCGTCTTCGCCGGCAAGGCCCATCCTGCCGACCGCCCCGGCCAGTCGGTCATCCAGGAGATCTTCGGGCGGACTCGGAGCGTGGGCCTCCGGGGCCGGGTCTTCATCATCGAGGACTACGACCTCCGCGTCGCGCGATTCCTGGTCCAGGGCGTCGATGTCTGGCTGAACACGCCGCGTCGACCGCTCGAGGCCTCGGGGACCTCGGGCATGAAAGCGGCCGCCAACGGCGTGGTCAACGCCAGCGTCCTCGATGGCTGGTGGGACGAGGGCTTCGACGGCGACAACGGCTGGGCGATCGGCGATCGATCGATCAACCCGGACGAGGCCGCCCAGGATTGGTCCGATGCCCAGGATCTCTATCGAATCCTCGAGCAGGAGATCGTGCCCGCCTACTACGACCGCGACGCCACGGGCCTGCCGGTCACCTGGCTGGGCTGGATGCGGCGGTCGATGGCCAAGGCCCTGTGGCGCTTCTCGACGACCAGGATGCTCTACGAATACGCCGAGCAGCTCTACCTGCCGGCGGCGGGCGTCCCGATCGACGCCCCAGCTGCGGCGGCGCCGGACCTCGCGGCGGCCCCGGGCGGCTGACCTCGCCGCGACCCGCGCAGCTGAGCAGCAAGCGAGGTCACACGCCAGCCCTCGGGCCGCTCCGCCTCAGCCGGGCCCGGGGATGATGAGGCCCGTCCGGGCCGGCACGTCGATGACGAAGCGGCCGTCGAGCTGCCGCGCCGTGATCGAGGTCAGGCCCGAATCGGTGGCGATGGGGACCGCCAGCTCGGTGGTTCCCGACGGATCCCAGCCGAGGGCCACCGTGGCCGGCTCGGTGCCGGCGTTGATCGCGACGAGGGTCGAACCTCGCTGGAGGCCGATCGCGCCCCACGCAGCACCGGTCACGGTGATCCCGTCGGCTCGAAGCTCAGGGTGGGCATTGCGGTACCTCGCCAGCGCCGAGACGAACCCGAGCAGGTCGCGGTCCCACGTCTCGGGACGATCCCAGGGCATGGCCGCCCGGCAGCCCGGGTCCATCTCGCCCTCGATCCCGACCTCGTCGCCGTAGTAGACGCAAGGCGCGCCGGGCAGCGTGAACAGGAGCAGGTAGGCCAGGCGAACCGCCGCCCGGTCGTTGCCGAGCATGCTCCGAACGCGGGGCGTGTCGTGGCTGCCGAGGAGCGTCAGGTTGGCCGGCGCTGGCTCGCCCGAGGCCCACGAGCGGTCGCCGATCGCTCCGAGGCGGGCCGCGAACCCGGCCGCGTCGACGGCATGGATGTTGCGGGCGAGCTCATCGTGCTGGGCCACGATTCGCTCGTCGAGGACGCCGGCGCCGGCGAACGAGAGGATCGCCTCGGTGAGCGGGTAGTCCATCTGGCCGTCGAAATGGTTGGCGATCATCGCCTCGGGGGCGTCGTGCCAGATCTCGGCCACGATCCAGGCCTCCGGGTTGATCGAGCGGGCCCGCTTATGGACCGCCTGCCAGAAGGACGGATCGTCGATCTCCAGGGGCACGTCGAGCCGCCAGCCGTCGATCCCGAAGCGGAGCCAATGCTCGACGACGTCGAGGAGGTGGCCGCGCACCTCGTTGTTGGCAAGGTTCAGCTTGGGCAGCGCCGGCAGGTTCCACCAGCCCCGGTAGCCGGTCGGTGGCTCGCCGGCCGGGGGATAGGCGTCGAGCTGCGCGCCGTCATGGACCACGGCCGGATCGAGATGGAACCACTCGCGGTAGGGTGATGCTCCGCCGTTCTCCAGGACGTGATGGAACGGCCAGAAGCCGCGCCCGACGTGGTTGAAGACGCCGTCCAGGACCACCCGGATGTCGCGGGCGTGACAGGCGTCGACGAGCTCCCGGAGGGCGCCGTCGCCCCCGAGCAGCGGATCGACCCGGAAATAGTCGTAGGTGTGATAGCGATGATTGGCCGCCGACTGGAAGATCGGGGTGAGGTAGAGGGCGGAGATGCCGAGAGCGGTGAGGTGGTCGAGGTGCTCGATCACCCCTCGGAGGTCGCCGCCCTTGAAGCCCTCGTTCGTGGGTGGCGAATCCCAGGCCTCGAGCGGTCCCGGCTTTGGGACGCGGTCGCTCGAGGCAAAGCGGTCGGGGAAGATCTGGTACAGGACGATGTCCCGCGCCCAGGCGGGCGGATCGATGGGCAGCACCCTCCTATGATCGCGGCGCGCCGGAAAGCATGCCGGTCGCTTTGCATGGAGAGCTCTTGGGACCACGCATCGCCCTGGCGCTGACGCTTCACAGCCACCAGCCGGTCGGCAACTTTGGCTGGGTGATCGAGGACGCCTACGAGCGCGCGTACTTCCCGATGCTGGTCGCCCTCGAGCACCACCCCGCGATCCACGTCGGGCTCCATTACTCCGGACCCCTGCTGGAGTGGATCGGCCTGACCCATCCCGACTTCCTGGCCCGGCTGCGGGCCATGGTCGAGCGCGATCAGGTCGAGATCCTTGGTGGCGGCCTGTACGAGCCCGTCCTGGCGGCCATCCCCGAGCGGGATCGGGTCGCCCAGCTGGAGGGCATGGCCGACCTCGTCGAGCGGACCTTCGGTCGGCGGCCGCGGACGGCCTGGCTCGCCGAGCGGGTCTGGGAGCCGGACCTCCCGACCTCCCTGGCCGCGGCCGGCTACCGGGCCACGATCCTGGACGATGCCCATCTCCGCGCGGCCGGCGTGGCCGAGGACGCCATGTGGGGTCCCTTCACGACCGAGGACCAGGGCCGCCTGATCACGGTCTTCGGGACCGAGCAGGGGCTCCGCTACCGGATCCCGTTCCGGCCCGTGGAAGAGGTGATCGACTATCTCCGCGAGCACGCCACCGAGGCCGGAGAGCGCCTCGGCACGATGGGCGACGACGGCGAGAAGTTCGGGGCCTGGCCCTCGACGTGGCACGAGTGCTGGGGCGAAGGTGCCTGGGTCGAACGCTTCTTCGCGGCGCTCGATGCCAACGTCGAATGGCTGTCGACGGTCACGCCCAGCGCCTGGCTCGCCGCCCATCGGCCGATCGGCCGCGTCTACATCCCCGTCGGCAGCTATGCCGAGATGGGGGCCTGGGCGCTGCCGCCCGACGAGAGCCGGGCCTTCCTCGAGACCCTCGCCCGGGATCGGGCGGACGGCCGGCCCGAGCCCCGCTGGATGCGGGGCGCATCGTGGCGCAACTTCCAGGTCAAGTATCGCGAGGTCAATGACCTCCACAAGCGGATGCTTCGCGTATCCGAGGCCGTCGCCGCCCTGCCACCTGGAGCCGTCCGTGCCCGGGCGCTCGACCACCTCATGCGGGGTCAGTCCAACGATGTCTACTGGCACGGGCTCTTTGGGGGCATCTACCTGCCGGACCTCCGGCTGGCCACGGCGGCGAACCTCGTGGCCGCGGAGGACGCAGCCGATTTCGCCTTGGACCGGCTCGTCCGCGCCGAGGCCACCGACGTGGACCTCGACGGCCGCGACGAGGTCATCCTCGCGGACGAGGCCCAGGTCCTGACGATCGATCTGGACGAGGGGGCCGGGATCAGCGACTGGGACATCCGGGCGGCGAGGTTCGCCCTCGCCTCGGTCCTGCGGCGCCGGCCCGAGGCCTATCACGAGGCCCTCCGGCACCTGTCCCAGACTCCGGCGATCGAGCCCCTCGACACGCATGCCGGCGTCAGGTCCATCCACGACGCGATGCGGGCCAAGGAGGCCGGGATCGTCGAGCACCTCCGCTATGACGACCACGAGCGCCGCTCCGGCCTGGTGCGCTTCCTGCCCGTCGATGTCACGCCCGATGCCTACCGCGCGGGGGAGCTACCCGACCTCGGCACGGCCATCGGGGCGCCCCACGCGATCGTGGAGCTCGCGCCCGGGCACCTCGTCACCTCGGCCACCGGCGCGGTGCGGCTGCCCGGCGGCGACGTGGCGGTGAGGATCCGGAAGGAGCTCCGGACCGGCGGCAGCCGCCTGCGTCCGACGCTCGACCTGGCCGTCACGGTCTCGAACGCCGGCTCGAGCAGGCTGTCCGCCCGCCTCGGGCTGGAGTGGTCGTTGATGCTCCTCGGTGGGGGCGGCAATCCGGCGGCCTGGTATGACGTCGACGGCCGGCGATCCGCCCACGATGGGCGGGCGGCGTTCGGGGACGTGGAGGTCGTCCGTCAGGGCAACGACTGGATCGGGCTCTCGGTGGCGACGATGCCCTCGCCCCGGGCCGCTGCCTGGTGGGCGCCGATCGAGACGGTCTCGAACTCCGACGACGGCTTCGAGCGCGTCTACCAGGGCTCCTGCCTGCTGCTGTCGTGGTTGGTCGACCTCGCCCCGGGCGCCGAGCTGACCGTGGCCGTCGGCCAGGTCGTGACCGTAGCGAAGGATCGCGGGGCGGGCGACACCACGGGTTGGGAAACGGCCGGCCCGGAAGAACAAGTAGCCTCCTGAGGTCCGCCGTTCAGGCGAGTCAGGAGGCTACTGTCGTCGGCACCATGGCCTGCGCGCCACGGGCCGACGGGTTTCGAGCATCAGGGAGGGGACGCTCGAGGGAATATTCGAGATGGGGGCCCACGCGGGCGGCCGGCGCTCAGGCCTCAGGCCAG
>JBEPVB010000064.1:0-13256 GCA_041691215.1 Chloroflexota bacterium
TCGGGCTTCACGATGCGCGATCCCACCACCGGGAAGGAGATTCCCACCGAGCTCGACGCGCTGCTGCGGGTCCGCGAGGTCGAGCGGGTCGTCGTGTGCGGGCTGGCGACCGACTATTGCGTCAAGGCAACGGCACTCGACGCCGTCCGCCTGGGCTACGAGACCTCAGTCCTCCTTGACGCGATCGCGGCCGTGAACCTGGCGGCGAGCGACGGTAATCGAGCGCTCGACGAGCTTCGAGCCGCCGGCGTGACCCTCGCGCGCGCCGGCGGGTCGAGCGCGCCCTGACCGTGAGCCGACTCGGACGGAGGGTCGTGTGGCTCGGGGTCATGACCGCCATCGGCGCCTGGCTTGCCGACCGCCAGCTGCGCCAGCGCGCCGGCGGGCGGGTTCCGCAGCCGATCCGCACCTCGATCACGATCGACGCACCGATCGAGAAGGTCTGGGCAGTCCTCGCCGACATCGAGGGGCAGCCGGCGTGGATGCACGATCTGAAGACGGTGCGCGTGACAAGCTCGGCGCCGGTCGGGGTCGGGACGCGCGGGCTTGGCCGAGTCCAGGTCTTCGGGCTCGCGATCGATGACCCAGTGGAGGTCACGGCGTTCGATCCGCCGACCCACTTCGCCATCCGCCATGACGGCCTTGTCGGCGGCCGCGGCGACATCCGCCTCGCAACCGAGCCCGACGGATCGACGACCGTGACCTGGGACGAGACTCTCCTTCCGCCGGTCCTGCCCGACCTCGGCGCGCTGGTCCTGGCCCTCGTCTTCCGCCCGATCTTCCAGCGTGACCTCGAGCGGCTCGCCGGCATCGTCGAGGCCGGCTGATGCGTCTCCACCTCGTCGACGCGACCTATGAGCTGTTCAGGGCTCATTACGCACCGCGACCGCCGGTCATCGGCCGGGACGGCGTGAACCTGTCGGGCATCTCGGGGCTCGTGGACCAGCTCCTCTACCTGCTGCGCGAGGAGGGCGCGACGCACGTCGGCTGTGCCACGGACCGGGTTATCGAGTCGTTCCGCAACGACCTCTACGCCGGTTACAAGTCATCGGCAGGGATGCCGCCCGAGCTGCTCGGCCAATTCCCGATCGCGGAGAGCGCCATCGACGCCCTCGGGCTCGTCCTGTGGCCGATGGTCGAGTTCGAGGCCGACGACGCCATCGCCGCGGCCTGCCGGCGCTTTGCGAAAGAACCGGAGGTCGAGCGGATCTTCATCTGCACGCCGGACAAGGACATGGCCCAGCTCGTCGAGGGCGAGCGGATCGTCCTCCTGGATCGGCGGCGCGGGATCACCTATGACGACGCCGGTGTTCATGCCAAGTGGGGCGTCGCCCCGGTCTCCATCCCCGACTGGCTGGCCCTGGTGGGTGATTCCTCGGATGGCTTCCCGGGCCTGCCGGGCTGGGGCGCCAAGTCGGCCGCAGCCGTCCTCGTCCGCTACGAGCACCTCGAGGACATCCCCGAGAAGGCCTCCCGCTGGGACGTCAGGAGCCTGCGCGGCGCGCCGGTGCTCGCGGCCACCCTGCGGGAGCACTGGGACGAGGCGCTCCTGTATCGATCCCTGGCCCGGCTGCGAAGCGCCGAGGATGGGGTCATCATCCCCCAGGCGTCGGCGTCGGAGCTCCGGTGGGAGGGCACGCCGCGGGCGAAATGGGAGGCCTTTTGCGATCGGTGGGGGCTCGACCGGCTACGGTCACGTCCCCATCACTGGCGCTGATCGCGGCGCGCCGGCGATCCTGGATCCCGGCGGGCTCGGCCAAGGACCGGCCGCTCGGGATTGACGTTCCACCCGCGACGTCCCTACCATTCCGGCCCTCCGGGCCGACGGCCCATCCGTCCGCGAGGGAGTTCTGATGCGCGCGATTCGCATGGTCGTGGTGATCCTGGCCGGGCTGACCGTCACCGGCTGCGGCGGCGCGGTCGGCCCGGCTGGAGGCTCGTCGAGCCCGGGCTCGGTCGTGGCCACGTCAGGGGCCCCAGCCTCGGGAGGTTCTGCCTCCGGGCCTGCCCCTGGGGCAACCGGCGGCCCCGACAAGGCGCTCCTCGCCGCAGCGGCTGGCAAGATCGGGACGCACTCGACCTACGCGGTCCACTGCGAATCGGGAACGACCCTGGGCGACGAGACGGTCGTCGTAGCGGGGGGGCTTCGGCGTGCCGCCGTTCACCTCACCGGGACCGGCCTGAAGCAGGCCGACTACGTCTGGTGGGATGTCGATGCGACCCACTACCGGGCCGTCGCGGTGAACGCCGACGGGACCTTCCAACAGGAGACCCCCGACGCTGATGCGGTCGGCCTGGCCTTCCAGACGGCCTGCAACCCGGCATGGTTCTGGCAGCTCCTGCTGGGGGCGACGGCGCTCTCCTCGGCCACGTCCGTCGGCAACGAGACCAAGGACGGCATCCCCTCCACCCATTTCGCGATCGCGGGAGTCAAGAGCTTCGATGTCTGGCTCGCCGTCGCGGATGGAACCCTCGTGGCGATCGAGAGCAGCGCCGGCGCGACGGACAAGCTGCTCGTGCAGCTGAGTCGCTTCGACGACCCGTCGATCACGGTCAAGGTGCCGGCGCCCTGACCCACTCCCGTTGCCGGGTCAGCGGCCGGCGATCCGCCTGAGGAGGTCAGGGTGGTGGGGCCCGGGTGCGGCCAGGACCCCGATCGAGCGCGTCTTGGCCGCGATCTCGAACCAGGGGCCGCCGTCGAGGTTGGTGACCGTGGCCCCGGCCCGGTCGGCGATCAGCCCGGCCGCGGCGATATCCCAGGTCGAGAGACCGCCCTGCTGGACGAAGGCATCGAAGCGCCCATTCGCGACGTACACGAGGGCGAGGGCCGCCGAGCCCATCGATCGCGGTACCCGGATCGCCTTTCTGACCTCGCGGCCCCGGGTGACCGCGGCACGGCCGGATAGCGACATCGAGATCACGAAATCGCTGAGACGCTCCTTGACCGAAGCGCGCATTTGATTCCCGTTGAGCGTGGCCGGACCATCGATCGTCGCGGCAAACGACTCGTCCCGGGTGGGGTCACGGACGACGCCGACCACCGGCAGCCCGTCGGCGACGAGGGCGATCGAGACGCAGAAGACCGGGATGCCGTTGGCGTAGTTGATCGTGCCGTCGAGGGGGTCGACGACCCACACCCGTCCGACCCCGGACGAGGCCAGCTCGCCGGCCGCGGCCTTGTGCTCGCCCGTCTCCTCGGCCAGGAGGGCGTCGCCGGGAAAGGCCGCCAGGATCCCCTCGAGGATCAGGGCCTCGGAGAGGTGATCCACCTCGGTCACGACATCCCGGGCGGACTTGTAATCGATCCGCTCGACCCGCTCGTAGCGCTCCATCTGGAGATCGCCGGCCCGGCGGGCGAGGTCCAGGGCGACCGCCAGCTCGGCCGCGAACCGTCCCTCCGGCGCCGCCGTCACGGCGACTGGCAATCGACGGCGAGGTCGATCCGCTGGTCCCCGAAGACGGAGACGGGGGAGGAGAACTCGACCGTCTGACCGCCCGGAACGTTGGGCGTCTGGAGGAGCTGGGCCGGCCCGCCGGCCTCCCGGTCCGCGCTGACGAGGCGGCACGTGGTCGCTGAGGCATTGGTGCCCTGGTTCGTGACCGCGACCGTGACCCGGAGGCCGCCGACGACCGGGATGACGGACCGGATCTCGCCTTTGAAGGGGCCGATCCCCTGCATCGCCCCGCGGCCGACGACGGCCAGGAACAGCACAAAGAGGAGGATCCCCCCGGCCGCAATGGCGTGGACCTGGGTCGCCGCCGGCTGCTTCAGGCCGAGCGGGTTGCAGTACTCGCAGAGCGCCACGTCGATCGGGATCGGCCGGCCGCAGCGGACGCAGCCGTGCGTCGGCTCGGGCTTGGCGGGCAGGGAGGTCGGGGCGGTCATGCCCGCCGATGGTGCCACGAACGATGTCGAACCGGGCTCGGAGGTCCGGGCGGCAGCCCTACCAGCGATCGCGAGCCTCGACGAGGGCGTCGATATCGCCCGGCGTTCGGGCCGTCACGATCACCGAATCGACCCCCAGTGCTCGCCAGCGTTCCCACTCGTCGCGCGGTGCCGCGATCCAGGGGCCACCGACGAGGTTGTCCCGATAGCTGCGGCCGCTCCCCATGCCGACGACGATTCGGACGTCGCCGCGGTCACGACCCTCCGCCGCCAGCGCCTCGAGGTACCCGTCGCGCAACGCCGGGTACACGGTGTCCTCGGGCGCCCACCCGTCCCCGATCCGTGCCGCGAGGCGAACGCCGGCCGGCGACTCGGCGCCGATGAAGATCCGCGGTGCCGGGTCGGGGACCGGATGGGCTACGGCATCGTGCAGCTGGTAGTACGCGCCCTCGAAGCTGACCGGCCCGCCCGTCCACAGCGCCCGCAGCACGGCGACCGCCTCTTCGAGCCTCCGCGCACGCTCGGCGGCCTCGGGGAAGGCCATCCCGTAGGCACGGTGCTCCGGCTTCCCGCCGCCGATCCCGATCCCCAGGCTGAGGCGCCCGCCGCTCAGCTCCTGGACGTTGCTCGCCATCCGGGCCAGCAGTGATGGGTGGCGGTTCATGACGTTGGTGACGAACGTACCGAGGCCGATTGCCTCCGTCACGGCCGCCGTGGCCGCCAGCGTCGTCCACTGCTCGACATCCGGCACGGATCGGTCGCCCTTCCCGATGAAGTGGTCCCAGCACCAGACGGACGGGTAGCCGGCGGCGTCGAGGCGGCGGGCGCTCTCGAGCCACCAGCCGGGGGTTGCGCCGATCGAGCCGATGGCAACCCCGATGCTCGGACCGCCACCCGCCACGAACTCGATCACCGCGCCTAGAGCCCGGTCTCGAAGAGGCGGATGTCCTCGGCACTCATGGCGTGGCCGTCGCCGCGCGTCGGGCCCAAGGCGTCGCGTGCCTCGAGCGCATCGAGATCGGCTGGGAAGCGCCCGATCAGATCGAGGACGACCTTCTGGATCCGATCGGCATTCTGGGCAAAGACCTCGAGGACGCTCATGGCGTCGACGGCCTCGGTGCCCTCGTGGACGCCGGCGTCATAGTCCGTGATCAGGGCGATGTTGACGACGGCCATACCCAGCTCGCGGCATAGCCAGGCCTCGGGGTACTGGGTCATGTTGATGACCTCCCAGCCGGCGTCCGAGAACCACTTCGATTCCGCCTTCGTCGAGAACCGCGGGCCCTCGATGACGACGACCGTACCGCGTTCGTGGACCTCGATCCCATGGTCGCGGATGGTGTCGATCGCGAGCTGCCGGAGGGTCGGGTCGTAGGTCGCCGCCGAGGACAGGTGGGTCACGATCGGGCCGTCGTAGAAGGTCTGCGGCCGCTGGCCGGACGTCCGATCGACGAACTGATCGCAGACGACGAAATCGCCGGGCTTCACCATGAGCGCGAGCGAACCGGCCGCGCAGGGCGAGATGACCGCCTTCACCCCCAGCGACCGCATGGCCCAGACGTTGGCCCGGTAGTTGATCCGATGGGGCGGAATGGTGTGACGGCGACCGTGACGGGGCAGGAAGGCGACATTCCGGCCGGCGACCGTCGCCAGGAAGAAGCTGTCCGAGGGTGCTCCGTACGGCGTGTCGACCTTGATCTCCCGGACGTCGTCCAGGAGCGAGTAGAACCCTGACCCACCGAATACGCCGATCTCGGCCAGCTCCGTCATGCATCCCTCCAAGGCGAGTCAACCCGGCGACGAGGTGGCTCCGATCCGGCCGACGCTTGGATCGGACGCTCCCGGAAACGGGCCCGATTGTAGTCGGCCGCCCGGCCACACCTGGTCTACGATGCGATCGCGCCCCCTGGAGGAAAACGTGACCACGCCCGACGAGCGGCCCGCCATCACTGATGGGGCCACCATGGCGGAGCGAGGTAGGACGTCGCTCGAGCTGGCCGACTGGCGCCGGCGCGTTGCCGAGCTGTATGGCTCCGTGCGGGAGCGCGCGGCCACGCATCCCGAGGCAGCCTGGGACCATTGGCGCGCGGCTCGCGAGGCGCTCTACCGGGACCACCCGCAGTCGCCGGTGCCGGCAGCGGCCCGGAGCGCGTTCCGGAGCCGTCACTGGCCCTACAATCCGGCCTGGCGCTTCGACGTCGAGATCGTGCTCGGTGACGCGGCGGCGGCCGAGGGAGCGTCCGCCGGGCCCGCCTTCGGTACGCCGCTGGCACTCGCCGGCTCGAGCGCGCCCGGTGTATCGCCGGCCACCGGACCGGCGTTCGGCCTCACCCTCGAGCTCCCCATGAGCACCGGCGACGCCTTGTCGTTCACGCGCCTGGGCGAGGTCCGGCTGGCCCTGCCGGCCGGCGAGCGAACCCTCGCCGTGTACTGGATGGCCGGCTATGCCGGGGGCATCTTCCTGCCCTTCCGGGACGCCACCAACGGCGCGGCAACCTACGGCGCGGGCCGCTACCTCCTCGACACGGCCAAGGGCGGCGATCTCGGCGGTGATGTCGCCGCGGGCCGCCTGATCCTGGACTTCAACTTCGCCTTCCACCCCTCGTGCGCCTTCGACCCCCGCTGGTCGTGCCCGCTGGCGCCACCCGAGAATCGGCTCGACGTGGTGGTCGAGGTCGGCGAACGCCTGACGTGACGATTCGGGACGCGGTCACCACCGATGCCCCCGCGATCGCGGGCATCCGGGTGGCGTCCTGGCGCGTGACGTACGCCGGAATCGTCCCGGCGCCGATCCTCGACCGGATGGACGTCGCCCGCAACGCTGCGTGGTTGGAGCGCCGGCTCGCCGACCCAGGCGACTCGATCACGCTCGTGACCGAAGAGGGAGGTCACGTCATCGGCTACGCGCTGCTGAACCCAGCCCATGACCAGGACGTCCGGGGTTGGGGCGAGGTCGAGGCGATCTACCTCGATCCCGTTGCTACCGGGCGGGGCCTCGGCTCGAACCTCATGGAATCGTCGCTCGCCCGGCTCGGGGCTGCCGGCCACCACGTCGCCGTCCTCTGGGTGCTGACCGCCAACGCGAGGGCGCGGCGGTTCTATGACCGGGCCGGATTCGCCCCGGACGGCGCCGCCCGGATGCTCGACTTCGACGGCACCCCGATCGAGGAGATCCGCTACCGGCGGTCGATCGGCTGAAGGCTCTACCATCGGGCCATGTCAGCCCAGAAGCGCGCGCCGTCGGCGCTGCCGGATCGCGTCCGTGCCTTCCTCGAGGCCCCCAACGTCGTCACGATCGGGACGACCGGGCAGGATGGGGCCCCCCACCAGGCGGTCGCCTGGTATCGCCTCGAGCCGGATGACCGGATCCTTCTCAACAGTCGCTACCCGCGGCGCTGGCCGGCCGACCTCCAGCGGGACCCGCGGGTCTCGCTCGCGGTCCAGGATGCGGCTGACCCGATGGTCTGGGTCGGCCTGAGCGGGACTGTCGACACGATCGTCGACGACGTCGACGCCGCGCGCGAGGACATCTGTGCCCTGGCCGCTCGCTACGACGACGACGCCCCGGCGCGCCTGGCCGAGTTCCGGAGCCAGCCCCGGATCTCCTTCCTGGTCAGGATCACCACCGTCCACGACCACCTTGGGGACGCCTGATCGTGCCCCCGGCGGACGCGCGGCCCGGTCCCGTTCGTTTCGCCGCCCAGCTCTGGTCGCAGTCGGTCAGCTGGCCGGCCTTTCGGGATTCGGCGCTGGCAGCTGAGGGCGCGGGCTGGGACTCGGTCTGGACCTGGGACCACGTGCTGGCGATCTTCGGCCCATGGGAGCAGCCCATCTTCGAGGGCTGGATGACCCTGGCCGCGCTCGGTCCGCTGACCACCAGGATCCGGTTGGGCCTCCTCGTCGGCGCGAACACCTTCCGGAATCCGGGCCTGACAGCAAAGCTCGCCACGACCCTCGACCACGTCACCGGGGGTCGGGCGGTCCTGGGCATCGGCGGAGCGTGGTTCGATCGCGAGCACGACGCCTTCGGGATCCCGTTCGGAGCGGGCTTCGGCGAACGCCTCGACCGCCTCGACGAGTCGGTCATGCTCATCCGGCGGCTGCTCGACGGTGAGCGGTTCTCCCACGAGGGCCGCTTCTACGCCTTCCACGACGCCCTCTGTGAGCCGCGCCCGATCCAGCCCCACCTGCCGATCCTCGTCGGCGGCTCGGGCCCAAAGAAGACGCTCCGGACCGTCGCCCTCCGGGCCGACGCCTGGAACACGTCCGGCACGCTCGAGGAGGTGCGGGCCAAGCTCGCCATCCTCCAGGCCCACTGCGACGACGTGGGCCGGGATCTTTCGACCATCGAGCTGACGGCCAGCTTCCCGATCATCCTCCGGGACCGGCTGGCCGACGCCGAGGCGGCCTGGGACGCCTTGATGGCCCACAACGACAGCGCCAACGCCGGCGACCTGCCCCACATCTTCGGCTCCCCCGCCCAGGTGGCGGACGTGCTGCGCCCGTTCGTCGAGCTCGGCTTCCGGACGATCGTGGTCCGCATGCCGGCACCCCACGATCGCGAGACGATCGTCCGGATGCCCGAGGTCGGCGAGCTCCTCGACAGTGGCTGAGCGCGGTCCGGTTCGGGTCGTCGAGCTGGCCGGAGGCGTCGGTGGGGCGCGCCTGGCCCACGGACTCCAGGCCCACCTCCGCGCCGGCCTGACGGTCATCGTCAACACCGGCGACGATCTGGAACGGCACGGCCTCCTGGTCTGCCCCGACCACGACACGGTCCTCTATACGTTGGCCGGCATCGACAACCGGGAGTGGGGCTGGGGTCTCGCCGGCGAGACCTTCCAGAACGCCGAGATGCTGGCGACCTACGGCGAGGAGACGTGGTTCCGCCTGGGGGATCGCGACCTCGCCACGCACATCGTCCGGACGCGACGGCTGGCAGCCGGCGAGCGCCTCACGGACGTGCTCCTGCACCTCCAGCGGTCGCTCGGCATCGAGGCCCGAATCCTGGCCATGACCGACAGCCCGGTCCGGACCCGGGTCGGGACCGACGAGGGCTGGCTCGACTTCCAGGCCTATTTCGTCGGCCGCCACCAGGCGCCCGAGGTTCGCGAGCTCCGCTACGAGGGGCTCGCCGACGCGCGGGCAACGCCCGAGGTCGAAGCGGCCTTCAACGCCGCGGAGGCGATCATCGTCGCCCCCTCCAACCCGTTCCTGTCCCTGGCCCCGATCCTGGGCGTGGTCGGGATCCGGGCCGGCATCGACGCTGCCCGCTCGCGCGGCGTTCGCGTTGCCGCCATCTCGGGGATCATCGGCGGCCGGGCGCTCAAGGGCCCCGCCGATCGAATCCTGGCCTCGCTCGGCCACGAAGCCTCGGCCCTCGGGGTCGCCCGGATCCACGCCCCCTGGATCGACTTGTTCGTGATCGACCGCGTCGACGCCGGCCTCGAGCAGGCGATCCGCGACCTCGGCATCGACGTCCTGGTGACCGACACGCTCATGGACGGCGATGAGGCTCGGGCGCGGGTGGCCGGAACGGTCCTGGAGGCCGTCGTCGCCCTTCGGCGCTAGCATCGACGGCCATGGCGATCGACCTCGACCGAACCTGGGCGCTCATCCCGTTGCGGGGGCTCGAGAATGCGAAGACGCGCCTCGGGGCCGAGCTCGACGCCGAAGAGCGTTTCGACCTCGTCGTGGCGATGGCCAGCCGGACCCTGGCCGCTGCCCGTGACGCCGCTGGCCTGGCCGGCACGGTCCTCGTGACGGCCGACCCCGAGGCCGCCCGGCTCGCCACGACCTTCGGAGCCCAGACCATCGTCCAGCGCCTGCCCGGCCTCAATGCGGCGATCCGGGAGGCTCGATCCGTCGCCATCGCGGCCGGCGCCACGAGCGTCCTGGTCCTGCCGATCGACCTCGCCGCCGTCGACGCCGCCGCGATCGACTCGCTCCTCGACGGGGCGAGATCGGCCACGACCGCGGCGTCCGCGGCCTCGGCAGCCGCGATCGTCGCGGTCGTGCCTGACCGCCATGGACTGGGCACCAACGCCCTCCTGGTGGCGCCGCCCACGGCAATCGAGCCGGCCTTCGGGGAGCGCAGCCTCGCCCGGCATCGGGAGGCCGCGGCGGCGGCCGGCGCGACCTTCGTCGAGCTGGGCGGGCCCCTCACCGCCGATCTCGATACCGGGGCCGACCTCCTCGCCGCCGAGATCGACGGGCGGGCCCAGCGCGCCGAAGCCGCTGCCCAGAGCAGCGCGCCGACCGTCGAACGTGGCGGTCGCGATGCCGCCTGAGCCGCGGCCCGTCAGCCCCACGGCACCCGGTCCGGCCCTGACCGTGGTCGCCCTGCTCGGCATCCCGGAGGTAGAGCCCGGCGCCGACCTGGCCGCCCTCCTGCTCGGCGCCCTGGCCTCCACACCCGGCGCCCTGCCGCTCGGCGATGACGATGTCCTGGTCGTGACCCAGAAGGTCGTCTCGAAGGCCGAGGGCGCCATCGTGGAGCTCGACGGCGTGGTGCCCCGGGCCGAGGCGATCGAGTTCGCCGAGCGCTGGGACCGCGATCCGCGCCAGCTCGAGATCGTCCTCCGCGAGGCGCGGCGCGTGGTCCGGATGGAGAGCGGCGTCCTGATCACCGAGACGCCTCATGGCTTCATCTGTGCCAACGGCGGCGTCGATGCCAGCAACGTCGGGCCCGGCTCGGGCGGGATCGTGACCCTCCTGCCCGCCGACCCGGATGCCTCGGCCCGGCGCATCCGCGAGGCGATCCGGGAGCGCCACGGTTGCGACGTCCCGGTCCTCATCTCGGACTCCTTCGGCCGACCCTGGCGATGGGGCATCGTGGACGTCGCGATCGGCGTCTCGGGATTGCAGCCCATCGAGGACCTCCGGGGGTCGCCGGACGCCGACGGCCGGATCATGAAGTCCACCGTCCGGGCGGTGGCCGACGAGCTCGCCTCGGCCGCCGAGCTTGCCCTGGGCAAGGTTGCCGGCCGGCCGGCGGCCCTGGTTCGAGGTGCCGCCTTCACCCGGGGCGAGGGCTCGATCGCCGACGCGATCATGCCTGCGTCCTACGACCTCTTCCGCTGAAGGCCTGCCGAACGCGCCGGCGCTACGCTGTGGGCCCACCCAGCCCTGAGGATGCGACGTGAAGTTCGGACTCCAGATCAGCAGCTTCACCTGGCCCGGCGGCCCCGAGCAGCTCGCCCCGACCCTTGCCCGCATCGTTCGCACGGCCGACGATGTCGGCTTCGACTCGATCTGGGTCATGGACCACTTCTTCCAGATCCGGGGCGTCGGCCGGCCTGAGGAGCCGATGCTCGAGGGCATGACCGCCCTCGGCTGGATGGCGGCCAACTCGTCGAAGGCTCGCCTGGGCCTGATGGTCGGCGGCATCCATTACCGGCAGCCCGGCGTGTGGATCAAGTCGGCCACGACCCTCGACGTCCTGTCGGGCGGGCGGGCCTGGTTCGGCATCGGCGCGGCCTGGAACCAGGACGAATCCGAGGCCCTGGGCTTCCCCTTCCCGGCCCTCGGGACGCGCTTCGAGATGCTCGAGGACACCCTCCGGATGGCCCACGGGATGTGGACCGGTGAGCGCGGCACGGAAGAGGACTTCCACGGCAGCCACGTCCATGCCCGGCGGCTCCTGAACTCGCCCCAGTCGCTGAGCCGGCCGCGGATCCCGATCATGATCGGGGGCGGCGGCGAGCAGAAGACGCTCCGGATGGTCGCCCAGTACGCCGATGCCACGAACGTCTTCGGCGGGCCCGAAAAGATCCATCACAAGTACGAGGTCCTGCGCGGCCACTGCGAGGAGCTCGGCCGGCCGTACGACGAGATCCAGCGCTCGGCCCTCCAGTCGGTCCACGTCGATCAGGTCGGCGCCGACGGAGCCGAGACGCCCGCCCAGGTCTCCGCCCGCTTTGCCGAGCTTGGCGATGCGGGCGCCCAGGCCGTCCTCTTCAGCGTCCGCGACGTCTGGAAGACCGAGAAGCTCGAGCTCCTCGGGAAGACCGTCCTCGAGGACCTCCGGGCGCTCTAGGAGCGTCGTGCCAAGCGCCGGGCGGCTCGTGGGGCGCTGTGCGGTGGCGGGCGCAAAGGCGGCGCGCCGGGGGCGCAAGTGTCGCCCGGAAGCACCGCTGCCCCGGACTTCCTTCCTAGTCGACTCGGGCAGACCGTCCGACGACCATCCATCCCGGGAGCCCCTGCTCTGCTCCCGGTTTCGAGGTGGTCGTTGACCTCGCCCCGCCCCTCGGCGCGACCGTGTCGCTGAAGTCCAACTGGTCCGGCAGCACGCCCCTCGCCTGGGACGGCTGGGTCGGCATGGGCCCCGACCGCGAATCGAGATCGCCGATCGATCCCGGCCCGCCGGCGCGCGCCCGGCGGGCCACCAGCCGAAGCGATGGGCCTGGCGCCCGGAGCCCCGAAGAGACGATCGAGCGCGCCCGGCTCGCCCTTCTCGACGCGATCCCCGCCCTCGACCTCCGGGACCCGATGCTGCCCACCGCGCTCCGCTTCGCCCGCGACCACGGTGAGGAGATCCTTCCGTCACCGGTGCTGGGGGCATGGCGGACGCGGATGCTCGCCTCTGACGCGCCCGACCGCGACCTGCCCTGGACCCTGGGCTTCGACGCCACCCCGAACTCGGCCGCCTACGCCCCCGCAGATGGCGTCGGTGCTCTGTGGCGGCCGCGCGAACGGGACTGGCTCGAGCGCGACGCCACCGCCTTCGGGCATCGCCTTCTCGCGCCGATCGCCCTGGCCGAGAACGTCGACTTCCTGGCCGGCCTGCGGACCGACCCGGATCCCTCGATCGCCCGGACCGCCGAGGAGATTCTCCGCGAGCTTCAGCCACGCATGGAGGCCGACCTCGCCACGGCGATCCACGGCGGCGATCCGTGGCGTGACACGTTCGCGATCTGGCTCCTGTCACGACGGCCCGAGGCGCTGGCCCTCCTGCATCCTATCGCCTTTGCCATCACCACCCGCTACGGGACGCTCGCCAGCCGCCTGGCCGGGCTGGTCTGCGGCGTGCGCTACCCATTCGAGGCGGTTCCCCTCGTCTCCGCCAACGCCTATCTCGGCAGCGCCCTGTGGCGGCTCGACTACCGGCCGTCGCTCCTGCCCGGGATCGTCGCCTTCGTGGCCGCCCGAGGGACCCGCGACGGCGGGTTCGCCGACGAGGGCCAGGGCGCCGACGTCCTGACGACGCTCGCTGCAGCCGACCTCCTGTCGACCCTCGACCCGACCTTCGATCCCGGGCCGACCATGGCCTGGTTCAGCGCGGCCCAGGAGCGCGGCGGCTGGTGGCGGGCCCTGGATCCCGAGGTTCCGTGGCTGACGGCCACGATCGCCGAGTGGCTGGAGCTGGCCTCCC
>JBEPVB010000065.1:0-13080 GCA_041691215.1 Chloroflexota bacterium
GCGCGACCGGCTGAATGCCGGGGTGGCGGCCAGGCCGTAGCGCGCGGCGGTCGCGGCCAGCACGCCGAGGAGGGCGGCGGCCCGGGTCGGCGACAGGCGCGGCCGGCCGAGCGATCCTGGCAGGCGTGGCCGCCGCGACACTGGCCGAGCGCCCTCTCCGCGGCGCGGCCCGCGGTTCGAACCGGAGCCGCCGCTCCAGCCGCGCCGGGGCGCAGGTCTGGCTCCGGGCCGGCGGGGCGTCACCGGCTCGGCCTCATCGGGCCAGGTCGGCGCCGGTCAGGGTCGGTCGGGCACGGCCGGCATGGCGTTCGATGGCCAGGTCGAGGACTCGCCGGCAGACCGCGGTGAAGTCGAGCCCGCCCTCCGCAGGGAGGCTCGGGAAGAGGCTGATCGGGGTGAAGCCCGGGATCGTGTTGATCTCGGACAGGAACGCCTGGTCGCCCCGGAGCAGGAAATCGACGCGGGCAAAGCCCTCGGCGCCGACGGATCGATAGGCATCGCGGGCGAGCTTGTGCATGGTCGCCCGGAGCGCCTCCGGGATCTCCGCGTGGGTCGAGGTTTCCGAGAGGCCGGGCGTGTACTTGGCGGCGTAGTCGTAGAACTCGTGGCCGGCCACGATCTCGCCCGGGCCGTAGACGCCCAGCGGCGGCTCGGTCCCGATGATGGAGATCTCGAGGTCCCGGGCACCGGCGAGGTAGGTCTCGACGACGGCCAGGGTGTCGTAGCGAAAGGCCAGCTCGAGGGCGGCGGCCCGCTCGCCGGCGTCGTGGGCAAGGGTCAGCCCGACGGAGCTGCCGAGGCGGGCGGGCTTGACCATGAGGCGGGCCTCCCCTGCCCCGCCGGCAAAGGCCTCCAGCTCACCCAGGACCGCCCCGGGATTCGCCTCCCACCGCCTGGCCGAGATCTCCCGCCAGTCGACCACGGGCAGGCCCAGGCCCCGCCAGATCCGTTTCTGGAGGGCCTTGTCCATCCCGATCGCGGAGCCGGCGACACCCGATCCGGTATACGCCAGCCCGGCGCTCTCGAGGAGGGCCTGGACGGTGCCATCCTCGCCGAACGGGCCATGAAGGGCGATGAAGACCACCGGCGCCGGTCGCGCTGCGGCGAGGCGATCAAGGGCGGCGCCGACGCGGATTGGCCCTTCGGCGCCAAGGGCACCGGGATCGTCATAGGTCGCTGCCGGCCGGCCGTCGCGGCGATGGCCCTCCGGGAACCACCACCAGCTGCCCTCGAGATCGATGAGCACCTCCCAGATCGCGAGGCCATCGGCCCGCAGGGCATCGGCGACGGCCATTCCCGAGACGATCGAGACGTCATGCTCCGCCGACGGCCCGCCCAGGAGGACGACGACCGGCGGGTGGTCAGTTGGGCGCGTCATTCGGTCTCCGCGGGCGGTGCGTCGTCGGCCGGCCAGGGCCAGCCGCTCCAGTCGCCGACGAACTCGACCTCATAGCGGAGATCGATCCCGTCGCGCGCCCGAATCGTGGCACGAACATGGTCGCCCAGGCGGCGCACGTCGGCAGCTGTCGCGGTCCGGTCGGCAACGATGAAGTTGGCGTGCTTCTCGGACACGACCGCGCCGCCCATCCGGGTGCCCTTCAGGCCGGCGGCGTCGATGAGCTCACCGGCCGAGACGTCCGGTCCCGGGTTCCGGAAGACGCTGCCGGCCGATGGCAGGCCCAGCGGCTGGTGGGCCTGCCGCCAGTGGCGGATCTCGTCGAGACGGGCTCGGATGACGGCCGCGGCCTCGGCCTGGAGCCGGAACGCGCCGCCCAGGACGATCTCCCGGTCGGCACCCTGGGCCTGGTGCTTGAAGCGGCTCTCGCGATAGGCCAGCCCGAGGTCGGCGGCCGGGACCTTGACCTCGCTGCCGTCGGGCAGCAGGACGTCGGCCGATTCGAGGACCCCGGCGACATCCGACCCGTGCGCCCCGGCGTTGGCCCAGATGGCCCCGCCCACCGTGCCCGGGATCGCGAGGCCGAACTCGAGGCCGGACAGGCCGGCCTTCTGGGTCTCGGTCGCGGCCCGCGCCATCGGGATGCCGGCCGAGGCGACGTAGCGATCGTCCTCGATCCGGCTCTCCTCCGCGCGGACCTGGATGACCATGCCCCGGACCCCCCGATCGGCGACGACGATGTTGCTGCCGCGGCCCACGACGAGGAGGGCCAGGCCACGGGTCCGGGCAAAGCGGATCAGGCCCCGCAGCTCGAAGCCGTTGTGGGCCGTGACGAGGAGGTCGGCCGGCCCGCCCAGCCGCATCGTCGTCAGCTTGGCCAGGGGAGCGTCCCGCTCCGCCCGGACACCGACCCGTCGAGCGATCTCGGCCGCCAGGGCCGTCGCGTCAAGCCCGCCATCGGCAAGCGTCACCCAGCGCTCCCGACCGCGACCCGGGTGATCTCGGCCTGGTCCGGCAGCGAGCGCCCGGACGCCAGGGCGAGGAGGACCTCGGTGATGGCCCGCGCGGCCCCCGGCCGGGCGAGGGTCCGGGCCGCCGCCGACATGCGGAGGTGGATCGCCGGCCGCTCGGCGATGGCGATCGCGTCGAGGAGCGCCGCGGCGTCGAAGGCGGCGTCGTCGACGAGGCGGGCGGCGCCGGCGTCGGCCAGGACCGCGGCGTTGGCGCGCTGGTGCCCGCCGGCATGGGGATAGGGCACGACGACCATCGGCAGGCCGAGGGCCGTCGCCTCGGCCAGGGTCGAGGAGCCGGCGCGGCCCACCAGGAGGTCGGCCGCGGCAAGGGCGGTCAGGAGGTCCTCGCCGAGGAAGGGCGCCGGGCGGTAGCGGGAACGCAGCTCGGGCGGGAGCATTTCGCGACTGGCGAGGGCGGCCGCATAGCCGGCGTCGCCGGTCACGTGGACCAGGTGGACACGGCGCACGGCCTCCGGCAGCGCCGTGGCGACAGCGTCATTGAGGCGCCGGACGGCCTGCGACCCGCCGAAGACGAGGACGAGGCGATCCCCGCCGGCCAGCCCGAACGACTCGCGCGCAGCGAGGCGATCGATCCCGGCGATCTCGCGAATCGGGGTGCCTGTCTCGAGGCACGGCCGGACCGCCGCGCGGCGGTCAAGCCCGAGCGCTCCACAGGTGGCCGTGAAGGAAACGGCGACGGCGCTGGCCAGGCCGGCCGTCGCCCGAACGCTCCGACCGGGCACGACGTTGCCTTCCCAGAGGAGAGTCGGGATGCGGAGGAGGCGAGCCGCGACGAGGATCGGGATCGCCACGTAGCCGCCGGTCGTGAAGATCGCGGCCGGCCGACGGCGAACCAGGAGGGCCATCGCCTGGGGCACCGATACGAGGAGCCGGAGGGGGTCCAGGACGAGGTGGATGTCGCGCTCGACCGAGCGCAGCGATCGCAGCGCGAGGCGGCGCATGGGGATGCCAGCGGCCGGCACGATCCGGCCCTCGAGCCCGCGGTGGCCCCCGAGCCACTCGAGGTCAGGCGGATTCGGTCGGCGACGCAGCGCGTCCACGACGGCGAGGGCCGGGTAGATGTGTCCCCCCGTTCCCCCGCCCGCGATCAGCAGGCGCATCGGGCTCCTGATTTGGGCGCTCCACCGTTTCCCGGGAGATCGAGACAAGGATCCCGACGGCGGCAAAGCTGATGATGAGCGACGAGCCCCCGGCGCTGATGAACGGCAACGTGATCCCGGTGACTGGCAGCAGGGCGACGACGACGCCGATGTTGATGAAGGCCTGGATGCACAGCCAGGCGGTGATGCCGGTGGCCAGGAGGGCCCCGAACGTGTCGGGCGCCCGGAGGGCCGTTCGGATGCCAGCATAGGCAAGGACGACGAAGAGGGCCAGGACGGTGACCGCCCCGATGAGGCCGAACTCCTCGCCGATGATGGCGAAGATGAAGTCGTTCCAGGCATTCGGAAGGTAGAGCCCGCCGGCGAGCTTGGATTCGCCGAGGCCCGCCCCGAAGATCCCCCCGAGGCCGAGGGCGAGCAACCCCTGGATGGTGTGGAAGCCGGTCCCGAGCGGGTCGGACCAGGGATCGATGAAGGTCCGGATCCGGGTGATCTGGTACTGCTGGAGGCCGACGACGAGGGCGCTGACCACGCCCATCCCGCCCATCGCCGCGAATTGCCAGAGGCGGGCCCCGGCCACGAAGAACATCGTGAATGCCGTGGCCGCGATGACCGTCGTCGTGCCGAGGTCCGGTTCCTTGAAGACGAGGCCGATGATCGGGAGGCTGATGAGGAGGAACGGGATGGTGCCCGACCGGAAGCCGGCCACGCGGCTGCCGCGGCTCGACAGCCAATGGGCGAGATAGATGATCAGGGCCAGCTTCGCGATCTCGGCCGGATGGATGGCCGGAAAGCCGCCGATGGCGAGCCAGCGAGCGCTGCCCCCGACGACCTTGTTGAGACCCGGTACGAAGACGAGGATGAGGAGGCCCACGGCCATGGCATAGCCGGGCAGCGACGCCATCCGCAGCAGGCGGTAGTCGACCCGCATCATGACCAGCATCGCGATGAGCCCGAGCGCCGCCCACAGGATCTGGGGACCGACGATCGCCAGGGTGTCGTCCTGCTGGACATAGGCCCGCATCGCCGACGACGAGTAGACCATCAGGATCCCGATCGCCGCCAGGGCCACGACCGCGACGAGGATCGACCAGTCCGGCTGGTGGCGCTCGCGCCGAAGGACGTCGTCCTTGGGCTCGACCGCCGGTCGCCGCCGGGAATCGACGCGCTCCGTCCGATGGCGGCCCTCGGGCTCGACCTCGAGGTACGCCGGCCGGCGGGCTCCCGACGCCCGGGGCACGGCCCGTCCAGTGCCCGTCGCAGCGCGTCCGAACAGGCTCATGCGCCGGGGTCCTCGGTCGCGGCCGGCAGGTGGTCGTTGCTCGGGGCCGGCCCGGTTGCTCGGGACAGCCGCGCCAGCCGGTCCACGGCGGCCTTGAAGGCGCGTCCGCGGGCGGCATAGTCGACGAACATGTCGAAGCTGGCTGCGGCCGGCGAGAGAAGCACCGTGGCCAGCGGCCCGCCGGCGGCAGTCGCGGCAGCGGCCCCGCCGCCCCTGGCCGCCGCCGTCAGCTCTGCGGCCAGCTGCGCCCCGCGTCCGACTGCGGCCTCGAGCGATGACGCGCGCTCAATCAGCCCGAGGCCGGCCGCCGAGAAGAGGGCCTCGAGCGTGGCGGCGGACTCCCCGATCAGGACCGCCCCGCTGGCCCGCGCGGCGACGACCGCGGCCAGCGATTCGAGGTCGACGCCCTTGTCGCGGCCGCCGGCGATCAGGATGAGCGGCTGCTCGAAAGCTTCGAGGGCCGCGATGACCGCATCCGGCTGGGTCCCCTGCGAGTCGTTGACGAAGCGGATCCCGTCGATCACCGCCACCGTCTCGAGGCGGTGCTCCACGCCCCGGAACGTCGCAGCCTCGCGCCGGATCGCCTCGGGATCGACGCCGAAGAGGAGGGCCGTCGCGACGGCGGCCAAAGCGTTGCGGGCGTTGTGGCGGCCCGGGATCGCCAGCTCCGCGACGGGCATGATCCGGCCGTCGGGACCGCCTGCCGCCGATCCCCCGCCGGCCAGCGGGAGGCGCTGGAGGTCCCTGGCCACGATCCAGCCGTCGACGATCCCCACCCCGCCGGTGATCGGAGCTTCGAGGCGGTACAGGACGCTCGGCGCCGTGCCGAGTTCGGCATACCCCGCGACGATGGGATCGTCCGCGTTCAGGACCAGGGCGCCCCGTGGGTCGACGAGCTCGGCCAGGCGCCGCTTGACCCGACGGTACGCCTCAACCGAACCGTGGCGGTCGAGGTGATCGGCGGTCACGTTGGTGTAGACGGCGACGGTGGTGCCCCGGGACAGCGTCGGCAGCTGGAGCTCCGAGAGCTCCACGACGGCCCGCTCGTTCGAGCTCAGCTCGGGCAGGCGCTCGATGAGCGGCGTCCCGATGTTGCCGCCCAGGACCACCCGGTGATCCGGGTCGCCGGCCAGGAGCGCGGCGGTCAGGGCCGATGTCGTCGTCTTGCCCTTCGTGCCCGTGACCCCGATCGTCGGCGCCGGACAGAGGCGGAGGAAGAGATCGGCCTCCGACACGAGCGCCGGGGCCGTGTCGTCGTCGCCCGTCCGCGCGCGGACGAGATCCTGGAGCGCCGAGCGGAGACGCGGCTCCGTCATCGGGAAGTCGGGCGAGATCGACGGCGAGGTCACGACCAGGGCTGCCCCTGCCCACGTCGAGGCCGGCTCGACGTCCGGTCCGAGGGCGAGCCGGATCGGCCGTCCACCGAGCTCGTCGATCGCGCCGACGAGGTCGGCCGCGGATCGGCCGTCGTAGATGGTGACGGCGGCCCCCGCGTCGACCAGGAACCGGGCCGCGGCCAGGCCGCTGCGGGCCAGGCCCAGGACCGTCACGGGCCGGCCCGCCAGGACTCCTGCCCGGATCCCGGCCATCGAGAGTCCGTCCGGGTCCAGCGCAGCCGAGGAGCGGCGACCCTCGATCGTCATCGCCGTCACCGCAGCCGGTCGATCGAAGCGAGGAAGAAGACGACGCCGAGGAGGCCGGCGAGGATGCCCACGATCCAGAACCGGAGGGTGATCTTCTCCTCGTCCCAGCCCGACAGCTCGAAGTGATGGTGGATCGGCGACATCTTGAAGATCCGCCGCCCGTGGGTGAGCTTGAAGTACCCGATCTGGAGGACCACCGAGGCGGTCTCGACGACGAAGATCAGCCCGATCAGGGGCAGGACCAGGATCTGGCCGGTGATCAGGGCGGTGACCGCGAGCGTCGCCCCCAGGGCGAGGGATCCGGAGTCACCCATGATCACCTGGGCCGGGTGGACGTTGAACCACAGGAAGCCCAGGAGGGCCCCGATCACCAGGGCGCACAGGAGGGCGAGGTTCGGCTGGGTCGGTTCGTTGAGGAGGGCGATGAGCATGAACGCCACGAAGGCGAAGATGAGCGTCCCGCCGGCGAGCCCGTCGAGGCCGTCGGTGATGTTGACCCCGTTCGCCGCGGCCACGATGGCGAGGGCGGCGAAGGCGATGAAGACCCACGGGTCGATCGAGACGGCGCCGACGAACGGCACCGCGATCTGGTCGATCTTGTATGTCGACTGGATCTGGAAGGCGGCCACGACCGCCACGACCACGAGCCACAGCATCTTCTGGCGGGCCCGGATGCCCTCGCCGGTGCGAACGTTGAGGTAGTCGTCGAAGGCGCCGAGCGCAGCGACGAGGACGAGCGTGGCCAGGGGGGCGATGATGCCGCGCTCCGGGAAGCCCCGGAAGAGGTAGTACATCAGGACGACGATGACGATGATGAGGAGGCCACCCATCGTGGGGACGCCCTCCTTGACGAGGTGACTCTCGGGGCCGTCACGACGGATCCGCTTGCCCATCCCGATGGCCCGCAGGAGCCGGATGTACGAGGGCATGAGGATGACCACGAGAAAGAAGGCCAGGAGCAGGCCCTGGATCAGCTCGACCGTCATGCCTGGTACGGTCCGAGCTGATCGACCAGATCGGCGACGAGGACGTCGAGCTCGATGCCTCGGGAGGCCTTGATCAGGACGACGTCACCGGGCCGCGTGGCCCCCCGGATGCGGCTGGCCGCCGCCGGCCGGTCGATCTCCAGGACGGCCGCCGGATCCATGCCCGCCTCCCGGGCGCCGCGGGCGATCTCCGACGCTCCCGCCCCGACCGTGATCAGGAGCGAGCAGACACGGGCTGCCGCCCGGCCGACCTCGAGGTGCGCGGCAGGCCCGGCAGGCCCGAGCTCGAGCATCTCGCCGAGGACCGCGACATGCCGGCCGGGTAGGCCGGCCAGCAGGTCGAGCGCAGCCTCGACCGATGCCGGCGCCGCGTTGTAGCTGTCGTCGACGATGGTGATGCCGCCTGTCCGGATGAGCTCGCCTCGATGGGGCGCGTGCCAGCCCCCGGCCAGGGCCCCGACGATGGCCTCCGGCGACAGCCCGACCGCCAGCCCGACGGCGACGCCGGCGAGGGCGTTGTGGACCGACAGGCGGCCGAGCGTCGGGATCGTGGCCGCAAGGCGGACCGGCCCTCGCGGATCGGCGATCCGGACGGTGAAGCGCATCCCGGCCGTGCCCGCGGATCGGACTCGTTCCGCCCCCACGTCGGCATGGGCCGCGAACCCGTAGGTGATGGCGCGGGCGGCGGTTCGTCGGGCCATGCCCCGAACGCGCTCGTCGTCGGCGTTCAGGACCGCTACGCCCTCGGCGGGGAGGGCCTCGACCAGCTCGGCCTTGGCGTTCTCGACCGCCTCAATGGTCCCGATCCGGCTGAGGTGGACACCCAGGACGGCGGTCACCACGCCGATCTGCGGCTGGGCGAGGCGGGCCAGCTCGGCGATCTCGCCGCCCGCGTACATGCCCATCTCCAGGACGGCGTTGACGTCGTCCGGGGCGAGGCGAAGGAGCGTCAGCGGCAAGCCGATCTCGTTGTTCTGGTTGCCCTCGCTCCGGAGCGTCTTGCCCCGTGCTCCGAGAACGGTGGCGACGGCCTCCTTGGTCGAGGTCTTGGCGATGCTCCCGGTGACCCCGATAACGAGCGGCCGAAACAGCGACCGCCAGGCCGCGGCGAGCCGATGCAGGGCAGCGAGCGGATCGTCGACCACGACGATCGTGACGTCGCCGAGGGCTGCCAATGTGATGTCGTCGGGGGCGTTGGCGAGAACGAGGCCGGCCGCGCCGGCCATGACCGCGTCGCGCAGGAATCGATGGCCGTCGGTCCGCTCCCCGGCCAGGGCCACGAAGAGCTCGCCCGGCCGGAGGACCCGCGAATCGACCGCCGCCCCGCGGATCGGACGAAGGGAATCGCGGACGAGCTGGCCACCGGTATGGGCCGCAAGGTCGGCGGCGGTCAGGGCCTCGGGACCGATCCCGCCGGCCGGCAGGTCGCGGCCCGCCGCGGCGGACATCGGGGCATCGGACACGCCCCGCAGTTTCGCACAGGGGCTCCGACGGGCGGCGTCGCGGCGACCCGACGGCGCCCGGACGGGACCTGTGGCCGGCGCGGCGAGGTGCTCGGCCATCCGCGGCTCAGTGCCCGAGCCGGTTCGACGCGCTGGGCCCGGCCGGCAGGTCCGGGAGGATGCCGGGGAAGCTCATGGTGTCGGTCGCGATCCGGCGGAAGAGCTCGAAGGACATCACCGGCATGGCCAGCTGGCCGACCCGTCGAACGGTCGGGGTTCCCTCGTTGATCTTGACCGCGACGAGGACGTCCGGCCGCCCGACCTGCCGGCCGATGTAGCCGACGAACGAGAAGTTGAAGACCCGGGCCTTCCAGTCGTTGGCCTTGCTGTCCCAGATCTGGGCGGTGCCGGTCTTGCCGCCAACGTAGTAGCCAGGGATCAGCGTCCGGTCCCGGTA
This sequence comes from Chloroflexota bacterium, assembly GCA_041691215.1. Taxonomy (GTDB): domain Bacteria; phylum Chloroflexota; class Limnocylindria; order Limnocylindrales; family CSP1-4; genus UBA5189. Next base: position 9,341 of record JBEPVB010000065.1, read on the forward strand.
GAACGGGACGGTCGAGACGACGTGGTTCATGAGGTCGATCAGCTGCGGCGACAGGCTGGGATCGAGAACCCGCCCCCGATCCTTGACCACCACCGGCTTGCCGTCGATGGCCGACACGACATGGGGCGTCACCAGCGTCCCGCCGTTCATCATCGCCCCGTAGGCCGTCGCGAGCTGGAGGGGCGTGACCGCCACGCCCTGCCCGAAGCTGCCGTTGGCGATGTCGATCTCCTGCCACGGGGTCTTGGCCGGATCGTGGACCAGCCCGCCCACCTCGCCGGAGAGATCGATGCCGGTCGGCGAGCCAAAGCCGAGCCGGGTCCAGACCTCGTGGAGCATCTTCGACGAGGCCTTGAGGGTCGGGGCGAGCCCCAGGGCCACTCGAGCTGCCACGACGTTCCGGGAGAAGGCGATGGCGTCGGCCAGCTTCATGATGCCCATCGGCTTGCGATCGGCGTCGTCGATCTTGGTCCGGCCGTGGTCGAGGCGCAGTGTGCCGCTGTCGTTGAGCTTCGTGGACAGGGTCACGGTCTTCGACTCGAGCCCGGCCACGACCGTGGGCATCTTGAAGACCGAGCCGGGTTCGTAGACGTCCGAGATGATCGGATCGATGAAGCGAGCCGGATCGGCGGCGGCGATGGCGGCGTAGTCATTGGCGTCGTACGAGGGGTAGGAGGCCTCGGCCAGGACGGCTCCGGTGTACGGATCCATCACGACCGCCGAGACGCTCCGGGCCTGGTCGGCGACCCAGGCCGCCATGACCTCCTGCTCGACGGCCAGCTGGAGGCCCGCATCGATCGTGAGGGACAGCGACTTCCCGGGCGTGCCGCCCTGGACCGTATGTTGGGTCGCGACCACCGGCTGGCCGTTGGCGTCGCGGTCGGACTCGACGATCGTGGGCGTCCCGGCGAGCTGGTCTTGGTAATACTGCTCGATGCCGTACTGGCCCTCGCCGTTGCGGTTGACGAAGCCCAGGAGCTGGGCTCCGAGCGATGTCTGCGGCCCGCCCCCGGCCTGCGGGTGGAGGCGGACCTGCGAGGACTCGACGCCGAGGCCCGGGATCCCGGCCTTGCCCACATCGGCGAGGACGGCCTGGGTCGTGTCGGGAACGATGTCCCGGGCGATCACGACGTAGGACTTGCCGGCCACGAGGCGACTGCGCAGGTCCGCGACCCCCGCCTCGCCGATCTTGAGGTCATCGGTCAGGAGCGAGACCAGCGCTTCACGCTGGGCCGTCGAGAGGCGGTTCGGATTGGCCGTCAGCCGGTCGCGCGTGACGCTCGCCGCCAGGACCACGGTGCCGCTTCGGTCGTAGATCGCGCCTCGCTTGGCCGGGATATCGGTCCGCAGATAGATCTGGCGATGGGCGCTCGCCGCCAGGTCGTCCCGCTGCACGATCTGCCACCAGCTCAGGCGGGCGACGATGCCGCCCGAGGCCAGGATGAAGACGAGCAGCAGGAAGAAGAGGCGGCCGCGCGAATCTGTTCGACCGAGGATCACGGGCGACTCCGATGGCCCTAGCGGGCCGGGACGATCAGGGGCGCATCGAGCTGGCCGAGGCCGTCATCCAGCCCCAGCTTGCGGATCGCGGGCTCGGAGCCGAGCCGGTCGAGGTCCGAGCCCAGGTCGAGGCGGAGCGCGTCAAGACGTTCGTACTCCGAGCCGAGGCGAACGATGTCGTAGCTCGTGGCGGCGGTCCGGACGCTCTGGCTCAGGGACATGAAGGCGAGGACGAAGGCCACCACGATCGCGGCCAGGACCGTCCCGACGCGCGTCGGCCGGCCCTCCCGGAGCAGCCCGCCCGCCGCCCGGCGGCGGCCGCCGAGCGGTAGGTCGAAATCGAAGGTCGGGCGCGGCAGCTCCAGCCCTCGCCGCCGGGCGCCCTGGTAGACGGCCATCAGTCGGCGAAGCCGAAGCGCAGGCGCGGCCGGCGAGGATCGAGGAAGGCGAGTGGGTCGGCCTGCGTGGCGTCGGCGGCCTCGGCCCAGTTCGTCTCCGGCCGGCCGTGGTCGACCCGGCGGTCGTGCCGCTCGTGGACCTCGTGCTGGCGTCGACCGTACGACCGGCGGCGGCTGTTCTGGTGTCGCTTGCTCACGGGATCTCTCCTCCCTGTCTGGCCGTCCGGCGGCTCCTCCCCGCCGATCCGTTCGCGCGATGTCCTAGGCGGCGAGTCGCTCGGCAGCTCGGAGTCGCGCGCTCCGGGCCCTCGGATTGGCGGCGACCTCGGTGTCGCCGGGCACGAGCCCCTTCGGGGTGACGAGGCGCACGCGCGGCGAGCGCCCACAGATGCAGACCGGCGATTCAGGCGGGCAGACGCAGCCGCGCCGCTCCGCCTGGAAGAAGCGCTTGACGATGCGGTCCTCGAGCGAGTGATAGCTGAGGACCACCAGCCGGCCGCCGGGCCGGAGCAGGTCCAGCGCGGCCGCAAGGCCCTCCTGGAGGGCTTCGAGCTCCTCGTTCACCGCGATCCGGAGGGCCTGGAAGACCCGCGTCGCGGGATGGATGCGGCGGCGACCCGGTGCCCGCGCGGGGGTGACCCGTTCGACGAGCGAGGCGAGCTCCTCGGCCGTCTCGACCGGCGTGCTCTGCCGCGCCTCGACGATGGCCCGCGAGATCCGCCCGGCGAATGGTTCCTCGCCATAGCGCCGGAAGAGCGCCGTCAGCTCCCCGGCGTCGAGGGTGGCCAGGAGCTCGGCGGCAGGAACGCCGCGGTTCGTGTCGAAGCGCATGTCGAGCGGCCCGCCGGTTCGGAAGCCGAACCCGCGGTCCGCATCGGCGAGCTGGAAGCTGGACAGGCCGAGGTCGAAGAAGCAGCCATCGACCGCATCGAACCCCTCGCCCGGGGCGACGTCGGCGAGCTCCCGGAAATTGGCCTGTCGAAGGCGCAGGCGGTCTCCGAAGCGGGGCGCCAGCCGGTCGCGGACTCTGGCGATGGCCTCCCCATCGGCGTCGAGGCCGAGGAGGCGGCCATCAGGGTCGGTTGCCTCCAGGATTCGCTCGGTGTGTCCGCCGCCGCCCACGGTGGCATCGATCTGAAGGCTGCCCGGAGCAGGCGCGAGCATCGTCACGACCTCCATGGCGAGCACCGGAACGTGGACGCCAACGCTGCCGTCCTTCATCACGCGGCCGCCGGCCGGCATCGAATCCCGAGCGGAACCTGGATGGGCATGTGGTGGACCTAGATCCCCAGGCCCTGAATGGCCTGGGCGAAGGTCTGCGGGTCGTCCATCGCGCGGCGGTACTCCGCCCACGTGGCCGGGGCCCAGATCTCGGCGTGGTCCCGGGCGCCGACGACGAGGGCTTCGCTCGCCAGGCCGATCCCTTCGCGGAGGTACGCCGGAAGCAGGACGCGACCCTGCTTGTCGAGGTCGGCCTCGGTGGCGCCGGCGAAGATGCTCCGGCCGAACAGCCGGGCCGAGGCGTCGGTCACCGGCAGGGCGGCGATCTTGTCAGCCAGGGAGGCCCAGCCGCCAGCCGTATGGATGGCGAGGCAGCCGTCGATCCAGCGCGAGACGACGGCGCCGCCCTCGAGCTGGCTGCGGAACTTCGAGGGGACGGCGATACGCCCCTTCTCGTCCACCGAGTGCCGGTACTCGCCGGTGAACATCGATCGGGTCACCCCAGGTCGGAGGTTTCGACGGGCGGGCCCGCGCCACGGCCCCCCCCCCGGAGTGGGGTGGGGGGGGGACCCGGGTTGCCGGGCCGGAATGCCCAGGAAGGCGCCCGGCCCGAATTGGTGG
>JBEPVB010000066.1:0-13055 GCA_041691215.1 Chloroflexota bacterium
GCCTCGGCCCCGCCGGCGCCGGTAGATGCGGGTGATCGAGCCGAGGACCTACGTCCGGGAGAGGCGGCCGGTATCCTTCGCGGACCATGCGCATGAGCCAGCTCTTCTTCGCCAGCCTCCGCGACGATCCGTCCGACGTCGAGATGCCCTCCCACCGCCTGCTCCTGCGGGCCGGTTACATCCGCCAGCTCAGCTCGGGGATCTATTCGCTCCTGCCCCTCGGCTTCCGGGTCACGAAGCGCGTCGAGCAGGTGATCCGCGAGGAGATGGACCGGATCGGCAGCCAGGAGATGGAGATGCCGGTCGTCCATCCGGCGGAGATCTGGAAGGAGAGCGGCCGCTACTTCAAGATCGGACCAGAGCTCGTCCGGTTCAAGGATCGTGGCGACCGGGACATGGTCCTGGCGATGACCCACGAGGAGGTCGTGGCCCTCCTGGTCCGCGACATTGTCAAGAGCTATCGCCAGCTGCCGATGATGGTCTACCACTTCCAGACGAAGTTCCGCGATGAGCCCCGCTCGCGGGGCGGGCTCATTCGCGTCCGCGAGTTCGTCATGAAGGACGCCTACAGCCTCGATCGTGATGAGGCCGGCCTGGACCGGAGCTACCGGCTCCAGTACGCGGCCTACGAGCGGATCTTCGAGCGCCTCGGCCTCAAGGCGATCGCCGTCGGGGCCGACGTCGGGATCATGGGCGGCAGCGGCGCCCATGAGTTCATGGTCCTCAACCGCTTCGGCGAGGACACCCTCGTCCTGTGCGACGGCTGCGGCTTCGCCGACAACCAGCAGATCGCCGTCGTCGGGAAGCCGGACCCAGAGCCCGAGGACGCCCTGCCGATGGAGGACGTCGAGACCCCCGACGCCACGACCATCGACGCCCTGGCGACGTTGCTGGGGGTGCCCCGCAGCAAGACGGCCAAGGCGGCCTTCTTCATGACCGGCGACGGCCGTCTCGTAGTCGCCATCGTCCGCGGCGACTACGACGTCAACGAGACCAAGCTGGTCAACGTGCTCAAGGCCCGCGGCGGCCTCCGCCCGGCGACGGTCGAGGAGATCAAGGCGCGGGGCATGGAGCCCGGTTACGGGTCGCCGCTCGGCGCCCGCGATGCCGCAGTCGTGGTCGACGAGCTCGTCGTTCGCTCGCCGAACCTCATCGCCGGCGCCAACCGCGTCGGCTGGCACGTGAGGAACGTCAACGTGCCGCGCGACTACAGCCCGGATCACGTGGCCGAGATCACCAACGCCCGGGAGGGCGATCCCTGCCCCAGGTGCGGCCAGCCGGTGGCGCTCCGGCCCGGGATCGAGGTCGGCAACATCTTCAAGCTCGGGACCGACTTCAGCGTTGCCTTCGGGTCGACCTATCTGGGCGAGGATGGGGTCGCCCACCCGGTCGTCATGGGCTCATACGGCATCGGCCTCGGCCGAAACGTGGCCTGCATCGTCGAGGACCACCACGACGAGAAGGGCATCGTCTGGCCCGACGAGGTTGCCCCGTATGCTGCCCATCTGGTGACGATCGGGGCGGCCCGGGAGCCGCAGGTCGTCGCGATCGGCGACCGCCTCCACGACCTCGCGGCTGCCGCCGGCCGGGACATCCTGTACGACGATCGTGCCGACTCGCCGGGCGTCAAGTTCACTGATGCGGAGCTGCTGGGCATGCCCTGGATCGTGACCATCAGCCCGCGTTCGCTGGCCGCCGGTGGGGCAGAGGTCACCCGGCGGGCAAGCGGCGAGCGCTCGACCGTCCCCATCGAGACGCTCGAAGGCTGGCTCCGGGACGGCTTCGAGCTCCCGGCGACTCCGACGGCCTGACCGGCCCGTGGATCGGGGTCAGGTCGCGTCCGTCGTGAGGGCTGCCTCGTCGAGCGTGGAACCGTCGAGGGCCTGGACCGTGCCCGCACCGGTGGCGGCGACCTCGGCCACGAGGGTTGTGCTGGCGACGGCGCCGGCCGGGACGATATCGTCGGCCGGGTCGTCGGACCGGGCGATGGCGAAGGTGACGCTGGGCGGAATGGCCGCCCCGATGGCGACCTCACTGATCCGGTAAGGCGAGCCCTTGGCCTTGAGGGCCGTGTTGGCCCGCTCCTGGAGCGCGGTCGCCTTGATGATCACGTCGGCCAGGACGCCCGGATCGATGCGGTCGATGGCCGTGGCCACGCCGCGCTTCGCCTTCGAGAACGCCTGACGAGCCTTCTCGGCGGTGGCCGGATCGTTCATCACGGCGCTGGCCTTGTCAGCACCCTCGGTGACCGTGTGGCGCGCCTGCTCGGCGGCGACCCTCGCCTGCTCCGCCGCTTGCGACGCCGCCTGCTTGGCCCGATCCAGAAAGCTCATCGTCCGCCTCCCTCGTGCGTCGTCGTCAGGCGTGCTTGATCGTGATCCGCTCGATGATGTTGGCCACGTCCTCGCACTTGTCGATCGTGGCTTCGAGGAGGCCATAGACCTCCTTCCACTTGATGATCTCGACCGGGTCGCCGCCGCCCGAGAAGAGATCGGCGATGGCCTGGCGGACGACCTGGTCGCCCTCGTTCTCCAGGCGATGGACCTCGATCCAGTACTTGTCGAGGCCCTTGAACGTTCGCAGGTGGGTGAGGGCCTCGTGGAGGAGCTCGCACTGGCGAACGATGATCGAGGCCTGCTGGACGGCAATGGCCGTCGGCGCCTCGATGTGATAGAGGACGAAGGTGTCGGCGACCTCCTCGACGTAGTCGAGCACGTCGTCGAGGCCGCTGATGAGGCCGTAGATGTCCTCGCGATCGAAGGGCGTGACGAAGGTCGCCTCGAGCTTGTGGCCGATCTCGTGGCTGAGCTCGTCGCCGCGATGCTCGGCGTCCCGGATCTCGCCGGCCCGGCGCTCCACGACGTCGTAGGCGCGGAGCATGGCCTCGAGGAGGCGGGCCGCCCCGAGGACGTTGGCGGCATCCTCGACGAACAGGTCGAAGAAGCGCTCTTCACGGGGGATCAGGCGCAGTCGCAAGGCGGGCTCCCTGGGCCGGCGGCCCTGTGTCGGAGGGTGGGCAAGGCCACCCGGCCCACAGAGTAGCGCGGGCCGGCGTTCCTGGAGGCTCACGGGCGTGCACCCCTATGCGATGCTCCGTCCGTGGATTGGCTCGTCATTGCCTTCGTGGCCGCCCAGGCCGTCATCATCGCGATCGTGGTGGCCGTCGCCCTGGCCCGGGGGCGGACGCTCGAGGAGATCGCCGATCGGCTGGCCAACGACCGTCGCCCGGTCGCCGACGGAACCCCGGCCGGCGACGCCATCGTCGATGCCGTTTCCCGAGTCAAGCGCCGCGCCGAAGCCGCCGAGTTCGCCCTCGAGCAGCGCCTCCGCGACCTGGCTTACCTGGCCGACCTCATCGGGGTCGGGATCGTCCGCCTCACGGACGATCTCCGGGTCGAGGTCGCGAACACGGCGGCGCACGTCTTCCTCGAGCGGGCGCCCGGGTCGATGCTCGGGCGGACCGCGATCGAGGCCCTCGGCGACCACCGCCTCGAGGCGGTCGCCCGGGAGGCCGCCGAGCGGGGCACGGCCGTTGCCGAGATCCGGCTCCGGGACCAGGACGGGCCGACGCTCGTGGTCCGGGCGCGGCGCTCGCCCATCCTCGGCATCTGGCTGGTCCTCGAGGACGTGGCCGAGCTGCGGCGCCTCCAGCGGATCCGGGCCGAGTTCATCGACAACCTGTCCCACGAGCTGCGAACGCCGATCACCACGATCGGCCTCCTGACCGAGACGCTGGCTCGTGACGCGGAGGCCGCGGGGGATGGCGTTCCGGCCCGAATGCGGGAGCGGATCGGCAAGCTCGAGGTCGAGACCGGCACCATCGCCCAGATGGTCACCGAGCTCCTCGACCTCGCCCGCATCGAGAGCGGCGGCCGCCAGCTTCTCCTCGACGATGTCGACGTCGGGCGGATCGCGACCGAATCGGTCGAGCGCCTCCGGCCGTTCGCGGAACGGCAGCGGATTCGACTGGAGGCCGACGTCGAGGCGGGCCTGCCTCTCGTCCGCGGCGAGGCCGCGCGCCTCGGCCAGGTCTTCGCCAACCTCGTCCACAACGCGGTCAAGTTCAGCCCGCCCGACTCGACGGTCACGGTGACCGTGCGCGTGGCCGGCGACGCGGTGGAGGCCCGGGTTGCCGATCAGGGCGTGGGCGTTGCGGCCGCCGACCTGCCCAGGATCTTCGAGCGCTTCTACAAGGCGGATCGATCGCGCAAGGCGGGCGGCGGCACCGGGCTCGGCCTGGCCATCGCCCGCCACATCGTGGACGGCCACGGTGGCCAGCTATCGGTACAGTCCGAGGAGGGTGCCGGCGCGACGTTCATCTTCCGGATCCCGCTGCCTGAACCGGCCGCGACGTAGGAGACCATGGCCCACCTGGATGTCGCCACGCTCAACATGCGCAACATCGCCGACCGCTGGACGGAACGGCTGCCCCTCCTCCTGGCCGACATGGCGGCCCTCCAGCCGGACCTCCTGGGCCTCCAGGAGTGCGTCTTCGCGGTCAACCAGGACCGCGTCATCGGCGCCGCCGGGGCCGGGCGATACGCCGAACACCGCGCCTGGGCGGGCCGGCCGGAATATGGCAACAGCCTCCTCGTCCGGGAGCCCCTGACCGCCGTTGGCGCGCCGGAGCGCCTGGACCTGGGCCGGAATCGATCAGCCGTCCGGGTGGTCGTGGCGATGGCCGGGCGGGCGCCGCTGGCGATGGTCGTGACCCACCTCCACCACGTCCCGGCCGATGAGGATGCCCGCGAAGAACAGGCCCGGGCCCTGGTGGCCTGGCTGGGCGATCGCCCGGCGGCGGGCGGGACGATCGTGGTTGGGGACTTCAATGCCGAGCCCGTGGAGGCGACCTACCGGGTGATGGTCGAGGCCGACTTCCGCTCGGCCCACGCCGAGGCCAACGGGACCGAGCCGGCGGTCACGTGGCCATCCGGGATCCAGGCGCCGGGCATGGACACCGACGGCGAACCCGGTTGCCTCGACTACATCTGGCTGACCGGGCCGCTCCTGGCCGTCACCTGCCGGCTGGCCTTCGATCGACCGGCGGTCGGCGATCCGACCCTCTATCCATCGGACCACCTGGGCCTCGTCGCCCGCATCGAGGCGCAGGCGTAGGTGACAGCGGCCACGGCCGGTCTCCCCTAGCGGTCGGGGACGACGTCCGGCGGCAGCAGCCAGCGCACCACGCCGCCCGCTCCCTGCTCGTCTAGGTCGATCCGGATCAGGCTGCCCTTCCGGAGTCCGATCGCGGCCCCGACCAGCTCCGAGGCCAGGTCGCTGAAGTCCGGGTCGTGGCCGACGAGGAGGAGCCGCTCGGCACCGGTCCCGGCCGCGATCAGCTCGGCAAGCTCCGGCCGCCCGAATGCGGAGGCAAGGCGGCCATCGACGCGGGCCGGTACCCCGAGCTCCTGGGCAACGATCTCGGCGGTCTCGGCCGCCCTCCGCTTGGGCGAGGTGACGATCGCATCGGGTCGCCAATCGAGCCGTTTCAGCAGGGCGGCCAGGCGGCGAGCCTGCCGAAGGCCCTTGCCGGACAGGGGTCGCTCGCCGTCATCACCGACCCAGCGATCGGGATTGCCGGCGTCTGCATGGCGAAGCAGGTAGAGCTCGGTCATGGCCGCGCGGCGTCGACAGGGCGGCTGTCGGCGACCCCGCCCGGCTGCGCGTTTCGGGCCGCGAGCGCGAACGGGATGAAGGTCCTGATTCGATGCGATATCTGGCCCAGCACGCGCTCGAAGACCGCGAGGCGCTCGGCCTCCGAGCCCGCCGCCTCTGCGGGATCGTCGAAGCCCCAGTGGAGCGTCTCGCGCCCGCCCGGAAAATAGGGACACGATTCCCGGGCCCGGTCGCAGACCGTGACCACGTAGTCGAAGGCCTGGCCGAGATAGTCGCTGACCGACTTCGAGCGGGCCGAGCTGCTGTCGATGCCAGCCTCGGCGAGGGCCCGGATCGTGAGGGGATGCACGCCTCGCGGGTCAACGCCCGCGCTGACGACCTCGAACGCGTCGCCGCCCTCGCGCCGCAGGATCGCCTCGGCCATCTGGCTGCGCGCGGAGTTGGCGGTGCAGACGAAAATGATCCGGATCCTGCCGCCGGCCACCGACCGCTCGGTCGTCACGGGTTGAGATCCTCGATCCGGCCGCTGGCCAGGAAGACGACGTGCTCGGCGATGTTCGTGACCCGATCGCCGATCCGCTCGATCCAGTGGGCGGCCAGGATCAGCCGCGTCCCGCGCTCGACCGCAAGCGGGTCACGGCGCATGACCTCGACGACATCGGCAAAGAAGGCCCGGTAGCCGTGATCGATCTCGTCGTCCCGAGCGGCGACCTCACGGGCGAGGACGTCGTCGACGTCGATCAGGGCCGACAGGATGCCCCGAACCTGGTCGCCGGCAAGCTCGCCGATCCGGGCCAGCTCGGTGGTCGCGGGGAGCGGGCCCTCCAGGTAGCGGACTTGCTTGGCCACGCTCGAGGCGTGGTCGCCCATGCGCTCGAGCTCGAAGCCGACGTGGTCGAGAGCGAGCAGGAACCGCAGGTCTCGAGCCACCGGCGACTGGGTGGCGATGGTCGTGAGGATGGATTCGCTGACCTCGCGCTGGGCGTCGTTGATGCGGGCGTCGCTGCTGATGACCGATTCGGCCAGGCCGAGGTCCCGCTGGACGACCGCGCGGATCGCGTCGCGTATGGCGAGCTCGACGAGCGAGCCCATCCGGAGGATCCCGTCCTTGACATGGCGCTCGTCGCGATCCAGGGCCCCCCGCGAGCGGGCGACATCGAGGGCCTGGCCGGCGAACCCAGACTCCATGGACCCCCCCATCAGCCGAACCGCCCGGAGATGTAGTCCTCGGTCAGGCGCTCGGTCGGGTTGGTGAAGATCTTGACCGTCTCGCCGGCCTCCACCAGGTAGCCGGCCCGGTCCTCGCCCATCGTGAAGAAGGCCGTATCGTCGCTGACCCGGGATGCCTGCTGCATGTTGTGGGTCACGATGACGATCGTGTACGACTCGCGCAACTCGGCAATGAGCTCCTCGATCCGGAGGGTCGCGATGGGGTCGAGGGCCGAGGCCGGCTCGTCCATGAGGATGACCTCGGGGCCCACCGCCAGGGCCCGGGCGATGCACAGGCGCTGCTGCTGGCCGCCGGACAGGGACGTGCCGTTGGCCTTGAGCTTGTCCTTTACCTCGTCCCAGAGGGCCGCCCGGTGGAGCGACCGCTCCACGATCTCGTCGAGCTCGGCCCGCCGGACGCGGCCGGTAAGCCGCAGGCCGGCGGCCACGTTGTCGTAGATGGACATGGTGGGGAAGGGGTTCGGGCGCTGGAAGACCATGCCCACCACACGGCGGAGCTGGACGGGGTCCACCGTCGGGCCGTAGATGTCGATCCCGTCGAGCTTGATCGAGCCTTCGACCGTAGCCCCCGGGATGAGCTCGTGCATCCGGTTCAACGACCTGAGGAACGTCGACTTGCCACAGCCGGACGGCCCGATGATCGCGGTCACGGCCCGCGGGCGGATCGTCAGCCGGACATCCTTGACGGCCAGGAAGTCGCCGTAGCGGATCCGGGCGTCCCTGACCTCGATCTGTCCCGAAGGTTCGGTGGCGCCGACTGTGGCGATCTCCTCGGGCCTGCGGACCGGTATCGGGGTCGGCGGGGCATGCCTCGTCTCGGGCGGCAGCTCGTCCTGGGACGGCATCTGGGTCTCCACGGCCATCGCGTTCACCTTATCCAACCTGGCTGCCCCATGTCCGGAAGCGGACGAGGACGTTGATGACCAGGACCACGATGAGGAGCAGGAATGCGGCTCCCCAGGCCTGGTGGTTGAGCTCGACGCTCGCCTGCGTCGCGTTGCGGTAGATGAAGAGCGGCAGGGAGTCCATCGGCTGGGCGAGGTTGCCGACGTTGACGAGGCGGCTGCCGAGGGCGGTGAACAGGAGGGGCGCGGTCTCGCCCATCGCCCGGGCCACGGCCAGCATCGCCCCGGTCAGGATTCCCGTCAGGCCGGTTCGGAGGACCACTGACAGGACCGTTCGCCACATCGGGACGCCGAGGGCCAGGGAAGCCTCGCGCAGGGTGCCGGGCACGAGTCTCAGGGTCTCCTCGGTCGTCCGCAGGATGACCGGGATCATGATCACGGCGAGGGCGACGCTGCCGGCGAAGGCATTGAATTGGCGGAAGGGCAGGACGAGGAACGTGAAGACGAAGATCCCGATGAGGATCGACGGCACGCCCGACATCACGTCGGCCGCGAAGCGAATGGTCCGAGCCGAGCGCAAATCGCCGAACTCGCCGACGTAGACGGCTCCGAGGATCCCCACGGGCATGGCGATCAGGGCGGCGAGGGGCACCAGTTGGAGGGTGCCGAGGATCGCCGTCACCGCCCCGCCGCCGATCCCCAGGGCCTTCGGCGGCTTCGTCAGGAGGTCGAGGTTCAGGGCGCTCGCGCCGTTGAGGGTCACGAAGATCAGCACCGCGGCCAGGGGCACGAGGCAGAGCGCCGCCGCCGCCAGGGCCAGCGCCCGCATGCCTCGATCGCGCAGGTCGCGGGAGCGCGGCAGCGACGCCCGCCCCAGGCGCTCGGCCAGCGGCGGCAAGCCCTGGAGGGCCGGGTTCGCGGCCGTCATCGGGTGCCCGGCACGGCCCGCGACACGCGCCAGACGAGGAGCCGGGCGACGATGTTCAGGGAGATCGTGATCACCAGGAGGATCAGGCCGAGGGCGATCAGGGCGGATGTCTGGAGCCCGATCGAGGCCTCGTTGAAGGTGGTCGCGATCTGGGAGGCGATCGTCTGGGCGGTCGAGAAGATCGACGTAGGCATGCCCTGGCCGTTGCCGATGACCATCGTCACCGCCATCGTCTCACCGAGGGCCCGGCCGAGGCCCAGGATGATGGCTCCGACGATGCCCGAGCGCGCCGCGGGAATGACCGCCCGCCGGATCATCTCCCAGCGGGTCGCCCCGAGGGCGAGCATCGCCTCGCGCTGGCTGCCCGGGACCGAGGTGATGACCTCACGCGAGATCGACACGATCGTCGGCAGGATCATGATCGTGAGGATGACCCCGGCCGAGAAGAGGCCGATGCCGAAGGTTGGCCCGGCGAAGATCGGGATCCAGCCGAAGGTATGGACGATCCAGGCTTCGACGGTCGTCCGCAGGAACGGGCTGAGGACGAAAATGCCCCACAGGCCGTAGACGACGGACGGGATCGCGGCCAGGAGCTCGATCGTGAACGTCAGCGGAATTGCCAGCCGGCGCGGCGCCAGCTCCGACAGGAAGATCGCGGTCATCACCCCGATCGGAGCGGCCAGGACGATGGCGATGAGCGACGCCGCCAGGGTCCCGACGATGTAGGGCAGGGCGCCGTAGATGGACTTGACGGGATCCCAGATCACGCCTGTCACGAAGCCCAGGCCGAACGTACGGAAGGCAAGCGCACCGTTGACCGTCAGCTCGATGGCCAGGACGACGAGAATCCCGACGATGAGCCAGCCCAGCAGGCGCGTGCCGTTCCGGAAGATGACGTCAGGCAGCCGTGAGGCGCCGCCGGCGTACCGGTCGGCGCCCGTGGCTGGTGGCGCGCTCATCGAGGACGTTCCAGGGTCATGGCCGGTCCCGACATGGTTGGGCGGGGCATCCCGGCCTGATCGGAACGCCCCGCGAGGAGGAACGTGTGGATGGTCCGGTGCTCACCTCGATCAGGGCCAGATCGGCGATCCGCCCGCGGTGATCTGGTGGAGCTCGTCGAGGGCCTTGGCCCCGATGGCTGCCGGCAGGGGGGCGTAGCCGATCGCCTTCTCCTCGGCCTGGCCATCCGTGAGGGCCCAGTAGAGGAAGGCCACCAGCGCCTTGCCCTGATCGGGCTTGGTCTGGTCGACGTAGGCCAGGACGTAGGTGTACGACGCGATCGGGTAGGTCGAGTCGCCGGCACCGTTGATGATCGGCGCCTGGCGGAAGTCGGCCGGGAAGTTGGCGGCGATTGCCTCGGCCGCCGCGGTCACGCCGTCGACGGAGCCGGGCACGAACTTGCCGGCCGCGTTCTTGACGTTGGCGCTGTTGATGGCCGAGATGGTCGCGTACTCGAGCTCGACGTAGCCGACGGCACCGTCCGTCTGCTTGACCCCGGCCGAGACGCCGTCATTGCCGGGAGCGCCGTTGCCGACGGGCCAGGCGACTTCCTTGCCCTTGCCGACCTTGGTGTGCCAGTCCGGGCTGACCGTGTCGAGGTAGCTGGTAAAGGTGTTCGTGGTGCCCGAGCTGTCCGCCCGATGGACGACGAGGATGCTCGTGTCGGGCAGGTTGGCCGCGAGATCAGGGTTGTTGGCCGCGATCGCCGGGTCGCTCCAGATCTTGATTGTGCCCAGGAAGATCCCGGCGATGGTGTCCGCGTCGAGGTTCAGGCCCTTGATCGCGTTGCCGTCCTTGCCCTTGACGTTGAAGATCACGACCACTGCACCGAGGGCCGTCGGGACGTGGAGGATCTTGGTCCCCGCCGGCAGGGCTGCGATCTCCTCGTCCTTCATCGCCGCGTCGGATGCCCCGAAATCGACGGTCTGCTGGGTGATGGCCTTGATGCCGCCGCCGGAGCCGATCGCCTGGTAGTTGATCTGGATGTTGGGGTACTTGGTGCTGAACTTCTCGATCCAGACCTGGTAGAGGAGGGCCGGGAACGTCGCCCCGGCGCCCGTCAGGGTGATGTTCCCGGTCGGGGGCACGGGCATGGTGGGACCCGTCGATGGCGTCGGGGAGCCGCTGGCGCCCGTCGTCGGAACGGTGGTCGGCGCCGTGGTCCCGCCGCCGCCGCAGGCCGCGGCAAGGATCAGTGCGGCGAGTGCAACGGCCCCGGCGCGGATCGGTCGGTCGATCGTCACTCGTTCGTTCCTCCAAGGGCCGCGATGAATGTGGCGCAGCGTGGTGTGGAGCTGCACGGCGGCGGCCATTTCGAAGGCTCGGGCCGCTGGGTCAACGACTCGTCGCTCGGGTGTTAACAAGCCGTTCTGGCGGCGGGCAGGGCCGGCATAGGCCCAGCAGCCGATCGGCGGGAGCCGGTCCGGCCTGCCAGACTGCCTCCCATCCCTGCTCCGTCGGCGGGGCTCGCCGTTAGCTGGAGGTAGCGTGGCCGTCGGCGCCGCCGTGGACATCGGGTCGTACTCCGTCCACCTCCTGGTGGCCGAGGTGCACGGCCATCAGCTCACCGAGGTCGCCGACGATTCGGCCTTCCTGGGCCTCGGCGTGGCGGTTGACGCACTCGGGGAGATCGGTCGCGAGGCTCGCGGCCGGCTGGTCAACACGCTGGTCGGCTACGTCGAGCGGGCCCACGCCCTCGGTGCCACGACGATCTCGATCGCGGGCACGGACCCGTTCCGCCGGGCCACTGACGCGGACGTGGCGACGGCTGAGATCCGGGCGGCCACGGGCTTCGACGTCGCCACTCTCCGCCACGACGAGGAGGCCTTCGTCGCGCTCCTCGGCGTCAACGGCGGCCGGCCGGTCCGGCGCGAGACAGTCCTCGTCGACGTCGGTGGGGGCAGCACCGAGATCCTCCTCGTCGGCCCCGCCTCCGAGCCGCTCGCCCTCGGGCTGCCGCTCGGGGCGGCCCGCCTGACCCGCTCGGAGCTGACCGCGGACCCGCCGACGGTCGCCGACCTCGAGCGCCTGCTGGCCCGGACGCGGGCCGTGATGGCCGATGCGCCGACGCGGGCGGCCGAGGAGCTCGTTGCCGTCGGCGGAACGGCCAGGAGCCTGCTGCGGGTTGGACCCCAGCTCCAGAATCGGGTCGTGACCCTCAACCGGATCAGGCGGACCCTGGACATCATCGCCGAGACGCCGTCCGACCAGATCGCCGAGCGCTTCGGGATCCGCCGCTCACGGGCCGCGGTCCTGCCGGCCGGGGCGGCCATCCTGCTCGCGGCCGCCGAACGCTTCGGGCTCGACCGAATCCGGGTGGCCCGGGGCGGAATCCGGGAAGGGCTGATCCTGGCGTCGGTCCACGCCGGGCCCGACTGGCGGACGCGCCTCGAGTGGCTCGCCCACGGCTGGTCACGCTAGGGGATCCCGGGCCAAGGGCTCGCGACGCCTGAGATCTCCTGTTAGGGGATCACCACGACGCGCCCAAGCCGCCGGATGAAGGTCACCGAGACCACCGGCCGCCAGGTCCGCCCGATGCTCCGCCGGAGGCGACCGACCTCTCGCTCCCGGTCCGCCAGGTACTCGGCAATTGCGGCTCGTTGGCTGGGCTCGATCGCGCCGCTGCGGGCCTCGAGAAAGGACCGGATGGCCGCCGCCGTGACGGCGGCGTCGTTGATCGCGCCGAGGTGGTCCTGGAGCGCGGTCAGGCGCTCGACGAGCCAGGCTCGCTCGGGACCCAGGATGTCGGCCAGGAACTCGAGCGTGTAGCGGCAGCGCTTCGTCTCCGTGCGGAGCTGATGGAGCGTCGCGAAGTCGGCCCAGCGGACGATCTCGGCGTAGGCCCGAACGCGCTCGTAGGCGTCCCAGACATGGGCTGCGGACCGGCCCCGGACCGTCGCCGGGGGTCGTCCTCCGCTCATGACCGGCGGGCTGGTCGGATCCTCGACGAAGGCGGCCAGCCGTTCCAGCCACCGTCGGTGGCGCTTCGTTTCGAGGCGACCGATGAGCCGGGCATAGGCGCGGCTCCGGTCGCTCCGCCAGGCCTCGACGAGCGGCGCCAGGGCATCGGCGCCACCCTCGAGGGCGGCCCCGAAGGCGGTCGCGTTGGCGATCCGCACGTCGGCGTCGCGGACGAGCCCGACCGCCTCGCCGAGCTCGCCCAGACCGCGCCGGAAGCGGTCCGTCGGGGCGTCAGGGAGGGCGAAGCCGAAGATCCGGAGGGCCGAGCGAAGGCGTCGGGTGGCAACCCGGTACTTGCGCAGGGCGTCGGCCTTGTCTGGGTCCCGAATCTCGAGCTCGCGATCGAGCAGCCGTCCGACATGCAGCCACATGACTTTCCGGGCGGCGGCCGCCGGGGGGTCATGGGGGGCGACCGGGCCAGGCGGATCGCCGTGGAGGATGACGCTCGCCGGCTCGGCAAGTGCCGGCCCCGGCGC
>JBEPVB010000067.1:0-12711 GCA_041691215.1 Chloroflexota bacterium
GTCGCCTGCCGGTCCTCGGCATCTGCTACGGCGCCCAGCTCATGGCCCTCGAGCTCGGCGGCGACGTCATGCCCGCCTCGAAGCGGGAGTACGGACCGGCGACCGTCACGATCACCGCCGACGATGCGCTCTTCGCCGGGATCGACCGCGAGCAGCCGGTCTGGATGAGCCACGGCGACTCGATCACCCGCCTGCCGGAAGGCTTCCACTCGACGGCCCATTCGGGCTCCTCGCCCTTCGCCGGCCTCGTCGACCGCAGCCGGAACCTCT
Source organism: Chloroflexota bacterium (assembly GCA_041691215.1). Lineage (GTDB taxonomy): Bacteria > Chloroflexota > Limnocylindria > Limnocylindrales > CSP1-4 > UBA5189. The sequence continues at coordinate 271 of JBEPVB010000067.1, forward strand.
ATGGGATCCAGTTCCACCCCGAGGTTGCCCACACGCCGCGGGGCAAGGATGTCCTCCGCAACTTCGTCGTGCGGATCGCCGGCGCTCGGGCGACATGGACGCCGGGCAACTTCATCGAGTCGACGGTGGCCGAGATCCGCGAGCGAGTGGACGCCCACGCCCGGGCCGTTGGCTCCGACGGCAAGGTCATCTGCGCCCTGTCCGGGGGCGTCGACTCGGGCGTCGCCGCCGCGCTCGTGCACCGGGCCGTCGGCGACCGCTTGACCTGCATCTACGTCGACCACGGACTCATGCGGAAGAAGGAATCGGAGCTCCTCCGGGTCACCTTCGAGCGGGACCTCGGCATGCAGCTCGTGATGGTCGACGCTCGCCAGCGGTTCCTCGTCCGCCTGGCCGGCATCGTCGACCCGGAGCAGAAGCGAAAGATCATCGGCGATGAGTTCATCCGGGTCTTCGAGGAAGAGGCGACGAAGCTCGGCCGGATCGACTTCCTGACCCAGGGGACGCTCTATCCCGACGTCATCGAGAGCGCCACCAGCGAGACCAAGGCGGCCCAGAAGATCAAGACCCATCACAACGTCGGGGGGCTGCCGGCCGACCTTCGCTTCAAGCTCATCGAGCCCCTCCGCTACCTCTTCAAGGACGAGGTCCGCCGGGTCGGCGCCGAGCTCGGCCTGCCCGAGGCGATGGTCCAGCGTCAGCCGTTCCCGGGCCCGGGGCTCGCCATCCGGATCATCGGCGAGGTGACCGCCGAGCGGCTCGACACGTTGCGGGACGCGGACTGGATCGTCATCGACGAGATCAAGGCCGCGGGTCTCTATCGGAGCGTCTGGCAGTCGTTCGCCATCCTGACCCCGATCCAGAGCGTCGGAGTCATGGGCGACGGCCGGACCTACGCCAACGTGGTGGCCATTCGGGCCGTGACATCCGAGGACGGGATGACCGCCGACTGGGCGAAGCTCCCGTATGACGTGCTCGGGAAGATCTCGTCGCGGATCGTCAACGAGGTCCCGGGCGTCAATCGCGTCGTCTACGACATCAGCTCCAAGCCGCCCGCCACGATCGAGTGGGAGTAGGCGAACCGAGCTCCGCGACTCGTTGCTGAGCACGAGGCATCGACCGGGGATGCCTATCGCGCCCGCCGATCAGCGGCGGGGCGCGCTCGTGAGCATCTCGACGAGGCGCTCCCGGCCCGGCAGCTGGCCGGCAGCCACGAATCGGCGGAGGTGTTCGCCGGCGCGGGGCTCAATCGCGAGGGCCGATCGGTAGAGGCTCCGGCCGCGATCCTCGTCGCCCGAATCGAAGACGGCAACCGCAAGCCAGAGCCGGAGCTGGTCATCCTCGGGCGCGAGCGCAGCGCCTCGCTCCATCAGGGCGAGGGCGGCCGTCAGCTCGCCCACGGCGACCGCCTCGAGGCCTTCGTCGAGCGCCTCGTAGGCCCGGGAGATGCGGACGAGTCGGGCCAGCTCCCCGAGAGGGTCGCGGGCGTCGTCGACGCGGAGGTCGAAGCGCGTCCGCCACGGCTTGGCCCTTGACTCGCCGGGCACGACGAGAATCGCCGCCGCCTGGCGTCCCCGCACATCGCCGCCCTCGGCCTCGGCTGCGACAAGCGCCGCGAGGAGGCGGTCGGTCAGATCTCCGTCGGCGCCCTCGTAGGCCGCCATCATGGCCGGCCAGACGCTGGCCCGCTCCATCATGTTGGCCTGGACACTGACGCCGGGGCCCATCCGGTGGCCCGCCTCTGGGACGCACTCGGCGCCGGTGTGGACCGCTGTGCGACCGGCCGCATCGACGATCCCGATCTGGCGCACGCCTGGGTCCGAGTCGCCCGCGAGGAGCTCGGCCAGGGCCCCCTCCGGCGTCGCACCGGAGCCGAGCAGGTCCAGGCCGGCGGCTCCATACCGGGCGTCGGTGAAGGCCTGGGTTGCGATGGCGCCGACGCCCGGCCGCGCCCACGGCACCACCGCCCCGGAGGCGAGCCAGCGTGACTGGACGGCCACCCCGAGCTCACCGGTAGCTTCGTCGAAGGCCACGATCGAGTAGGTCATTACCCGCAGGGTGCCTCGTCGCCCGACGGGTGACAAGGGCGGCCCGCAGGCCACGGCGGTGTGGCCGGGAACCGAAGGGCCGGTCTGCGGATGACAATGGGGCTATTCCCGGTCGGCTCGTGGACGCTAGAGTGCAGGCATGACCGAGCCGAACCTGTCCGGGGGCGGACCCGACTTGGCTTCCGCCCTGATCTGTCCATGGTGCTCAGCCGCGCTGAAGACCGGCCACGAGGAACGCTGCCCGTCCTGTGGGGCCTCCCTCCACGAAGCCGCCGAGTCTGAAGTCCCCGGCGTGACCCGCGTCGACCACGAGGCGATCCTCAAGGGCCGGACGCCGGGCCAGAAAGGCCGTGGCCTGATCGGCTGGCTCTCGGGCGAGTACGAGGCCGAGGCGGCGGCGGACAAGCCCGAGAGCATTGCCCCGCCCGACGAAGCCGTCCGCCGGGAGATGCTCCGGCTGGAGCTGGCGGCCCTCGAGGCGGAGGTCCAGGGCCGCCAGGCGGAGGCCGACGCGGCGCGCGTCGACGCCAGCATCGAAGGCGGCGCCGGCGCGGCCCAAGGTACCGAGCCCGGCCAAGAAGTCGCGCCGACCGACGCCGATGTCGAGGCTCTGGCCAATGTCACGGCCGACGCCGCCGGCGACGAGGCGCCGCCGCCGACCGGAGGGAGCCCCTCCCCGGGCTGAAGCCTCGGCGCCGGATATGCTCGGGCCATGCCCGAACGCCTGCCCCCGCCCGGTCCCTCGTACCTGCGCGAGCAGGAGCTGCGCCTCGGCGACGTCGTCCTGCACGCCGGCATGAGCCGGCCGTCGGACGGCCCGGATGGCTGGTGGCTCGCCCTGCTCTGGGTCCGAGACGAGACCGGCATCGTCAGCTTCCGGGATGTCGCGCCAGCGGCCGGCCCGCCGCCCGAGCCGCCCCTGGCCAGGCTCGGTCCGTCGTTCGCCGGGGGCCTGTCGGGCCTGATCCTCGAGGATGCCGGACGACTTTCGATTCGTCTCGGCCCGCTTGTCCCACCCGACCTGCCCGACCGGCCCTGGCTCTGCCCACTCGCCGTCCGGGCCGGCTTCCGCTGGGAGCCGACGAGGCTGGCCACCATGCAACCCAATGCCCTCGCCCTCGAGGTGCTGTCGGCCTTTCGCCGCTCCATCGAAGGCCTCGGCCGGCGCTGATCAGACGGCCGCCCGGTCGCACCGCGACTCCCCTGGACGCGCGGGCCGGCGGTCCAGACGGCGCCGCAGGGGCTGCGGGCGTTCCGAGCGTAGACTCCGCGGGCATGGACGATCCGGGCGACCCGTTTCGTAACCCGCCCCGCCCGGACGGCCGAGGGCGAGGGCCGGGCCGTGGGCCTGCATCGGCGGGTCGGGGGCGACCCCTGGGCCGGGGAGGCGGGAATCGCCGGCTGATCGCGCTGGTCGCGATCGTCCTCATCTTCATCGTCTTCGGCAGTGGGGCGATCGACTTCTGGACCGACGCGATCTGGTTCAAGAGCGTCGGCTTCGACAGCATCTTCTGGACCCGCGTCGGGGCCACGATCGGCCTGTTTGCCGGCGGCCTCGCGGTCACCCTCGTTGTCCTCCTGGGCAACCTCTGGCTCGCCAATCGCTTCGCGCCGCCCGGCGACGGGGCGGCGGGCACGCTCCGCGACCTCTTCGAGCAGCTCGGCCAGATCGGCATCTCGACGGGCGATCCCCGGGAGCGCAGCGGACCCGGGCGGCCGATCATCGTCAACGCCGAGCCGCTCAAGGTGCCGGACCTCACCCCGGCGGCCACGGCCGCCCTGGTGGGTCTCTCGGTCCTCGCGGCGCTGGTGGTCGGCGGTATCGCGGCATCCTCGTGGGAGACGGTCCTGCTGTGGATCCACCGGGTGCCGTTCCAGGCCCCGGCCGGCAGCCCGAGCGTCGATCCGATCTTCGGTAGGAACATCTCGTGGTTCCTGTTCGACCTGCCCTTCCTGCGGGCCATCCAGTCGATCTTCAACGCCCTCGTCCTCGCCGCCCTGATCATTGCCGGCCTCCGCTACCTCGCCGGCGCAACACGCTCGGGCTTCGCGGTGCCATCCCGGGTCCGCGTCCACCTCGGCGTCCTCGGCGGGCTGTTCCTGCTGTCGATCGCCTTCGGCTACCAGCTCGACAAGTTCGAGCTCGTGTACTCGGCTCGCGGCGTCGCCGAGGGCGTCAGCTACACGGACCAGCATGCCCAGTTCTTCGCCTACGACCTGCTGACGGTCCTGTCGGCGTTCGCGGCCGCCTTCCTCGTCGGCGGCGCCTTCACCCGCTGGACGTGGCCGCTTGGGATCACGGTTGCGACCTGGTTCCTCGCCTCGCTGTTCGTGGGCCGGCTGTATCCGGAGGTCGTGCAGCGCCTGTCGGTGACCCCGAACCAGTACCTGGTCGAGCAGCCCTACATCGCCAACAACATCTCGATGACCCGCCTGGCTTACGGGCTCGGCTCCTGGGAGGAGCGCCAGTACGATGGCTCGGCGCCGCTGACCCAGGAGGCCATCAATTCGGAGTCGGCGACGTTCGCCAACGCCCGGCTATGGGACTATCGCCCCCTCGGCGACACGCTCGACCAGCTCCAGACCGTCCGCCGCTACTACGACTTCATCGACGTCGACACCGATCGTTACATGATCGACAAGGCCGAACGCCAGGTGATGCTGTCGGCCCGCGAGCTGAACCTGACGGCGACAGACGCCGGCAGCAGCTGGGTCAGCCAGCGGATCATCTACACCCACGGCATCGGGATCGCCCTCGTCCCCGTCAACGAGGTCACGCCCGAGGGTCAGCCGCAGCTCCTCGTCAAGAACCTGCCGCCGGTCTCCAGCGGCGGCGCCCCGACCGTGACCGAGCCGCGCATCTACTTCGGCGAGGAGGCCTCCAACTTCGTCGTGGTCGGGGCCAAGCAGTCCGAGTTCGACTACCCCCAGGGTGACGCGAACGGCGTCGAGACCGGCGTCCAGACCCGCTGGACGGGCAAGACCGGGATCCCCCTGAACACCACCCTGTCGCGACTCCTGTTTGCCCTTCGCTTCACCGATCTCAACCTCTTCATCAGCGACCAGGTCACGGCCGACAGCCAGCTCCTCATGCACCGGGCCATCAGCGAGCGGCTGGGGCTGATCGCTCCCTTCCTGCGCTACGACAAGGATCCCTACGTCGTGGTCAATGCCGTCGGCCATCTCGTCTACATCCAGGACGCCTTCACGGTCTCCGACCGATTCCCGAATGCCCAGTCGTTCAACCCGGGGGACCTCGCGAAGTCGGGCTTGCCGCCCGAGGACCTGAACTACGTCAGGAACAGCGTCAAGATCGTCATGGACGCCTACGACGGCACGATGTCCTTCTACATCGCTGATCCGACCGATCCGATCGTCGAGGCCTGGTCGGGCGTCTTCCCGAGCCTCTTCCACCCGCTGTCCGACATGCCCCAGGACCTTCGCGCCCACCTCCGCGTCCCCGAGGATCTCTTCAACATCCAGACGGCCGTCTACGGCCGCTATCACGTCACCGACACCTCCACGTTCTTCGGCAACCAGGATCGCTGGACGGTGCCGGCCGGGCAGACCAACCTCCAGAGCCTCCCGTCGGAGGCCTACTACGTGATCATGCGCATGCCCGGCGAGGCGAACCCGGAGTTCCTCCTCCTCCAGCCGATGGTGCCCGTCGGCCGGCCCAACATGATCGGCTGGGTTGCGGCCCGCAACGACGGGGCCAACTACGGGGGCGTCCGCGTCTATCGCTTCCCCAGCGACACGTCGATCTTCGGCCCCGCCCAGATCGAGGCCCGGATCGACCAGGACCCGACCATCTCCGCCCAGATCACCCTCTGGAACCAGTCCGGCAGCAACGTGGTCCGGGGCAACCTGATCGTCGTCCCGGTCGGCAACACGCTCATGTACCTCCAACCGGTCTACCTCCAGTCCACCTCCTCGAAGTTCCCGGAGTTCCAGCGGATCGTCGTCGCCTCGCCGACCACGGTGGTCTGGGGACCGACGCTCGCCGATGCCCTCCATCTCATCGTCAGTGGGGCGGGCCCCGGACCGTCGCCGACGCCGGGACCGAGCGGCAGCCCCGGACCGACGGCGACCCCCGGACCGACGGTCGGGCCCGGCCTGCCGACTGATGTCCCCGGCCTCATCGCATATGCCAATGCCCACTTCGACGCAGCCCAGGCGGCGCTCCGAAACGGCGACTTCGCGACCTATGGCCGCGAGATCGACCTCGTCCGTCAGGCCCTCGGCAAGCTCGACATCCTCGCCCGCCCGTCGCCTGCCCCGAGCCCCTGAGCCCGCGATCCATCGCCCTCGCATGTCGGTCATCGGCGTCGTCGTCGGCTCGGCGCTGGCCGTCCTGGAGCAGCCGCGCTGGCTCGTCCTGGCCCTGGCCGGTTTCATGGTCCGCGGCGGCCTCCTCGTCCTCGTGGTCCCGCTCATCGCCGCGCCGACGACGGCGGCCCTGGCGAACCTCCTCGGGCCGACGCTCGTCGGCTTCCTCTTTGGGGGCGTCTCGCCCTCGTTCCTGATCCTCGTCGGCTCCGCGATCGCCGGCCTGGCGGCCTGGCTCATCCTCGGCGGCCTGGCGGGAGCCGCCCTCGACCTGGAGCTGATCCGCGGCGTCGCCGGTGGCGAGGACCTCGAGGCGATCCCCTCGCCGAACAGCGCCGGCCCCGGGATCGCCTTGATTGCCCGCTGGCTCGCTCACCTCCCCACGGCGGCGGTCCTCCTGTGGGGCGCCAGCCCCCTCGTCGACGCCGTGTACCAGGAGCTCATCCATCCGGGCGATCCGACCCTGCCAGTGCCGGTCCGGGTCATCCTTCGCGTGCCGGCGCTGGTCATCGGCCTTGCCGCCGCGTGGGCCCTCGGTGAGGCCCTCGGCGGTCTCGCCGTTCGCCACCTCGCCTGGGGATCGAGCCTGCCGAGGGCCCTCGTGCTGGCAGCGCTGACCCTTGTCAGGCCGTCAGGCCTGGCCGTCCTGGTGATCTCCGACGGCGCCGTGCTCGCGGCCGGCCTCCTCGGCGCGACCGTGCTGGGAATCGCCTTCGACCAGGTCCGGATCCTCGTCCGCGACGGCCTCGAGCCGTGGATCCTGGCGGTCGCGATCGCCCTTCTCTCGATCGTCTGGCTCGGCGCGCTCTGGCTGCTCGCCATTGCGACCGCCTGGCGGTCCGCTGCCTGGACCTTCGAGGTCGGGCGGCATGTTCGGCGTCGCGGTGGTCAGCCGATCCAGGCCGGGGCCAACCCCGACGATTGAGCCGCGAGACGGGACCTCCTGGGGACTTCCTTGGCGGCGACGGTTCTGGCACCCTTCAGGCCCCGCACGCGCAGCGGGCTGACAAGGGGATTGTTGATGGTGGCAGGATCCGTTCCGTGTCCCAACTGCGGGCAACCGGTCCCTGGTGATCGCGCGGCCTGTCCGAACTGCGGGACGCTGATGCGCGACGCCGGCCGGTTGATGGGTGGTCCCGACACCGGCGAACCAACCGCCACGGGCGCGCCAAGGACGCCGAACCCGGCAGCGGATACCACTGCGCTCGGCGCCGCCGACGAGTGGAACCCGGACGCCGGCTCGTCCGGGGACCGTTCACCGATCGGCAGCGAGATCGAGGGTGGCGGCATCGTCTCGGCCGGGCTGGCGCCGGTCGGCGTGGCCCCGGGCGGACTGCCGAGCGTTCTCGTGCCGGGCGCCTACCTTCCTCCATCGACGGTCCACCGACCGCCCCCGGCTCCTGAGCCGGAACCCCAGATGCCGCTCGCGGACTCGCCCCAGGTCGGGGCTCCGTCTCCAGCCCCCGACGGCGAATGGAGTCCCCCGAGCCCGGCTATCTCCCCGCCGACGCCGGCCGAGGCGGGGCGAGCCTCGTTCTTCGCCGACCTGCCGTTCGACGCCCCGGACAGCCTGACCGAGTGGCTCGTCGCCCTCGGCAGCGTCGTCGCAGCGATGAGCTTCCTCCTGCCCTGGATCCCGGGCACCATCAGCTATGTCACGAGCTGGGGCCTCGGGACACCGTCACGCCTCCCGATCCTGCTCCTGCTCGTCGTCACCGCTGTCCTCGGCATCCTCCCGAACCGCGTCGCGCCGTGGGTCCGCTCGGGTATCCTGGCCCTCGTCGCCGGGTCGCTGCTGCTCGGCAACATCTGGCCGATTGTGGTCGGCGACTACGGCGGGGCGGCCTTCGGCGTGATCGTGGCCGCGGCCGCAGCCGTCGTCCTCATCGCCGGCGGCATCCTGGGCCTGGCACCGCACCGGCGCCGGGATTCGACGTGACGTCACGACGACGCCCCGTTCGTCGTCGCAACGCGGGCGGTTCCTGTAAGGCCGCCGTCTGATTCGACGACCCGGCCGTTGTACCGGACCGCCCGTTCCACGCTGATACACTGCCCCGGTCCCGAAGGCCAGGGACCCTGTCGACCAGATGTTCGGAGGCGCCCGCTCGGCGGATGCAAGAGATCCTCAACACCATCGGCGGCGCGATCGGCTCCGTCTTCGACAATCCGGTTATCAAGCTCGGCTTCCAGATCGTCGCTCTCTACTGGGTGGTGCTCTGGCTGGCCGCCGCCTACTGGGCCTTCCGGGACATGCAGCTCCGGACCGAGAACCCGGTGGCGCCGTACTTCGCCGCCGCGGCGATCATCGTCTTCACGCCCATCCTCTTCCCGCTCGCGGTCTTTGCCTACCGGATTGTTCGACCGCAGGAGCGGATCGGCGAGATCTACGAACGGAACCTGGCCGAGGAGGCGATGCTCGCCGAGATTGAGACGATCCGGCACTGCCCGTCCTGCGATCGCCGCGTCCATGCCGACTGGATCATCTGCCCGACCTGCCGCACGCGGCTCAACCGCGTCTGCCCCAACTGTGCCCGGCTCGTGGGCCTCGACTGGTCGCTGTGTGCCTGGTGCGGTCGCGACTTCGAGCGCGCTGACCCCGTGACCACGCCCACGTTGATGGCGCCGGGTCGGGAGGCCCTGCCGGCGGGGGAGCAGGCTCCGGCCATCCGGACGGCGACCCGAACCTCATCGGCCCGACCGGCCGCCGCCCGACCGATCGACTCCCTGACCGAGTCTTGACCGAGCCGCCCTCGGTACCTGACGGACCGAGCGGCCGAGCGTCGAACGGAACGGAGGTCCTCGCCGCATCGGGACCGGCCGACGCTCCCGGGAGCTCGACGGCGGTCGCCGCCTCGACCGCCCGGGCCCTCGGGCTGTTCCGCTTCACGATCGAAGGCCGCCACGCCCCGGGCCTCTTCGTCGCCGGCTGGATCGCCACCCTGATCGGCGGCTCGGCGGCCTTCGTCGGCCTGCTGAGCGGCCAGAACCTGGCCGCTGCCTTGCTCTTCATCGCCGGCCTCGCGCTCGTCCTGCCGGGCCTCGTGCTCCTGGGCGGCTCGCAGGCCATCGAGCGGCGACACGCCGGCCTCCCCTATGCCGGCCCTTCGCCGATCGTTACCTTCCTGGCCGTGGTCGCCGGCTGGTATCTCGCGGCGGTCGCGATCGCCACGCCCTTCCGGGTCGCCGGCCTGGACCTCACGGGGCCGGCGGTCGCCCTGCTCGGCGTATCGATCCAGGCCGTCGTGGTGGTCGGGATCCTGCGCCTCATGGTCGTCGGGCCGGGGGCATTGTCCTGGCACGACATGGGCGTTCGGCGTCCGGACGCGGCCGCCCTCCGCGATCTCGCCTGGGGCGCCGTCTTTGCCGTCCCGGTCATCGTGGTGACGGGCGTCGTCGTGCTGGGCCTGGTGACCGTCATCGGCCAGGAGCCTGCCTCGCCCCTGCCGCCGACCGGAAGCGCCGGCGGGCTGGCCATCAATCTCCTCGCCGGGGCCGTGATCGCCCCGCTCTACGAAGAGCTCTTCTTCCGGGGATTCACGCTGACCGCATGGTTGCGCATGGCCCCCGTGCGAGCGGCGATCATCCGCTCGGCGATCCTCTTCGCCCTCGTCCACGCCATCGACCAGACCGGCTCCACGTTCTCGGCCGCGCTCGGCGTGGCTGTCGTCGCGGCGGCCGCGCGCTTGCCCGTCGCCCTCGTCCTCGGGTGGGTGTTCGAGCAGCGCAAGTCCCTGTGGGCGTCGATCGGCTTGCATGCCACGTTCAACGCAATCCTCCTGGTCATCGCCGAGCGGTCGCTCGGGCACTGATCGCGCTCGCAGCCCCCAGGCGTCCTTGAGCCCTCGCCGGTGAGGGCCGATGCAGCGGCCGGTGATCGTTGGATGAGCGCCCTCGGCTAGCCTGCGCAGTGTCCCCGGGTCCGGATGGCGGAGGGAATCGGCGGGCTTCCGTCGTTCGGGCCCCGGGGACTCCTCGCCGTCGTCCGCGGGACCATTCCGCCCGGCAGCGCGACTCCGGAGGCGAACCGATGACCGATGGACCCGCGGCGTGGAACGGCCATCCCGCGCTCGTCCCGTTTCCTCGGGGGCGTGCGCTTCGGGAGCTGCCAGCCGCCGAACGCCCCCGGGAGCGCCTCGAGATGCGCGGAGCCGGCGGACTGTCCTCGGCTGAGCTCATCGGCCTCCTCTGGGGCTCGGGCGGGCGGGGCCGCTCGGCCATCGACCTGGCCGAGGATGCGATCACCCGTTTTGAAGGCCTGACCGGCCTGGCTCGCGCCTCGGGGCCGGAGCTCGAGGAGATCCCGGGCATCGGCACCGCCCGGGCGGCCCAGCTCCAGGCCGCCTTCGAGCTCGGGCGCCGGCTCCTTGCCGACTGGCCGACCGCGCGCTGGATGGTCCGCTCGCCGCGCGACGTCGCCGACCGGCTCGTCCTCCAGATGGGACGCCTCGAGCGGGAGGAGCTCCGGGTGGTCGTGCTCAACACGAAGAACGTGGTCCAGCGCGTCGTGACCGCCTACCAGGGCAATCTCAGCGCCTCCGTGGTGCGGGTCGGCGAGCTCTTCCGGGATGCCGTCCGGCTCACGGCCGCCGGGATCATCCTCGTCCACAACCATCCCAGCGGCGACCCGACGCCATCGCCCGATGACCTCCACCTGACCGCCGAGGCGCTGGCCGCCGGCCGCCTCCTCGACATCGCCGTCCTCGACCATCTCGTGATCGGCCACGACGCCTGGGTCTCGATGCGCGACCGCGGCGTGGCGTTCGACCGACCAGGGCTGGCGGCCGAGCGTGCCTCCTCGGAAGACCCCGAGCCGCCCCGCGCGGCGTGAGCGACCGGCTGCACATCGCGCTCCCCGCCCGGCGGACCAACGGAGGGCGCCGGGTATACTGCGCAGGCTCTCAGGGCCCGACAGACGCCCACGACCGAGCCTTCCGACCGCAGAGGGACCCTTGCCCGGCTTGCTCGACCGCTTCCTCGGCCTCTTCTCCCGCGACATCGGCATCGATCTCGGGACGGCCAACACGCTCGTCCACGTCCGAGATCGCGGGATCGTGATCAGTGAGCCGTCGGTCGTGGCGATCGAGGCCCGGACGAAGAAGGTCCTGGCCATCGGCGCCGAGGCCAAGCGGATGGTGGGCCGCACGCCGGCCAATATCATCGCCATCCGTCCCCTCCGCGACGGCGTGATCAGCGACTTCGACGTGACGGAGCAGATGATCAAATACTTCGTGGACAAGGTCCACGACCGGGTAGGGCTCATCGCCCGGCCCCGGATGCTGATCGGCATCCCGTCCGGCGTCACGGAGGTCGAGAAGCGAGCGGTCCGCGACGCGGCGCTCAACAGTGGAGCTCGCTGGGCCCGCCTCATCGAGGAACCCATGGCCGCGGCCATCGGGGCGGGGCTACCCGTCAGCGAGCCCTCGGGGAGCCTCATCGTCGACATCGGCGGCGGCACGACCGAGGTCGCCGTCATCAGCCTCGGCGGCATCGTCGTCTCGAAGAGCATCCGGATCGGCGGCGACGAGATGGACCAGGACATCGTCAATTTCGCTCGTCGCGAATACAACCTCTTCCTCGGTGAGCGGACGGCCGAGGACATCAAGATCGCCATCGGCTCGGCCTATCCCGGCGAGTGGGACCAGCAGCGGATCAACCTGCGAGGACGGGATCTTCTAACCGGCCTGCCTCGCAGCGTCGAGGTCGGCGCGGACCAGATTCGGGAGGCCATCGAGCCGTCCGTCCAGCAGATCGTCGACACCATCCGGGACACGATCGAGGAGACCCCGCCCGAGCTCGTGGCCGACATCATGGACCAGGGCATCGTCCTGGCCGGTGGCGGCGCGCTCCTGGCCGGCCTCGATCGACGGGTCGCCGAGTCGACCCAGATGCCGGTCCACGTGGCCGACGATCCGCTCACCTGCGTCGCCCGCGGGACGGGCATCGTCCTCCAGGAGATGGACACGATGGAGCGGGTCCTCGTCACCGACACCTACATCCGCCCTCCGCGCTGACGGCCCGCATCCTCGGCCGGGTGGCTCGCACGGGCCGTCGCCATCCTCGGCCG
>JBEPVB010000068.1:0-12706 GCA_041691215.1 Chloroflexota bacterium
AGACGAGGCTGTTGGCCATCACGTCCTGGGTCATCTCCATCTTCTTGCGATCGACGCCCTCCTTGGGGTCGTCGGTGATGAAGGGGACGAGGCTGCCGAAGGCCAGCGAGTGCATCACGACGCGGACGTAGGGATCGCGGCCGGCGGCCCTCGATTCGGCGAACTTGGCCTCGAGGGCGTCCAGGGCAGCAGCCCGCTTCTCGTCGTCGGCGGCGTTCATGTTGATGTAGAGGACCTCGCGGCCCTCGGCGGCGAGATCGGCCTTGAGCTCCTCGACGTGCTGGAGGGCGGCCCGGAAGTCGAGGTGGATGCCGCAGATGTTGTGGCCGGCCCTGGCAAGGGCCCGCGACGTGGCCTCGCCCATGCCGGACGAGGCGCCGAGGATGAGCGCCCAGCGCTCCCGGGAATCGGTCATCGTGGGTCTCCTGGGATCGTCAGTTTGCCGAGTCTAGCGCCCGGCCCGCGGCCGCCGCGCCCGATCCGTGCGCCGTGCACCCGCTTGCGCGCGTCGCCGGGCCGGGGCAGCATCGAGCCATGACCCCTCTGCGACTCCAGGGCCAACGTGTCCTCCTGCGCTCGCTCGAGCCCTCCGATCGGTCGACGATGACCCGGATCCTCGCCGAGCCCGATGTCGCCCGCTGGTGGGTCCACGAGAGCCTCGAGATCGCCGTCGACGGCCTCTTCGACGAGGCCGACGAGGTCCGCCTCGCGATCGAGGTCGACGGCCAGGTTGCCGGCATGATCCAGTTCAGCGAGGAGCTCACGCCCGACTACCGCCACGCCGGCATCGACATCTTTGTCGCGACCGCCTTCCAGGGCCGGGGCATTGGGCCCGACGCCATCCGCCTCGTGGCTCGCCACCTGTTCGAGCATCGCGGCCACCATCGCCTGATCATCGACCCGGCCGCGGCCAACACGCGTGCCATCGCAGCCTACGAGAAGGTCGGCTTCCGGCGAGTCGGGCTCATGCGCGAGTACGAACGCAGCATCGATGGCACCTGGCACGACGGCCTGCTGTTGGACATGCTCGCCGGCGAGCTCATGGAGCCAGACGCCGGGCCGGCCTCGACCTAGACGACGCCGCTCGCCACGAAAGCCGCGATCTCGCCGGCGTCGTAGCCGAGCTCGGCCAGGATCGCCGCCGAATGCTCGCCAAGGAGTGGCGGCGGGGTCCGGACGGTCGCCGGGGTTGCCGCAAGCTCGAAGGGGCTGCGGACCTGGTCTACGGCTCCGAGCAGCGGGTGCTCCAGCGGGACGCGGGCCCCGAGCGCCGCTGCCTGCTCTGAGGCGAAGGCCGCGACGACATCGAGGACCGGCCCGGCCGGGACGTCGGCGGCCTCGAGGCGCTCCAGCCAGGTCGCGAGGGGAGCCGTCGCAAACCGCGCCGCGAGGAGCGGGATCAATACCTCTCGGCGCTCCACCCGGTCGCCGTTCGTGGCGAAGCGCGCGTCCGCGGCCAGCTCCGGGACCCCGAGCGCGGCGCAGAAGCGGGGCCACTGGCGCTCGCTGCCGACCGCGACGGCGACCGTTCCGTCGGCGGCCTCGAACGTCTCGTAGGGCACGATGTTCGGATGGGCGTTGCCGCGCCGGCCCGGCGCTTCGCCACCTACGAACGAGTTCTGGGCCTGGTTCACCAGGACCGCGAGGGTGCTCTGGAGGAGTGAGACGTCGATCCGCTGGCCGCCGCTTCGGGGCTTGGCCAGGAGGCCGGCGAGGATCGCGATCGTCCCGAACAGGCCGGCGACCACGTCGCTGATGGCAACGCCCACCTTCATCGGCGGCCCGTCGGCGGCGCCGGTGATCGACATGAGCCCGCCCGCCGCCTGGACGATGAAGTCATAACCGGGTTTGGAGGCATCGGGACCGTGAATGCCGTAACCGCCGATGGCGAGGTGGACGAGGCCGGGATTGAGCTCCGCCAGCGTGGCATCGGGAAAACCGAGCCGCTCGAAGCTCCCGGCGCGGTAGTTCTCGACGAGGACGTCGCCGCGAGCGAGGAGCCGCCGGAGGATCTCCCGTCCGGCCTCGGCCCGAAGGTCGAGGCGGAGGCTCCGCTTGTTGCGATTGACCGACAGGTAGTAGGCCGCGGTCCGGGTGCCGCCAGCGGGATCGCCGACCCAGGGCGGGCCCCAGGTCCGGGTGGCATCACCTTCGGGCGGTTCGACCTTGACGACATCGGCGCCGAGATCGGCGAGGAGCATCGTGCAGTACGGGCCGGCCAGGACGGTCGAGCAGTCGATGACGCGAATGCCCGCCAGGGGGCCAGCGGGCGGCATCGTCCCGGTGTCGGCGTCCCTGCTGGGGTTGGCGGCCATGGCCGCGATGGTACGGGCTCAGGCGCCCCACGGACCGGCGGGGATCAGCCTCGGTCGCCGCGACCGTGGCTGGTGAGGCTCGGAAGCTCGACGACGGTGCCCTCGACCTCGGTGACCCAGTCGAGCAGCTCTCGGTTCACGATGATCGTGCCCGCGAACTCGCGAACCGATCCCTCGGCCGTCCGGTATTCGATGGTCGCATCGGTCAGCGGCACCATCGGCCGGCGGCGGCGGAAGAAGACGAGGGGATCGATCCCGGGTGCGGCGTGGATGTCGCCGGTCACGAGGTACGGGCCGGCGCGGAGGGTCACCGTCCGGGCGGCCGTTCGATGCCGGCGCGAGCGATCCCCGCGCGGCCCCATGGCGTGGACGATGACGAGCTCGTCGCGCTGGACGAGGAACTCGGGCACGACCATCGTCCCGCCTGCGGGGAGGTGCTCGGCCAGGACGTCCTCGAGCAGGAACTCATCGTGGTCATTGAGCATGTCCGAGAGTCGCGACGTGTCGAGCCGGATCCGACCCGACAGTCGGCCATCCTCCGCGTAGGCGACGAACTCGACCTCGGGCAGGCCCGCGGTTTCGTCGTTGATCTCGACGGGCGGCTCCACGTCGTCCGGCTGCCGGAGGACGAGGCGCAGGCGTCGACCGAATGCACCAATCATGTTCAGCAGGATGGCCCCGCCTAGCAGACGCGTCCGTCGGTCGTTCGTACCGGCCGCCGATGGGACCTCCGGCCCGCGGATCGGAGGCCGGGCGAATCCGGGTCGAGGCGCTACGATGCGGCCATGACCCACCCTCGCTCCCGGACCCTCATGACCGTCCATGCCCATCCCGACGACGAGACGATCGGCACCGGCGGCCTGATGGCCAAGGCCGTCGCCGACGGCCATCGCGTGATCCTCGTCACCGGCACCCGCGGCGAGATGGGCGAGATCGTGGTCAAGGACATGGACACGCCCGAGAACCACCGTCGTCTCGGAGAGATCCGGGCCGGCGAGCTCGAAGCGGCCATGCACGAGCTGGGCGTCACCGAATGGGAGAACCTCGGTTACCGGGATTCGGACATGATGGGCCGGGCCGGGAACCGCGATCCTCGCAACTTCTGGAACGCCGACCTCGACGAGGCGGCCGGGCGCCTGGCCTGGCTCGTCCGGAAATACCAGCCTGACGTCATTACCACCTACAACGACTTCGGCGGCTACGGCCATCCCGATCACATCCGGACCCACGATGTCGCCATCCGTGCCTTCGCCCGGGCCGGCGATCCGGCCTGGTACCCGGAGCAGCTGACGCCCGAGCATGGCGGGACCGGGCCGAGCGAGGAAGAAGGCGGGCTGGCGCCCTGGGCCCCGTCGAAGCTGTACGAGACGGCCATCCCGGCTTCGGTCCGGAACGCGATGGCCGAGCGGATGGCCGCGGCCGGCGAGCAGAGCTTCTGGTCCGAGCCCGCGGATGCCTCGCCGGAAGAGAAGGCCCAGTGGCTGGAGCGGATGGCGAAGATGCTCGTGCCCGACGAAGCGATCACGACCTGGGTTGACGTCACGGACGTCCTCGACCGGAAATGGGCCGCGATCGGGAAGCACGTGACCCAGATGAGCCCGGACAGCCCGTTCCTGCGCTTCGGCAAGGACGCCTGGCGGGACTTCTGGGCGAAGGAGGCGTACGTCCTCCGCGAGTCGCGGGTTCCCTCGACCACGCCCGAGTCGGACGTCTTCGCCGGTCTCGCCTGACCTTCCCCGTCGCCCGAACCTGGAGGAGACTGACCTTGCCCGACATGCCCGACATCTACGGCGACGGCTTCTCGCTGACCGCCGGACCCTTCGGCGTGACCCTCACGATGCATCGCAGTGAGCCGACCGGCGAAGCCGGCCCGCACCCGGACCCGAACGTGGTCGTGGGCCGCTTTCGGTTCAGCCGGGAGCTGGCCCGCGTCCTGGCCGACCAGTTGAACCAGCTCCTGGCGGCCTCGGCCCAGACGCAGTCGTCCTCGACGGTCAAGCACTAGGCTCGCCGCGAGCGGGGTCGGCCCCAGGGAGAACCTAGGGCGTCACGGTCCCGGTGAACGTCACGTCAGTCGGCGAGTCCTGGTTCGGGCCGTAGACGACCTCCAGCCCGCCCTTCCCGTGGAGCCCCTCGAAGGCGCCGCTACCGCCGACGATGATCCACGAGCCGGCTTGCGTCGCCGCCTGCGCCTCGTCCGGCGTGAAGGCCAGGCTCAGCTTGCCATTCGGGCAGGTGATGGTCTCGACGATCAGGCGCAGGGCCGGATCGGTGCTCCCGTGGGTATCGAGGATCGTCCCGCCGACGCAGAACGGCGCGCTCCCGAGCGTTGACCCCTCGAGGACCTCGCCGGTTGCGATCGTTTCAGCGCCGGATGTCGCGGCGATGACGGTCCTCTCCTTGATCACGACCGGCTCCTGGGGTGGCCCCCCGGACGAAGCGCCGCTTGCGGCCCCATCAGCCGCGTGGCCACCGCACGCCCCACCTACGAGCCCGACGAACACCAGGACCACGATCGTCGCTCCGCGCATAGCGGCTCCCCTTCGACCTGCGTCCGCCCTGCGGGGCATCGGGGCCGGAGGACCCAATCCCTGCTGATGATGCCGCTCTCCAGGTCGCTTCGCGGTCCTCACCAGGGCAGGATGCCCTTCGAGGCGGCGAAGACCTGGCCGATGACCACCGCGCCGCTGCCGGTCGGGTCCATGAAGTTGGGCTGGGCCTTGTCGAGGATGATGTGCGGCCGCATCCGGACCTGGACCATGTGGCTCCCTTCGAACGTCAGCTCCAGGGTGATGCCCTCCATCGTCGGCTCCGACCAGTTCTGGTCGAAGACGAAGTTGCCGAGGGCGTACCAGATGGGCTTGCCCTGGTAGACCTCCATGCCGGCCGCCCAGTGGGCGTGGTTGCCGATGACCATGTCGGCCCCGGCATCGATGGCCGCCTCGGCGAGCTTCCGCTGGCCGGCGAACGGTGTCGGGTCGTACTCGGTGCCCCAGTGGGGGAAGACGATGACGACGCTCGCCCCGGCTGCCCGGGCCGCGGCCACGTCTGCTCGGACGTTCGGGATGGTCATCGGCGCGCTGCCGACGCGGGTCGCGGTCGCCCAGTAGCCGCTTGCGATCGAGTCGTAGGCCAGGATCGCCACCGTCTGGCCGCCGGCCTTGAGGAGGGCCGGCTTGCGGGCCGCGGCCAGGTTCGCCCCTGCCCCGCTGTGGGCGATCTTGAAGTCGTTGAGGTTCGCGATCGTCTGGAGGACGCCCTTGGCCCCGGCATCGCGGATGTGGTTGTTGGCCAGGGAGACGTAATCGATGCCCGCATCGGCGACGCCCTTGATGAGCGCGGGATCGGCCGAGAAGAGCGTCCCCGAGCTGTGGAAGGTGAAGGCGTCGGGGGCCGGGTTCTCGAAGTTGGCGATGGCGATATCGGCGCCTTGCAGGAGGGCGCGGAAGGCCCCGGCATCGCCCGTCCGCTTGACCTTCGGCAGGTCCCAGCCGAACGAGGAGCAGCAGTAGCGGGAGGTGATCGAGGCGGTCCCGCCGTCGAAGGGAAAGTCAACGCCATGGCCAGCGCTCTTGACGGTATTCGCGACGCCGCGGTCGAGGAGGATGTCGCCGCCGGCGACGAGGGTCCAGGCCGTCGCGGGATCGTAGGCTGGAGCCTGGATCGGGCCGCTGCCCGGCGGCGCAGCCGGAACGTGGATCCGGAGGGGCCAGCCCCCAAGGGTCGGGACCCGCTCACCACCGAACAGGGTCGTGCCGTTCCAACCCAGGGCTCGGACGCTCGGATCGATCAGGTCGGCCCTGAGGAAGCCCAACCGATCCCGGTGGGCCGACAGGTCGGCCCGCAGCACATCCGCGCTGCCGACCTTGACCAGGCGGGACGCGGCGGCGACCGGCGGTGACCCGAGCGCCGCGAGGATCGCGTCGGCATCGGCCGCGACGACCTCGACCGCCTGGTAGCGCTTCGACGCGCCGGCCAGGACGGATGCCGTTTCGGCGGCCGTGGTCGCGGTCCACGCCGCCCGGAAGCTGGTGACCGGCACGAGCGCAACGGCGACGGTCGGCGCCGTCGGCTGTGGCGTCGGGTTGGACGTCGGCGCCAGGGTCGCGATGGCGCCCGGGGTCGGGCTCGGATTCGGCGCCACCGCCAGCGGCGTGCTCGCGCTGGGCGCCGGCGTCGTCGGCCCGCAGGCCCCGGCAAGCATCGCGACGAGCAGGGTGGCCGCGATGACTCGACTCAGCACGGCTGCAGGGTACCGCGTGCAAGGAGACGCCCCGTTCGGGCGGGCGAACGGGGCGTCGGGGTGGATTCGGCGTGATGGCGGACCCGACCGGATTCGAACCGGCGATCTCCAGCGTGACAGGCTGGCATGTTGGGCCGCTACACCACGGGTCCGGGCGGCGAGTGCGGAGGATAGCAGGCCGGCAACGCCTTGTCAGAACCCGGCGAGCGTCCCGACCATCGGTTCCAGCAGGGCGCCGGGCAGGGCGCCCGGCCCTCGAACCTGGCCCACGACCTCGAGCGTCTGGCCCGTGGCCGGGTCGACGAACCAGACCGGCGCCACCCAGTCGGTCCCGCGTCCGGGCCCCTCGCGGAGGACGGGCGTGAGCATCTGGAGAAGCGGCCCGCCGCCCGGGCCGAGCGCGACCTGGTCGATCTCCCCCGGAGCGTCGGCGCGGCCCAGGACGCGCGCCGTCGCCGCTTCCAGGGCCCAGACGACCGATCGCGGTGGGGTGAGGCGCTGGCCTCCGGAGCCGGTGGCGGGCGGGCGGGCGGTTGCGTACAGGTAGCGGCCGTCGCCACTCCCGACAAGCTGGAGTCCGGCGGCGCTGCTGCCCGCCGGCGCGAGCTGGGTCCAATCGAGCTGGCCATCGGCGTTGACGCCGCCCGGCAGAGTCTGGATAGGGCCGGCTCCGGGCTCGACGTCCGGGACGAGGCCGACCGTCGTCCCGTGGCGGGTGGCGACATCGAGGGTGCTCAGCTGCAGTGTGTCCGGAGCCCAGCGGTAGAGGCGGCCAGTCCGCGCGCTGAGCAGCCACGAGGAATCGTCGAAGCCCGCGGCAGACTTTGGGATGGGGGCCCCCACGGTGACGTCGCGGGTCAAGTCGTCGGGGCTCTCGATCCGCGCGAACGGCTGGCGCGAGCCGTCCGATGCCCGGTGCGAGCAGAGGGTCAGGTAGTGCCGCGGGCCGGCCCAGCCGGCCCGGGTCGGGTCACAGGCGAGGTCGCTCGGGCGGCCCACGGGAGAGGCGACCTCGATCGGGGCCAGCGGGTCAAGTGACGAGGCAACCACGACCCGTTCCTGGTGGAGCAACCCGGTAGCGGCCGTCGGATTCGCGGCCGTGACGGTCAGCGACAGCTCCGTTCCGTCTGGCGAGGCCCGGACCACCGGCCGCAGGAGCCAGCCCGATTCGACGAGCCAGCCGTCGGGCGAGGGTTGCTGGAGGCCGAACTTCCGGACCGGGATCTCGCGGATCAACCTCGTCGTGATCTTGCCGCCTCTGGCAAGGTCCACCCGACGAACCTCGACTGCCCAGGCGTAGTCGTTGACGAGGGCCGCGCTGGCGAGCCACAGCCACTTCCCATCGCGCGAAACGGTCGCGTCGAGCTGGAGTGGGATGATGCCCTCCTGCCGATCGAAGGCCGGGAAGAAGAGCGGCGTGTGGAACGTCGCAACGGTCACCTGATCCCGGGCCGTGCCGTGGTCGCGGAAGGGGCAGAGGCGGACCTGGACGGCGAAGTCCGGCCCGGATTGGGCCGGCGGCACGCAGACCTGGATCGCTTCACCAGCGACATCGACGAAGGTCATGGAGGCAGCACCGGCGTTCGGCGGCTCCGCGTCGCCCATGAATGCCCCCGTCCGGGGATCGAGCCAGCGGAGCCAGCCGGCGATCACCGGCACCGGCCGGGTCGGGGCCGGCTGGCCGAGGACGGCCAGGGCGGGCACGGGCGTGGCGCCCGGGCCGAGGGCTGAATCGTGGGCTCCGCCGGCGAGATTCGTCGGGTCGGGCACCCGATCCACCTCGTCGGGCTTCAGGATCGAGAACGCCAGCCCCACGGCGATGACGGCGGCGAGGGCGGCGACGACCCCACGCGTCCGGTTGCCACTGGCTTGTCGGAGCCGCGCGTCGGCGCGGTAGCCATGCTCGCGCGGCGACCGCGCTCGAGGGGTCGGATCTCGAGGCGGCGAATCTCGAGGCGGCGAATCCGGCGGTTCCACGGGCCGCACCGTACACCTCGGGACGGGTCCCGAAAACCCGCGACGAGCGTCCTCCGCCCCCCGGCCGGACCGCGCGGTATCCTGCCCAGCCGATGGACCTGATCGACCTTCGCTCCGACACGGTGACCAAGCCCACGCCCGAGATGCGCCGGGCGATGGCCGAGGCCGAGGTCGGCGACGACGTCTTCGGCGACGATCCGACCGTCCATGCCCTCGAGGAGCGCGCGGCCGAGCTGCTGGGCAAGGAGGCCGGGCTCTTCGTGGCCTCGGGCACGATGGGCAACCTCGTAGCCCAGATGGCCCACCTCGGGCGCGGCCAGGAGACGATCGCCGGCTACCAGAGCCACGTCGTCCTCGACGAGGCGGCCGGCCACGCGGTCGTCGCCGGGACGTCGGTCCGAGCCCTCCGGGAACGACCCGACGGCACGCTCGATCCCGCGGAGATCGAGGAAGCGTTCCGGGACGCGAGCGATCCGCACCAGCCCATCACGGGGCTCCTCGTCATCGAGAACACCCACGCCCACTCGATGGGCCGGCCGCTCAGCGGGGCCTATACGGCCGAAGTCGCGGCGATCGCCCACGGGCACGGCATCCCTCTCCACATCGACGGGGCGCGGTTCTGGAACGCGGCGGTTGCGCTGGGGGTCAGTGGGGCGGAGCTGGCGGGGCCCGCTGACTCCGTCACGTTCTGCCTCTCGAAGGGCCTCGCCTGCCCGGTCGGCAGCGTCGTCGTGGGACCGCGAGACTTCATCTGGCGGGCCCGTCGGGCACGCAAGCTCCTCGGTGGCGGCATGCGCCAGGCCGGCATCCTGGCCGCGGCCGGGGTCGTCGCCCTGCGCGACGGATCGGCGGGCATGATCGAGCGGCTTGCCGAGGACCACGCCAACGCCCGGCGCCTCGCCACCGCGATGGCCGGCCTGGCCGGCGTCTGTTCGGCCGGCGACATCGCCCAGCCGGAGGAGGGACCCCTTGACCCGGGCCGGGTCGTGACGAACTTCGTCCTCTTCCGCGTGGAAGGTGATCGCCAGGCCTTTGCCGATGGCTGCGCCGCGCGGGGCCTCCTCCTGGATCTCTTCCCCCACGGCCAGCTCCGGGCGGCGACCCACTTCGGCGTCGGCCAGCCCGACATCGATCGGGCCGTCGCGATCCTCCGGGCGGTCCTCGCCGAGACCGAGCCGGTACGACGGGATGACCGTGCCGCCGCGACGCCCGAAGCCGACGGCGCCGGCCGGTCCCCCGGGCCGGCTCAGGGCGTCAGCGCGACCGTGGCCGCCGATCGCTCGTGAATCGGCCCCTCTTCGGCGGCGTGGAGCTCCCCCGGCCGGCGGCCGCGCCGGATGCCGGCCCAGGTGACGAAGCCTTCTACGATCTGGTCGAGGATCGCTTCCGGAAGGTCGTCGAAGCGGATCCCGTCATGGCGACCTACCTGGGGATCCATGCCTGGGACGACCGCCTCCCGGACGCGAGCCGGGAGCGCGTCCTGGCCGAGCTCGACGACGACCGCCGCCACCTCGCCCGGCTCGAGGCCATCGATCCCGGAATCCTGAGCTCGGCGGTCCGGCTGGAGCGCGACCTCGAGATCCACAACATCCGGCGGGCAATCTTCAACACCGATGTCCTGCGGCGCTGGGAACGCCATGCGTCGGGCATCGACGCCATCGGCGACGCGCTCTTCCTGCTCTTCACCCGTGACTTCGGCACGCCGCTCGAGCGCTTCGAGGCCATCGCCAGCCGCCTCGAAGCCGCCCCGGGCCACCTTGCCGAGCACCGGACCCGGCAGGCCGGCCCGCCTGTCCGGCTGTGGCAGGAGCTCGAGATCAGCTCGGGTCGCAACATCCCGACCTTCTTCGAGGAAATCGTCGAGGTGGCCGAGGAGCTGCACCTGCCCCCGGCCCTCGTCGCCAGGCTCCGGCGGGCATCGGGCGGGGCTAGCCAGGCCGCGTCCGACCATCTCGAGTGGGTGGCTCGATCCCTCCACCATGCGACCGACGCATGGCCCCTCGGCGCCGAGCGCTACGACGAGCTCGTCCGCCTCCGTGCCTTCGATGGCCTCGACGCGGACGACATCCTGGCGATCGGCTGGGAGCAGCTCGGTCTGAACCACGAGCAGCGGGCTGCCGCGGCCTTCGAGATCGATGCATCCGCACCCGAGCTGGACGTCGTCGAGCGCATCAAGTCGGACCATCCGGCGACCTTCGAGGCGGCCCTCGACGAGTACCGGACGGCCATGCAGCGAGCCCGCCAGCACCTGATCGACCACGATCTGGTGTCGATCCCGCCGGGAGAGCGCGTCCTCGTGACCGCGACGCCCGAATACCTCCGCGAGGTCATGCCCTTCGCTGCCTACTTCTCGGCCGCGCCCTTCGACGCCTCCCCGGTCGGGACGTACATCGTGACGCCCTCGGTCGACGGCGATGCCGACGGGTTGCGGGAGCACTACCGGGCCGCCATCAGCAACACCAGCATCCACGAGGCCTATCCGGGCCACCACCTCCAGCTGACCGCCGCCGGCCGCCATCCCTCCCTGACCCGCCTCTTCACCGAGGCCCCGGAGTTCGTCGAGGGCTGGGGCATGTACAGCGAGCAGCTGATGCGCGAGGAGGGCTTCGACGACGGCCCGGAGTTCCGCCTGGCCCTGGCGACCGATGCAATCTGGCGGGCCTGCCGGATCATCCTCGACGTCAGGATGCACCGCGGCGAGCTCTCGATCGAGGACGCGACGGCCTTCCTGATCGAGCACACCCGGTTCGAGCGTCCGAACGCCCTGGCCGAGGTCCGCCGCTACACGTCCTCGCCGACGTATCCCCTCTCCTACCTCCTGGGCAAGGTCCTGATCCTCGGCCTCCGGGAGTCCGAGCGGGCCCGCCGCGGGCCGGACTTCCGGCTCCGCGACTTCCACGACACGCTGCTCGGCAACGGCTCCCTCCCCATCAGCTTCCATCGGCGGATCCTGGCCGGCGAGTACCGGCCATCCGCCGCCGGCGGCTGGGGCCCGGGGAATCGCGCCGCCGCGCGACCCTGACTCGCGGCGCAAATGCAGGTCATCCCGGCAATCGACCTCGAGCGCGGCCGCTCCCGGGTGGTGTTCTGGCCCGGGGTCTCGAGCGGCGTTGGCGCGCCGACGGACCGGCCCGACCGGATTGCCGAGCATTTCGTGGCCCTGGGCGCGCCGCTGATCCACCTCATCGACTTCGACGGCGCCCGGGCCGGCACGCCGGCCAACCTCGAGACCGTCGGCGCCGTGGCGGCCAGGGTGGCCACGCCGATCCAGGTCGCCGGCGGCGTCGATACGCCTGACGGCATCCGGCTCGCCTTCGCGGCCGGGGCCACCCGGGTCGTCGTTGGGCTCGCGGTTGCCGATGACACCCCGGTGCTCCGCGAGTGCCTCGCCGTCGCCGGCGATTGGCTGGCCGTGGGGCTCGATGCCCGACCCGATCGCCTCGCCGCGTTCCCGTGGCGCCGGTCGCGCCCTCCGACCCTCGGCGAGATGGTCGGGGAGCTGGTCGGCCTCGGCGTCGCCCGCCTCGTGATCGGGCACGGCGTCGGGTCGACCGAGATGGCCTCGCTGGCCGCGATTCGCGCCGCCGTGGACGTCGAGGTCCTCGTGGCGGGCGGGGTTCGGGATCTCGACGGGATCCGGCGGCTGCGCGATGCCGGTGTGGCGGGCATCATCCTGGGCGAAGCGCTGCTGTCCGGGGCCATCGAGTACACGGCCGCGCGGGAGGCCGCCACGTGATCCACGATCCGCCGCGCCCGCCCGCGCGCCACGCCCCCCTCCGCTCTTTCGCCCGTGTCCTGTTCGGCGCCTCGATGTCGGTCGCGCTGGCAGCGTGCAGCAGCTTCGGCGTTCCGGGCGGCGCCAGTCCCCTGCCGACGGTCGACCGGTCGGGCTGCCCGACGAGCCAGCCGCCGGCCCTGGCCTCGGGCCAGACGAAGACGGTCGAGATCAAGACGTCCAAGGGCTCGATCACTCTCGAGATCGATGGGTCGCTCTCGCCGATCGCGGCCGGCAACTTCGTGGCCCTCGTCATGTGCCACTTCTACGATGGCGTCGTCTTCCATCGTGTCGTGCCCGGCTTCGTCATCCAGGGTGGCGACCCCAGGGGCACGGGCACGGGTGGCCCCGGCTACACGATCGAAGACGAGCCGGTCACGACGGCCTACCATCGAG
>JBEPVB010000069.1:0-12668 GCA_041691215.1 Chloroflexota bacterium
GGTGCCGGTCTTGGTGAGGGCGCCCGCGCCCGACACGGTCCCGCTGACGGTGAGGCTGTTCGTGCCGGTCATGGTCCCGGCCGTGGTCAGGACGAGGGGCGCCGAGATGCTGCCGGGCGCCGCCACCGCCTGAGCGGTGCCCGAGTTCAGCGTCATCGACCCAGTGCCGCCGACCGTGCCCCCGTCATCGAGCAGGCCCGTCGCTTCGATCACGGACGTCGATCCGGCGCCGAGCGCCAGCGATCCCCCGACCGAGAGCGTCCCGAGCACGTCCAGGTCAGTCCCGGAGCCTGCGCCGACGGTCGCCGTGATGCCACCTGGGACCGTCAGCTGGGCACCGGCCTCCACGGTGACCTGCTGCAGCGTCACGTCCGCTGCCACGGTCACGGTCGTGCCAGTACGGACCGTGATGGTGCCGTCGATCGTGAGCGGGCCGCGCGACGCCGGAACCCAGGACGTGCCGTTGAAGCGCTCCCAGGTCGGGCCGGCATCCCAATTGCCCGAGGCGACGCTGCGATAGTTGCTGCCCGGCCACGAGCCGGTCGTGAGGACGTTGGCCGGAATGGTCGCCGATGTCGTGAAGATCGCCGCCGACAAGAGCGTCGCGCTGCCGGCAAGGCCGAGGACACCGGCCAGGGCGAGGCCGATGATCGGCCGGTGGAAGCCCAGCCAGACCCAGCCTTCGATGACGCGCACCGGCCGCCCGATGCCGGTCCGCCGAAGGCCCCGCCAGAGCGCTCGGTTACGGCGCCGTCGCTGCCCCAAGGGCTCGAGACTTCCGAGGCCAGCGAGCACCAGGCCCAGAAGGGCAAGGTAGGCGACCAGCCCACCAGGGCGACTGAGCCACAGGGCGAGCAGGCCGAGGCCGGGCACAACCAGCTGGACCCGCCCGAGGACGCGATCGGCGGCGGCGATGTCGTTGGCCCACGTTGGGTTCTCGTCGCCGTGCAGGACGAGGACGAGGTCGCCGTGAATCCGCAGGATCTGCGCCACCCGATGGGTCAACAACCCCCCGGAGTCGAGCCGGACCGTCACCACGTCGCCGCTCCGGATGGCCTCCGGCGCCACCGGTTCGAGGATCGCCAGGGAGCCAGCCGGAAGAGAGGGCGCCATCGATCCTGATCGGATGACGACCGGCCGCCCTCCAGTCAGTGCGTCCCCGGCCCACACGCCGCCCAGAACGAGCCCGACCGCCGCCAGGGCCAGGAACGATCCCTGCAGGGCCAGCCGCGCGAACCGCTGGGACCGGCTCATGGATTGCCGGCCGTCTGTTCGGACCAGAACGTCAGGGTAACCGTGGTCGAGGCACTCGCATACAGCGGGTCGGCGCCCGCCGGAAGCGAGGCCCGGAAGCAGAGGACCTCGGAGGCCGAGGTCGAGAGCGTTCGATCCCCGGGATCGGCACCGGCACGCGGATCGCCGTAGAGGGCCATCCCGATGGGCCCGTCGTAGAGCGTCTCGAGGACGGAGCCGCCACAGCCCGTCCGGCGCTCGATCGTCAGGTTGAGCGCGTCACGGAGGTGCTTGCCGTCAGGGTCCGTGGCGCTGGCCGTCATCGCGTAGCGGAGGTTCAGGGTCCCCGCGTTCTGGACCGTGAGCGGTGCCGCGACCTGGTTGCCCGGCACCATCCCGGCCATCGTGACCAGGCTCGTGGTCGGCGACAGGCCGAGGGTGACAGTGCCACTGACGAAGCCGCCGCTCGAGCCATCCGAGTCCGCGAACGTGGCCAGCGAGATGCTGCCGGCCCCGAGCCCGAGCGCGAGCAGGATGACCCAGACGATGGCCAGCGATTGCCGTTGCCGGCGGAGGTTCCGCATGGCCGGCCAGCGACCCGCGAAGCCCGGAGCGCTCGCGGCAGCGATCGATCGGCGCCGGCGACGGGCCCCGGCGGGCTTCTCCTGATCGGGGAGCGGCTGGCTCGGCCGCTTCCCGGATCGCATCGAGCTGTGCTGCAACATGACGTCGGCAGACCTGCATCAGGCGGGGGCGGGCCACGTCCCGGGACGCTCGCGGGCACGGCCTACCGCCGTTGCACGTGCGCAACGGATGTATCGCTCAAATAGGACGCGGCCGCCATAGCACGTTCGGGCTATCGGACACTGGTACGCCAGCGGCGCCGGGCCGCCTGAGCCGCACCCGCCCAACGGGTCAGCCCGTCAGGATTCGCCG
The DNA here is from genome assembly GCA_041691215.1 of Chloroflexota bacterium. Classification (GTDB taxonomy): domain Bacteria; phylum Chloroflexota; class Limnocylindria; order Limnocylindrales; family CSP1-4; genus UBA5189. The sequence goes on from JBEPVB010000069.1 coordinate 2,170, forward strand.
GCGGCGCTCGTATTCCTCGTCGTCGATCTCGCCCCGGGCATAGCGGGACCGCAGGATCTCGAGCGGGTCGTCCGACCGCGGCGTCGCAGCGGGTGGCGGGGCGCCCGTCGGCCCGCTCGTCCGATCTGCGCGATCCGACCGGATCAGCCAGCGGATTCCGAGGACGATTGCCGCGATGATCCCGACCCAGACCAGGATCACCAGGAAGAGCCAGGCGAGGTGGAGGAGGCCGAAGCCACCGTCGAAGGCCATACGCGGCATCACGTCGTCATCCTTTCATCGCGTAGATTGGGTCAACCGGGCTGGGCCAGGACCATGATCCGGATCTCGGTCATGTCCTCGATGGCCCAGCGAAGGCCCTCTCGCCCGAGACCCGAGTCCTTCACGCCGCCGTAGGGCATGTGGTCGATCCGGTAGGTCGGGATGTCGTTGACGATGACGCCGCCGACCTCGAGCTCGGAGAAGGCCCGCCAGGCGTTGCCGAGGTCGTTGGTGAAGACGCCCGTCTGGAGGCCGAAGAAGCTGTCGTTGACCTGGCGGATCGCGTCCCCGAAATCGTTGAACCCGAAGACCACGGCGACCGGGGCAAAAGCCTCGTTGCTGCAGACCTGGGCCGTGACCGGGACGTTCTCGAGGACGGTCGGCGGAAAGAAGGTCCCGTCGGCCCGGCCGCCGGCGAGGACCCGTCCCCCAAGGGCGACGGCCTCGTCCACCCAGCGCTGCGTCCGGGATGCCGCCGCGGCGTCGACCATCGGCCCGAGGTCGGTCGAGGGATCGGCGGGGTCGCCGAGCTTGAGATTCCCGACGCCGGCGATGAGCTTCGCCATGAACTCGTCCCGGATGTCGTCGTGGATGAACATCCGCTGGACGCTGATGCAGATCTGGCCGGCGTAGGAGAAGGCACCGATCAGGATCCGCTTGACGGCCCAGTCGAGGTCGGCGTTCGCGTCGACGATGACGCCGGCGTTGCCGCCGAGCTCGAGGACAACCCGCTTCTTGCCGGCGCGCTCCTTCATCCGCCAGCCGACCGACGGGCTGCCCGTGAACGACAGGACCTTGAACCGCTCGTCGGCCACCATCCGATCGCCCAGCTCGCGGGACATCGGCAGGATGCTGACCGCGCCCTCGGGCAGGCCGGCGCCGTCGAGGATCTCGGCGACGGTGAGCATGCTGAGGGGGTCCTTGGACGGCGGCTTGAGGACGATCGAGCAGCCGGCGGCGATGGCCGGGGCGAGCTTATGGGCCGCGAGGTTGAGCGGGAAGTTGAAGGGGCTGATGGCGGCCACGGGTCCGGCCGGGAAGCGCCGGGTGAACCCGACCCGGCCCTTGCTGCTCGGCATCAGGTCGAGGGGGATCACCTCGCCGATCATCCGCTCGGCCTCCTCCGCGCCGAGGCGGAAGGTAAGGACCGCCCGATCGACCTCGACGAGGGCATCGCGGATCGGCTTGCCCGCTTCCATGGACAGGAGGCTGCCGATCTCCTCCCGCCGGGCCTTGATCCCGCCGCTGATCTCCCGAAGGATCCGGCCGCGCTCGTAGGCGGGCAGCGTCCGGGTGACCTCGAACGCCTTGACCGCTGCGTCGACGGCAGTCTCGTACTGCTCCGGCGTGGCATGGAACGTCGAACCGGCGGGATGGTCTGCATCGGCGGGGTTGGTGACCACGAGCGGATCGTCCGACTCGACCCAGTGACCGGCGAGATAGATCGGGTGCGGTTTGGTGGCGGTCAGGGGCATGGCGGCGTGGGCTCCGGGTGGGGCGCTGAACACCGCCATCGTACTGCGACGGTCTCGATCGACCGGGGAAGGTAGCCCTCCCGGGGTTTGCGGCAAGCAATCGCGGGGGGCCGGCGGATCGAGCTCAGCGGCCGCCCCCGAAGAGGGTTCCGAAGACGCCCCGAATGAGCGACTGGCCGGCCTTCGACGTCAGGACCCGGCCGGCCGTCCGGACGCCGGTCGAGACCATCCGATCGCGGGATCGGGCAGCCGCAGCGGCGGCCCGGGCATCGGCCCGCCGCTGCCGTTCCGCCTCGCGTTGGGCCTGGGCCATCTCGCGGGCCTGGCGGGCAACCTCGCGCTGCTGTTGGGCGGGCGTCATCGTGTTCATGCCGCCGGCCGTGGTCGGCGAGACCTGGTCGCGAAGCGACGCATCCGTCGCCGCCGCCCGGGCCGCCGCGATCCTGGCGGTGATGATCTCGTGGGCGCTCTCGGGGTCCACGGTCTGCCCATAGCGGGTGGCCAGAAGGCTGGCCGCGATCGCCGCCTGGAGCGCCTGGTCGTCGATCGCAGCCATGAGCGAGTCGGGTGGGAGCAGCCGGGTCGCCGCCAGCTCGGTCGGGACACCGCGCGGCGACAGGGCAGTCACCAGAGCCTCGCCGATCCCGAGCGACGTGATCGTCCGCTCGACATCGTAGAACTGGGTCATGGGGAAGGTTCGGGCGGTCTTCCGGAGGGCGTCCGCATCGTCAGGGGTGAACGCTCGGAGGGCGTGCTGGACGCGATTGCCGAGCTGGGCGAGGACCGACGAGGGCACGTCGGTCGGGGCCTGGGTCACGAAATACACCCCGACGCCCTTCGACCGGATCAAGCGTGCAGTTCGCTCGATCTGCTCGAGGAGGGCCTCGGACGCGTGATCGAAGAGGAGGTGAGCCTCGTCGAAGAAGAAGCACAGCTTGGGCTTGGGAAGGTCACCGGCCTCGGGCAGCGTCTCGTACAGCTGGGCAAGCATCCAGAGCATGAAGGTCGAGAAGAGGGCCGGCTTGTCCATGACGTCGGAGAGCTCGAGGATCGAGACGATGCCCATGCCGTCGGGGGTGGTTCGGATCAGGTCGTGGACGTCGAACTCGGGCTCGCCGAAGAAGATGTCGGCGCCCTGCTGCTGGAGGACGACGATCGAGCGCAGGAGGACGCCGACGCTCGCCGCCGACATGCCGCCGTACTCGGCCAGGATCGGCTTGCCGTCGTCGGAGGCGAGGTATTTCAGCGTCGTCGACAGGTCGTCCAGGTTCAGCAGCGCCAGGTGGTTGTCGTCGCAGTACTTGAAGACCAGGGACAGGATCTCGGTCTGGGTGTCGTTGAGGCCGAGGACCTTGCCCAGGAGGAGGGGTCCGAAGGAGTGGACCGATGCCCGGACCTGGGCGCCACGATGGCCGGACAGGGATAGGAACTCGACGGGATGGCCGCTCGGAACGAAGGTGTAGGCGAGCGACGTGCAGCGCTCGATGACCTTGGGATTTGACCCGTCGCCGGGTTGGGCCATGCCCGTGACGTCGCCCTTGATGTCGGCGATGAAGACGGGCACGCCGGCCTGGCACAGCTGTCCGGCCAGGAGCTGGAGGGTCTTGGTCTTGCCGGTTCCCGTAGCCCCGGCGATGAGCCCGTGGCGGTTCATCATCGAGAGCGGGATGGCCACCCGGGGGTCGTTGACGAGCTCGCCATCGTGCATCGCGCTGCCCAGCAGGACAACCGGCTCGGTCGCCCGGTAGGCCGCTGCGATGGCATCCTGGAAGGCCTTGTCCAAGGCGATTGCCCCCTCGTGCTGGAACCGCTGATTCGGCTCGACCGGCAGCGTATCATCGGCGCCCGGCCTCCACGGGCGAGGCCACGCGACGCTCGGAGGGGTTCGATGAAGATCGAGGACGTCGAGGGCATCGGTCCCAAGGACGGTGCCAAGCTCCGCGAAGTCGGGATCAACACGACCGACGACATGCTGATGGCCGGCGCGACCTCAGCGGGCCGGGACAAGGTCGCGAAGATGACCGGGATCAGCGGCAAGATGGTCCTCGAGTGGACCAACCACGTCGACCTGATGCGGATCCCGGGCGTCGGCTCGGAGTACTCGGACCTCCTCGAGGCCGCCGGCGTCGACTCGCCGGCCGAGCTGGTCCAGCGCAACGCGGCGAATCTCGCCACGACCTTCCAGGAGCTCGACGCGGCCCGTCCGAACGTCGTCCGTCGCGTCCCTTCCCAGGAGACGATCGAGGGCTGGATCGCCGACGCGAAGAAGCTCCCGAAGATGGTCGATCACTGACCCTGCGATGACCCGCGAGTCAGGGAGGCCCCGGGATGTGGCCTGAGTTCAAGGCGTTCCTGCTCAGGACGAACGCGCTCGCCCTCGCGATCGGCGTCATCATCGGGGCCGCCCTCGGCACCGTCGTCAACTCGCTCGTGAACGACATCATCATGCCGCCGATCGGGCAGCTGCTCGGGAGGGTCGACTTCGGCCAGCTGAAGTGGGTCCTGACCCAGGCGGTCGGCGGTGATCCGACGACCGAGGTGGCGATCCGCTGGGGCGCGTTCCTCAACTCGGTCATCGCCTTCGTGATCATCGCCTTCATCGTCTGGCGGATCTCCAGGATGTTCATCGAGGAGCCGGCGCCCTCCGTCGCGAAGACGTGCCCGTACTGCAAGCAGGCGAACGCGGTGGACGCCTCGAAGTGCATGTTCTGCGGTAGCGAGATCTGACGGCCGGTCCCGAGGCCGCGGCCCCGGCCTGGCGGGAGGGCCTCCGGAGCGCGCCGGCCCTCGAGGATCTCCTGATCCTTGGCTGGCTGGTGGCGGTTGCTCCGTGGCTCAGGCACGTCGGTAGTCCCGAGCTGCTGACGCCGAACGAGGACCTGGCGGCCGTCGGCATCTTCTACCTGCTCGCGATCACGGGAGCCATCGTCTGCGTCCTGACCCGGAGCCGCGGTGACCCGCCGATCCCCGAGGATCCCGGCTCCTCGGCCCGCGGCTACGCGCCATATCCCCTGGCGTTCGCGCTCTCGATCATCGGCCGCACGGCCCTCGAGCACGTGGGCATCGCGTCCGAGGCGATCGCCGGGGTGGCCTTCCTCGCGGCGGGCGCCGGGACCATCGCCCGCGACCGGCTGCCGGAGCTGTCGCCGACCACCCGGCGAGCGTTGATGACGCCCTACCTCCTCGTCTCAGTCACCTTCTTCCAGGGCATCGTCGCCGACATCTGGCCAAGCCCCGGGGCCGGCCCGTCGGAGCTCATCGCGACGGTCGGTGGCCTCGGGATCCTGGGCCTCTTGATCCTCGGCACCGCGGTCTTCTACCTCGGCTTCGTCTTCGCGCCGCGCCAGATCGTGGAGGTCACCCGGCACGGGTGGGTCTGGCCGGTACGCTTCGCGCTCTTCGTCCTCGGTCTGGTGCTGGGCATCGGGATCCCGGTCGCGCTCGGCTGATCGAGGCCGTCAGGCCGGCTCGGCGGCTCGCGGATACGACCCCAGGATGCGGACCATCGTCGACACCTCGCCGAGCTCGACCAGGGCCGCGGCGCAGGCCGGGGACGCCATGTCGGCATCGACGTCGGCCCAGAACACGTATTCCCATGCCGCGCTCCGGCTCGGCCGCGATTCGAGCGACGACAGGTTGACGCCGCGCACGGCGAAGGCCCGCAGGGCGCGCAGGAGCGAGCCTGGCTCGTTCCGGACGGCGAAGGCGAGCGTCGTCCGGCGGGAATCCTCATCCTCGCCAGAGCGGGGTGCTCCGGCGTCCCGTGCGACCACGAGAAAGCGGGTCCGATTATCGACATCGCCCTGGATGTCGTTGGCCAGGATCTCCAGCCCGAAGCCGGCTGCGGCCCGTGGCGACAGGACCGCCGCGGCCCCGAGCTCGCCACGCTCCCGGATGAGCTTGCCCGCTCCGGCCGTGTTGTAGGTCGTCATCGTCATCCATGGCCGGGAGCGCAGGAATGCCTCGGCCTGGCCGAGCGCCTGGATGTGGGAGTAGACCCGTTCGATGGCCTCGAGCGACTGACCGGGCAGGGCCGCCAGGCAGAGCCGGACCGGGACGACGACCTCGCCGACGACATGGAGGTCATGCTCGAGGAGCAGGTCGTAGGTCTCGCGAACCGTGCCGTTGAGGAGATTCTCGATCGGCACGACGCCCGATGCCGCCCGCTCATCGGTGACCGCCGTAAAGACCTCCCGGAAGCTCCCGACCGCCAGGCGCTGTGCCTCGCCGAAGGCGGCGATCACCGCGTCCTCGGCAAACGCCCCCGGCTCCCCCGCGTATGCGACCGTCGTCATCTCAGCCGCGCTGGCATTTGGCCCGCGGTCGGCAGCGGGCCCGGGCGCAAGGCGAAGTCGAGCATGCGAGCGAGCGCACGCAGGCGCCAACGCCGCGCACGGACCTGATCCCGACCACGCCTATTGGTCGAACCAGTTGGTCGTGGCCGGCTTGGCCTTCTCGCGGTCGTACTCGGCCCGACGTCCCGAGGGCTTCCGGACCGTCTTGCCGGCAGCCGCCGATTCGGCCGCGCCCTCCCAATGCGCCTCGTCGAGCATCGCGTTGAGGGCCTCGACATACGCCTCGATCGAGGCCGCGATGATGTTGGTGCTGGACGACGAACCCGAGTACTCCCCTTCGCCGCGAGCGCCCTCGGCGGTGGCGGGCGGGCGGATGCGAACCGACACGAGGCCCTCGGCGTCGGGGCCCTCGGCGAGGGCCTTGACCTCGTAGGCGACCAGGCGCGGATGCCCGTCGAGGACTTCGGCCAGCGCCTTGTCGGCCGCGCCGAACAGGGCATCGACGGCGCCGTTGCCCTGCGACGAGGCCTGCCAATGGTGATCGCCGGCCTCGATGACCACCGCCCCGCGGCTCTGGGCGTTGCTGCCGGAGGTGACGGTCCAGCGACTGAGATGCAGGGCGTCCTGCTGGGGCATCGGGCTACCTCCCGGGGATGACGGTCGTGAAATGGCGCTCGTCGCGACGCCGAAGCTCGGCGCCGGACTTCCAGATTGCGTACTCGAGGCTGTCGGCCAGGGCGATCGCCGAGGCCGCGATGATGTTCGTGTCGGAGCCCATGGTGGACCATTCGCGGGCACCATCCGCGGATTCGATCGTGACCCGTGTCCGGGCGCCGGTGGCGGCGTTCGAATCGAGGATCCGGACCTTGTAGTCGTAGAGGTGGACCGCGTCGAGGACCGGGTAGAAGGCGCCGAGGGCCTTGCGAAGGGCCGCGTCGAGGGCGTTGACCGGGCCGTTGCCCTCGGCCGCGGTGTGGAGGACCTCGCCGTCCACCTCGACCTTGACCGTCGCTTCGGCCCGCTGGTCGCGACCGTCACGCTGTTCCACGAGGCAGGTGTAGTCGAGGATCTTGAAGGGCGGCGCGTAGCCGGCCCCCTGGCGCCGGATGAGGAGCTCGAACGATGCCTCCGCCCCCTCGAACGAGAGGCCCTCGTGCTCGAGGCGCTTGATGAGGGCCGACAGCTGGCGCGGATCGATGCCCTCGAGGCGGTGGCCGAGTTGCTCGGCCCGGATCGAGGTATTGGCCCGCCCGCCGAGCTCGGACACGACCAAGCGACCCTCGTTGCCGACGCTGACAGGGTCGACGTGCTGGTAGCTTCGCTCCACTTTGGCCACGGCGGCGCCGTGGACCCCGCCCTTGTGGGCGAACGCCGAGCGCCCGACATATGGCTGCCAGTCGTTGGGGGCCAGGTTCGCGATCTCGGCCACCGAGCGCGAGAGGTCGGTCAGGTGGGTCAGCTCTCCCCCGCCGGCCGGGACGAGGCCGAGGTCGGTCTTGAGGGCGAGGTTGGCGAGGATGGAGACCATGTTGGCGTTGCCGCACCGCTCGCCGTAGCCGTTGATGGTGGCCTGGACGTGGCGGACGCCGGCCTGGACCGCCGCGATCGAGTTGGCCACGGCCAGCTCCGCGTCGTTGTGCGTGTGAATGCCCCACGTCACGGGCTCTGCGGCGTCGCCGTCGAGCGCGCCCTGGGTCTCCCCGAGCACGGCCAGCAGACGCCCGGTGAGCGTCCCGCCATTCGTGTCGCACAGGACGAGGGTCCGCGCCCCGGCATCCCGGGCGGCCCGCAGCGTCGCCAGGGCGTAGGCCGGGTCGGCCGCGTAGCCGTCGAAGTAGTGCTCGGCGTCGTAGACCAGCTCACGCCCCCGCTCGACCACGAAGCGGACGCTGTCGGCGACCATGTCGAGGTTCTCGGCCGGCGTCGCCCCCAGGACCTCGGTCACGTGCAGGAGCCAGCTCTTGCCGAAGATCGTGACCACCGGCGTCTCGGCCCGGACGAGCTCCTGGAGGTTGGAATCCGCTTCGGCCGTGTTGGATCGGTGTCGCGTCGAGCCGAAGGCCGCCAGCCTGGCGGTCTGCCATGTCATCGTCCGGGCCTGCCGGAAGAACTCGATGTCCTTGGGGTTGGAGCCCGGCCAGCCGCCCTCGATGTAGGGCATGCCGTACTCGTCGAGCATCCGGGCGACGCGCAGCTTGTCGGCCAGGGAGAGGGTCACGTTCTCGCCCTGGGTCCCGTCGCGGAGGGTCGTGTCGTAGAGGATCACCGGGACGTCCGGCCCGGTCGTGAGGTTCATCGAGGGTGGCTCCTGGTGGTCGATGATCGGGTGGCTCAGGCAGGGCTGGCGGCGACCGGCTTGGGAGCCGCCCGGCGAATGGAGATCCGTTCGATCACCGCATCGGCCATCTCGGTCGTGCCCACATGGCGAAGCTCGTCACCCCAGATCGGCACCCCGCCGCCCGATCCCGGCGGGACGAGGTCGGCGGTCCGGAATCCGTCGTCGAGCGCTTCCGCAACCGCCGCCTCGATGGCCACCGCCGCGGCCTCCCGGCCCAGCGACCAGCGCAGGAGCATGGCTGCTGAGAGGATGGTCCCCAGGGGATTGGCGATGTCCATGCCGGCGATGGTCGGCGCCGAACCGTGGATCGGCTCGTAGAGGCCGAACCGGCCATGCTCGGTTCGGCGCTCGCCGAGCGATGCCGATGGCAGCATCCCGAGGCTGCCGGCCAGGACCGAAGCCTCGTCGGAGAGGATGTCGCCGAAGAGGTTCTCGGTGACGAGAACGTCGAAGGCGGTCGGCTGCTTGACCAGGAGCATCGCGCATGAATCGACGAGCTGATGGCCGAGGATCACGCCCGGAAAGGCGGCCCGCTCCTCCTCGACGACCTTGCGCCAGAGCCGCGACGTCGCCAGGACATTGGCCTTGTCGACGCTGGTCAGGTGGCCCTTCCTGCCCGCGGCCAGCTCGAAGGCGAGGCGGACGACGCGCCGGATCTCGGCCTCCGTGTACCACAGGGTGTCGATGGCAACGCGGCCCTCGGACGTTTCGCGCTCCTCGGACGGCCTTCCGAAGTAGAGGCCGGAGGTCAGCTCCCTGACGATCAGCAGGTCGACCCCCTCGAGCAGCTCGGGGCGCAGCGGCGACGTCGGGATGAGGGCCGGGTGGATGGTGACCGGCCGGAGGTTGGCGAAGAGCTCGAGGCCGCCGCGAAGGGCGAAGAGGGCCTGCTCAGGACGGACCCGCGCTTCCGGATCGTCCCATTTCGGACCCCCGACGGCGCCCAGGAGGACCGCATCGGCCGACCCGGCCGCCTCGACATCCTCGGCCCGGATGGCGACTCCGTGGGCATCGATGGCCGCGCCACCGGCCACGATGTCCGACCACTCGACCGCGAACCGGAAGCGGCTGCCCGCCGCCTCGAGGACGCGCCGGGCGGCCGTGACGACTTCGGGTCCGACGCCGTCGCCGGGGATCGCCGCGATGCGGTAGGTGGTCGCCGTCACGGGATCGCGTTCCCGTCGACGACCCGTCGAGAGGCCCAGGCCGGGCCGAGCGTGCCGCTCTCGGCGCCGTGGAGCTTGTTCACGGCGGCGAGGTATGCCTCCACCGAGGCCTCGATGATGTTCGTCGACAGGCCGTGCCCCGAGACCACCAGCGCCCCGGGTCCCGTATCAGTCGAGCGTCGGCAGCGGACCAGGACCCGGCCCTGCGCATCCTCCCCGCCCGAGACGGCCTTGATCTCGTAGCTGTCGAGGACGGGGTGCCAGCCGAAGACCGGCTGGACCGCGGCGTCAACGGCGGCGAAGAGGGCGTCCACCGGCCCATTGCCGATGGCGGCCTCGGCCCGATCCGAATCGGCGACGCTCAGGGAGACCATCCCGGTCGCCTTCCCGCCGTGTGACGAGGTGACGTTCCAGCCCTCCAGCCGGACCGCCTGGGGGACGTCGGCCACGCGCTGCTCCACGAGGGCATGGAGGTCGGCGTCGGTGACCTCCTTCTTGGCGTCGGCCAGGGCCACGGCGGCCCGGTAGAGCTCGTCGAGCGCCTCGCCCTCGACCTCGTGGCCGAGCTGACGGAGCTTCTGCTGGAGGCCGCGCCGGCCCGACAGCTTGCCAATGGTCAGCTGGCTGCCGGTGAGGCCCACCGACTGGGGGGTCATGATCTCGTAGGTCAGCGGATTCTTGATCACGCCGTCCTGGTGGATCCCGGATTCGTGGGCGAAGGCATTGCCGCCGACGATCGCCTTGTTGGGCTGGACGGCGAAGCCAGTCAGGTAGCTCACGAGACGGGAGGCCGCGGTGATCTGCTCGGTCTGGATGCCGCCGGCGAGGCCCGGGAACTGGCCCGGCCGCGTCCGGAGGGCCATCACGACCTCCTCCAGCGAGGCGTTGCCGGCCCGCTCACCGAGGCCATTGATCGTGACCTCCACCTGGCGCGCGCCGGCCTGGACGGCGGCCAGCGTGTTGG
>JBEPVB010000070.1:0-12648 GCA_041691215.1 Chloroflexota bacterium
GCCCGCAGCCGTGTCGGCTCCAGCGCCCGCAGCCGTGTCGGCTCCAGCGCCGGCGCCAATCCCTGCCCCTGTGGCTGCCACTTCTCCAGCAGCGCTGCCGCCGACCGTGGCGAGCCCAGCGGCCGCCTCCGCGACGGCCGTTGCCAACGGCCCGGCCGGCTCCGACGAGCGAGCCGTCCACGAGCTGCCCGGTGCCGCCGACGCAAGGATGACGCCGGCCGTCCGCCGGCTCCTGCGCGAGCATGGGCTGCAGGCGGCGATGATCGTGGGCACCGGCGGTGGTGGGCGGATCACCCGCGAGGACGTCACCGACCACGTCGAATCGCAGCGAACCGGGGTGCCGGTGGGATCCCAGGATGCGGCCGTACGTTCGGCGGCAGCTGCCGCCACGGAGGCTCCAACCACAGCATCGGCCGCGCCATCGAGCGGCGGGACGCCGGCAGCAACGGCTGGCCGACCTGCCTCGACCGCGGCGGCATCGGCGGGGCAGGGGGTCGAGTTCCCGGCTGGCGCGGACGAGGTCCTCGTCCCGATGACCCAGATGCGCAAGGGCATCGCCGCCCAGATGACGCGGGCGCTCCTGGTACCCCACGCCTACGTCCAGATGGAGGTCGACGTTTCGAGCCTCGTCCGCCTCCGCGAGAAGTCGAAGCGCGACTACCAGGCCCGGGAAGGCATGGCCCTCAGCTTTGTGCCCTTCGTGGTCAAGGCCTCGGCCGAGGGCCTCAAGAAGAGCCCGACCTTCAACGCCCACTGGTCCGAGCAGGGACTCCTGGCCAAGCGGCGGGTCAACATCGGCATCGCGGTGGCGGTCGACGGCGGCTTGATCGTGCCGGTCATTCGGGACGTCGACCAGCTCTCGATCAGCGGCATCAACAAGGCCATCGCCGACGTGTCGGAGCGGGCCCGGACCAACAAGCTCCGCGTCGACGACTTCGGTGGCGGGACGTTCACCGTCGACAACACCGGCTGGCTCGGCACGAACATGGTCATGCCGATCATCAACGTTCCCGAGGTCGGGATCGTCACCATGGATCGGATCACCAAGCGAGCCGTCGTCGTCGAGACGCCCGAGGGTGACGTCATCGCCATCCGGCCGATCATGAACATGGTCCTCGGCGTCGACCACCGGGCCAACGATGGCGCCGGCGGAGCTGCCCTCCTGCGTGACATCAAGGCCTGGCTCGAAGCGGTTGGCCCCGACACCGCGATCTACTAGGCGCCCCTCGGTCAGGCACCCAGCGGGCGCGTCGGCCGTGACCCGCCGGAGGATCGTCGTGACCGGCGGTGGCGGGTTCATCGGTGGCCGGCTTGTCGAGGCCCTCCTGGCGCGAGGCGATCACGTCGTGGCCCTCGTCCGCGACCCGCGGCGGGCGACAGCCCTGGCCGATCTCGGCGCCGAGCTCATCGAGAGCGACCTGTCCGACGTCGCCGCCCTGGCCGCAAGCCTCCACGACGCCGATGCCCTCGTCCACGCTGCCGGCAGCTACCGGGTCGGGATCCCGCGATCGGAACGAGGCGCGATGTGGGACGCCAACGTCGGGACGACGACCCGAACGCTGGATGCGGCCGAGGCTGCCGGAACGCCGCGAATCGTCTACATCTCGACCGTCAACGTGTTCGGCAACACCCACGGCCAGGTCGTCGACGAGACCCATCGCCGCGACCTGGGGGAGGGCTTCCTGAGCTGGTACGACGAGACGAAGTACGGGGCCCACGAGGTCGTGGAGCAACGGACCGCCGGCGGCGCGCCGATCGTCATCGCGATGCCGAGCCAGGTCTACGGGCCCGGCGACCATACCGAGGTCGGCGAGCAGCTCCGCCTCGCCGCCCGGGGCCGCCTGCCCTACCGCGCGATCGACGAGGTCGGCATCGGCTTCGTCCACATCGACGACTTGGCCGTCGGCATCGTGGCCGTCCTCGACCGGGGCGTCGTCGGCCAGTCGTACGTCCTGTCCGGGCCGACGGCGCGCCTCGCCGATGTCATCGCCCTGGCCGCGGCCGCAGGCGGCCACCGCCCGCCACTGCTCCGAATTCCCAGCAGCCTGCTCCGCATGCTCGCGCCGGTCGGCCGGCTGATGGGCCGTCCCAACCTTCCCGAGCTCATCACAGCCGGTGTTGGGGTCACCTACTGGGCGTCTCCGGCGAAGGCCGAGCGTGAGCTCGGCTTCCGCCCTCGTGACCTCGACCAGGGCATCCGCGACACCTTCGGCCCGCCTGACTAGACTCATCCCGATGATCCGCGAGCTGCCCATGTTCGAGCCCCCTGGCGATGCCCACGCCGGCGGCCACGGGCGTGCCTCGGCCGAGCCGATCTCGATCGCGATGGGCGGGGGCGGCCTGGCCGGCCTGTCGGCCGCCGACGGCTCGCTCGCCCTCCGCCGCCACCCCGACTGGATCAAGGCCCGGATCCCGTCCGGCGAGAACTACCACGAGCTCAAGAGTCTCCTCCGGGGCCTGAATCTCAACACCGTCTGCGAAGAGGCCCGCTGCCCCAACATCGGCGAGTGCTGGGACCAGCGAACGGCCACGATCATGATCCTCGGTGACACCTGCACCCGCGCCTGTGGCTTCTGCAACATCAAGACCGGCAGGCCGACCTGGTTCGACGAGGACGAGCCGCGGCGCGTCGCCGAAGCCCTCTCCGGCCTGGGCCTCGAGCACGTCGTGGTGACCTCGGTCGCGCGCGACGACCTGCCTGACGGCGGCGCACACGTCTTCGCCGAGACCATTCGCCAGCTCCGGGAGCGGGTGCCGGGCATGGGCGTCGAGGTCCTGATCCCCGACTTCAACGGCCAGGAAGCGCCGCTTCGGATGGTCATGGCGGCCGGCCCGGACATCCTGAACCACAACCTCGAGACGGTCCGGCGGCTTCAGAAGCCGGTCCGCAAGCGAGCCCGCTGGGAGCGGACACTCGGCGTCCTCGAACGGGCCAAGGCCTACGCCGCCGAGTACGGTCACGAGGCCCACACCAAGAGCTCACTCATGGTCGGGCTCGGCGAGACGCGGGCCGAGATGACCGAGGCGTTCGAGGCCCTCCGCGAGGTCGATACCGACATCCTCACCATCGGTCAGTACCTGCGGCCGTCGCTGAAGCACCTCCCCCTGGAGCGCTATTACCACCCCGACGAGTTCACCGAGATGAAGGAAGAGGCGCTCGCCCTCGGCTTCAGACACGTCGAGTCAGGGCCGCTGGTCCGGTCCAGCTATCACGCCCGCGACCAGGTCCCGGGCGCCGAGCTTCGGGCCCTCCGACGCCGCCAGGCGACGATCGACGACGACGGTCGGGTCATCCCCCTCGCGGGCTGATCTCGGACCGCCGCGGCGGCTACTTGAAGACGATGTCGGCCGGCAGGTCCGCCATCGTCGGGTACTCCGGGTGGAGCTCCTCGAGGACGTCGGCGGCGATATCGCCGACGGCGAGGTCGCGGAACCACTTGTGGTTGGCCGGGATCAGGTACCAGGGCGCCAGGTCGGTCGAGCAGCGAGCAAGCGCGTCCTCGAAGGCCGCCATGTACTGGTCCCACAGCTTGCGCTCGTCGAGATCGCCGACCTTGAACTTCCAGCGCTTCGTCGGGTCGTCGTAGCGGGCCTTGAGGCGCACGATCTGCTCGTCCCGATCGATGGCCAGGAAGAACTTCAGGATGGTCGTGCCCTCGCGGATCAGGAGCTCCTCGAAGGCGTTGATCTGGTCGTAGCGCCGTTTCCAGACAGCCTCGGGCGCGAGGTCGTGGACCCGCTCCACGAGGACGCTCTCGTAATACGATCGATTGAAGATGGCGATCTCGCCGTTGCCCGGGACAGCGAGATGGGCCCGCCAGAGGTAGTCGTGGGCGGCCTCGACCGCGCTCGGGACGCCGAAGCCCACGACCCGGCAGCCCTGGGCATTGAAGGCGGACATCACGTGGGCGATCGTGCCGTCCTTGCCCGATGCATCGATCCCTTGAAGGACGATGAGGATTCGATGCCGGTGCTCCGCCCAGATTCGCTCCTGGAGCGAGGCCAGGCGGGACAGATCAACGGCAACCTTGTCGCGCGCGGCGTCCTTCGAGTGGCCAAAGGTGGCGTCGGGATCGAGGTTGGCGAGGTTGGTGTGCGAGCCAGGGCCCACGCGAAGGCGATCCCTCAGCGTCGGGTGATCGTCCGATCCTCGGCCGGCCCCTGGCGTTGCCGTGTGATCGCTCATCGGCCTATTGTGACCGCCGGGAGCCGATCCGTTGCCCGTCCGGGCGATCCTGCAGCGAGTTAACCGGCGGCGCGCCGTCGGATCCGCCTGCGGGCGCGCATCATGGTCGGGCCAAGGCCATGCAGGTGAGGAGGCCGCGAATGCCGAAGGACAGGACACGAGGCAAGGCCGGCCATTCGGCCGGGGCGAAGCGCGACAAGGCGATCCGGGCGGCCCGGAAGGAAGTCGAAAAGCGGCAGCGCCAACTGGCTGGTGCGATGGCCGATCTGGCCGCCCTCGAGGCCCGTCGCGCCGGTCAGGAAACCGTGCCTGAGCCTGTTGTTCCGACCGACGAGCCTGGGGCGGCCGGGACCGACGATGCCGCGTCCCGCTCGGCTGATGTCGAACCGGCGGGATCCGGCCGGCCGATCGCGGATCTCGAACCGGCTACGGCTGAGACACCCGACGCGGGCGAGGCACCCGAGTCAGCCGATGCCGCAGACGGCCGTGAGGCCGCCGAGGCGTCCGAGGCGTCCGATGCCGCCGATGGCCCCGGGGCGTCCGAGTCGTCCGGCGCCGCCGATTCGTCCGAGTCTACGGATTCGGCCCTCATCGGCTGAATGACCGCGCCGGCCGGTCCTGACCGCTAGCGCTTCCAGCCGGTATCCTCGGGTCGATGGCCCGCCAGCTCTCCCGATCCGTCCCGCTCGCCGAGCTCCACTGCCATCTCGGCGCGGCCGTGACGCCGGCGATCATGTGGGGCATTGCCCACTCCCAGGGCATCAAGCTCCCGACCAAGGATTACTGGGAGTTCCGCGAGCTCATCACCGTCAACCCGCGGGGCACGAAGTCGTTCGACGGCTACCTCCACCTCTTTCACTGGACCGAGCTGATCCAGAGCTCGCCGCTGGCTGTGGAGCGGAGCGTCTACGAGGTGGTCGGCGGGGCGTATCGCAAGAACAACGTCACGACGATGGAGCTCCGCTTCAACCCGATGAAGCGAAATCGGGGCGGCGAGCAGGACCTCGACCACATCGTCGCTGCGGCGGTTCGAGGGATGGATCGGGCGACGCTCGAGTACCCGATCAAGCCGGGCCTCATCTTCTGCCTCGATCGGGCCTTTCCCTACGAGCTCAACGAGATCATCGTGGAGAAGGCCATCCTGTGGCGGG
The DNA here is from genome assembly GCA_041691215.1 of Chloroflexota bacterium. Classification (GTDB taxonomy): domain Bacteria; phylum Chloroflexota; class Limnocylindria; order Limnocylindrales; family CSP1-4; genus UBA5189. Next base: position 5,338 of record JBEPVB010000070.1, read on the forward strand.
ATCGGGGCGTCGTCGGCGTTGACATCGCCGGCCCGGAGTCGTCGACCTTCCGTGTCGCCGATTACCGGAAGCTCTTCCGCCGGGCCCGCCAGTTCGGCCTCGGGCTGACGATCCATACCGGCGAGGCGGGCCCGGTCGAGGAGGTGGCTCGCGTCGTGGAGCTGCTCGAACCCGACCGGATCGGCCACGGGGTGAAGGCCGCCTACGACCCCCGGGCGATGGCCATGATCCGGGAGCGGGGAATCGTCCTCGAGATCTGCCCGACCTCGAACATCAACACCAGGGTCGTCTCCGGCTGGGACGAGCTCCGCTGGATCTTCGACACCTTCCGTCGGAACGGCGTCCGGTTCGCGATCTCGACGGACGGGCCCGAGATGCTCAAGACCTACATCCGCGACGAGCTCGCGACCCTGGGCCGGCTGGGGATCATGAGCGTCGAGGAGCAGGAGCAGGCGGCCGCCACGTCCATGGCCGCGTCGTTCGTGCCCAACGTCTCGGATGTTCCGCTGCCGGCTCGCCAGCCCGCATCGCGTGTCGCGATCGAGCGCGAGGAGGCATGAGCCGGATCAGTCGCCGGGGGCGGTCTCGATCCGGTAGGTACAGGAGCGATCGCCCTTGGCGATGTGACTCTCGCGGATGACGTCGGCGCCGAGGACCTCGCTGAAGAGGGCCAGCTCGGCGGCGCAGCACGACCCGACGTCCTGGGCAACATGGAAGATCGCGCAGTTGTGCTCCCGGAGGCGGATCGTCCCGTCGGCGCTGAGGAGCGCCTCGGCCAGGTAGCCGCCCTCGTCCTGGATCACCGCCAGCTCCCGGACCCGATCGGCCAGCGGGGCATCGCGGGCCACCCGCTGGTCGAGCCGTTCCCGAAGTCGGACGCCGAGCTGGCGGCGACGGGCCACCAGGACCTCGTCGAGGAGGTCGGCGCCACCGACGGCCGAGATGGCGTCGAGGAGGCCCAGGGCCAGCCCGTCATAGTCAGCTGGGAAGAGGTCCTGGGCGTCGGGCGTCACGTCGTAGCGATGGCGCGGTCGGCCGACCCCGTGGCGTTCCACCTCGTGGGCGACGAGGCCGGCCTGCTCGAGGGCATGGAGCTGCTGGAGGACGCCGGTCCGGCTGGCCCCGAGGTGGGTGGCCAGCCCGTCGGGTGACATGGGCCCGCGCTGCCGAAGGTTCACCAGGATCGCCCGGCGCAGCGACGAGGCGTTGCTGAAGCCCCCGGCAGGGCCGCTGCCAGGGCCGATTGCGAACGCGGAGACGGCGACCGTCTCGGGCGGCTCGGATGGGGCCAGCGGCACGCGCTCCGACATGGCCAGAGGCTAGACCAATCCTCGAATCTGCGTCCGGCGGCGAGCCCACGGCCAGCGTGGTCCCGGATGCTACCCTCGCCCTCACATGGACTTCGACCTCTCGCCGGAGCACGAGCTCCTCCGCTCCACGATCCGCGACTTCCTGGCCCGGGAGGTCGCCCCGGTCGTCGAGGAGCACGAACGGGAGCGGCGCTTTCCGGTCGAGATCGTGCGCCGCCTCGGAGAGATGGGCTGGCTGGGAATCCCGATCCCCGAGGCTGAGGGCGGGGCCGGCCTGGACACGCTTGCGTACGCCATCGCGATCGAGGAGATCGGGCGCGTCTGGGGATCGCTGGGGTTGATCGTCGCCGCCCATACCTCCCTCGGTTGCGGGCCCCTCCACCTCGCCGGGACCCCGGATCAGCAGCAGCGGTTCCTCGTCCCGATGGCCGGAGGCAGCGTCATCGGTGCCTACGGCCTGACCGAGCCGGGCGCCGGCTCGGACGCCGGCGGGACGCGGACGACGGCCCGCCACGACGACGGCCCGGACGGCGGCACGTGGGTCATCGACGGCGGCAAGCGCTTCATCACCAACGCCGGCCAGGCCGGGACGTACGTGATCACGGCCCGGACCGGTTCGAAGGCGGATGGGACCGCCGAGATCACGGCCTTCATCGTCCCGGCCGATACGCCAGGCTTCCGGGTCGGACGACTCGAGGACAAGATGGGCCTCCACGCCTCGGCAACCGGCGAGCTCTTCTTCGACGGCTGCCGGGTGCCGGCGGCCAACATGCTCGGCGCCCAGGGCGAGGGCTTCCGGATGTTCCTCAAGATCCTCGATGGCGGGCGGATCAGCATCGGTGCGCTGGCGGTGGGGCTTGCCCAGGCCGCCCTCGACGCCGCGATCCCATACGCCCAGACCCGGGAGCAGTTCGGACGGCCGATCGGCACCTTCGAGGGGGTGGCCTTCATGATCGCCGACATGGCGACCGAGATCGAGGCTGCCAGGGCGCTTGTCTGGAAGGCCGCCTGGCTCAAGGACCAGGGCCGTGACTTCGCCCTCGTCGCGGCGGAGGCGAAGCTCTTTGCCTCGGAGGTCTCGAGCCGAGCGACGAACGCCGCGATCCAGGTCCACGGCGGCTACGGCTACGTGACCGACTATCCGGTCGAGCGCTACCTGCGAGACGCCAAGCTGACCGAGATCGGCGAGGGCACCAGCCAGATCCAGCGGCTCGTGATCGCCCGCCGCATCCTGGGCCTCCGGATCTCCTGACCCGGTGTGGACGGCCGCCGGCCGATCAGTCGATCAGGCGCTCAGCCGGTCAGTTCGTGGCAACGAGACGGACGAGGAGCCGGTACTGGCTCTTGGCGCCGACGCAGGTCTGGAGGGTCAGCGACGGCGTTGACTGGGCGGCGATGGCCCAGGCCACCTGGTCCGGTGTCACTACCTTGATCTGGGTCACCTTGAAGGCCCGCACCCGGCCGCTGCCGTCGGCGTAGTAGGCGACCATCCCCGTGTGGAGGTGGCCTCCAACGTAGGCATCGTGGAGCGGCTTGAGGGTGCTCCAGGCATGCCCGAACAGGTAGGCGTTGCTGCGGCCGGCACAGCCCCAGCGGTAGACGCCGGCCGCCGGCGGCGTCGAGCGTGTGCAGGCAAAGGCGGCCACCGAATGCGAGATCCCCAGCGACGGGATCCAGAGGTGGTTCGTCCCCGCACGTCGCGGCGCGGTGGCAGCCTTGACGACCGTCTTCTGCGATACCGGTGCCTTGGCGACCACGGCTCCGACCGGAGCCGGCTTGGCGATGACCCTGGGCGCCAGCGCCGCGTTGATCCGCGAGAGGGTCGCGTGGGCGACCTCGGCCGTCCAGGCCGGCGGGTGGTTGAGGATCGAGGTAGCAGACGTTGCGACGGAACGGGTAGCGGCGGTTGGCGCGCCGTCCGTGGCCCCGGCGGCCAGCGGCAGCGAGGCCGCGACGATGACCGCGAGGCCGAAGGTCAGGAGGAATCGGTGGGAGCGGGCGAGTGTCGAGGACATGCCCCGAGACTCGCCGCCGGGCCCGAAGTTCTCCCTCCCCCGGTGGTCAGAGGCACCGCTGAGACGGATGGCCCGGGCCAGGACCGGACGATGGTCACGATCGAGGGTCGACCCCGTTCAGATCCAACGGAACCGGCATCGGCGGCGCGGTGCGCGCCGGCAACGGCGTGGTACTGCCGGCCTAGCCGCCGTTGCCGGCGGCCGCCGCGATGGCCGCCCGAAGGGCTGTCTTGAACGCATCCGGCCAGGGCCCCTGGCCGGCCAGGACGAAGGGGCTGGCATCCACGAACTCGACCGTGGCTGGGTCGGAAGCCCAGCCAGCTGCGCAGGTGTCCACGTCCGCTCGCCGCCGGTCGTAGGCCGCGCCGTCGGCAAAAATGTAGATCCGGAGGCGGAGCGGAGTCGCCACTCCGAGGCCGCTGGCATCGAAGCCGATCGCCGTGGGGGCGAGGCTGCTGTCGTGGCAGCCGTCGTCGCCCGAGGTGAAATGCTCGATGGCGATCCCCCGCGACGTGAACTCGCCGGACATGCTCGGGAAGTCCATCGGCGTGGGGGCCGGTGATCCCTGGAGGATCGAGGCGCAGCCGGCCAGGAGCATGGTCGCGAGCACCGCGAGGTAGGGCCGCGGGCCATGGGGGAGGCGCATGCCCCGAGGCTACCGGAAGCCCCGATTCGGCGCCGGCCGCGGGTCCCGGATCGCGTGCTAGCATCGGCCGGTGTCCGCCTCAGCGTCGACCTGGCCGACCTTCGGCCGGGACGTCCCCGATGCCGCCTGGCGCCCCGATGCCGAGACCCTGACCGGCTCACATCTCGCCAGCTTCCTCCGTTCCACGGGCCTCGCCGACCTGGCCGCGCTGCAGGCCCGGGCGGTCATGGACCCGGCCTGGTTCTGGGCCGCGGCCGCCGACGACTTGGCCCTGCCCTGGCAGCGGCGACCCCGTGAGACGCTCGACCTGAGCCGCGGGCCGGCCTGGGCCAGATGGTGGACGGGCGGCGCCTTCAACCACGCCGCGGCCTCGATCGACCCCCTCGCCGACGCGAGTCCGGCGGCCGAGATGCTCGTCTGGGAGGGCGAGGATGGGGAGATCCGGCGCTTCTCGGCCAGCCAGCTCCGCGACGCGGTCGAGCGGGCCGCCGCGATGCTCCGGGCGGCCGGCGTCGGCCCGGGCGATCGGGTCGGCATCCTCCTGCCGATGCTGCCCGAGACGGCCATCGCCGTCCTCGCCCTGGGCCTCCTCCGGGCGATCTTCAGCCCGATCTTCTCGGGCTATGGGGCCACGGCGGTCGCCGCCCGCCTGAATGACTGCCAAGCCTCAGTCCTCATCACCGCCGACGGTTTTCTCCGCCGGGGAGCGGTTGTGCCCCTGAAGGAGACCGCCGACGAGGCCGTCGCCATCGCCCCGAGCGTCCGGCGGGTAATCGTCGTTCGGCGCCTCGGCGACCGCCGCGATCCAACGCCCTGGGACCCGCAACGCGATCGTTGGTGGCACGAGGCGGAGAGCGAGGCCCGGGCCACGTCGGCGAGTCAGGATCGAGCGTTTCCCGAGCGTCCCGAGACGGACCCCGAGACGCCCTATATGGTCATCTACACCTCGGGCACCACGGGCCGGCCGAAGGGCGCGGTGCATGTCCACGGCGGCTTCCCCATCAAGGCCGCCCAGGACCTCGCTCACTGCTTCGACCTGGGATCCGGGGACACGCTCTTCTGGTTCACCGATCTCGGCTGGATGATGGGTCCCTGGGCGATCTCGGGGTCGCTCCTCCGCGGCGCCCGGCTCGTGCTCTACGAGGGGACCCCCGATCACCCCGGCCCGGATCGCCTGTGGTCGATCGTCGCTCGCCACGGGGTCACCCACCTCGGCCTGAGCCCGACCGTGATCCGGGCCCTCAGCCCCCATGGCACGGGCCCGGTCCGGGGCCATGCCCGGTCCTCGCTGCGCGTCCTCGGCTCGACGGGCGAGCCGTGGAACCCGGAACCCTGGTGGTGGTACTTCCGCGAGGTCGGCGAGGGCCGCTGCCCGATCGTCAACTACTCGGGCGGGACCGAGGTCTCGGGCGGGATCGTGGCCGGCAACCTGATGACGCCGGTCAAGCCGACGTCCTTCTCGGGGCCGAACATCGGGGTCGCTGCCGATGTCGTCGATGGCGACGGCCGACCGGTGCGGGGGGCCGTCGGTGAGCTCGTCATCCGGCAGCCCCTCCCGGGCATGACCCGGGGCTTCTGGAACGACCCCGACCGCTACCTCGAGACGTACTGGTCGCGGCTGCCGGGGATCTGGGTCCACGGCGACTGGGCGCTCATCGACCCCGACGGCTACTGGTACATCCAGGGCCGCTCGGACGACACGCTCAAGGTCGCCGGCAAGCGCGTCGGGCCGGCCGAGGTCGAGAGCGCGGCGGTCGGCCACCCGGCCGTGGTCGAGGCAGCTGCCGTCGGGCTGCCTCACGCGGTCAAGGGCGAGTCGATCGCCGTCTTCTGTGTCGTGGGTCGTGGGGTTACCGATACGCAGGCCCTCCGAGCCGAGATCGGGGCGGCCGTTGCCCGCGAGCTCGGCAAGGCCCTCAAGCCGGACCTCGTCGTCGTGGTCCCGGCGCTCCCGAAGACGCGCTCCGGCAAGGTCATGCGGCGGGTCGTCCGGGCGGCCTTCCTGGGCATCGACCCTGGGGACATCTCGGCCCTCGACGACCCGGGCCTGATCGCGGCGATCCGGACCTTGGGCGCAGCCGCCGGCCGCTGACGCCAGCGGGCTGACGTCGCGTCGATGTCCGGCGCGTCAGCCGCGGCGGGCCCGCCGCTTCGCCTCTCGCAGGCGGGCCATCGTGTCCGAATCGCCGGGCGCCCGATTGGCGGGCGGAGGGGAGTCGATCTCCGGCTTGGCCTCGGCAGCCGGCGGCGGTTGCGGCACGGGAACAGCCGACCGGGCCGCTGTGGACGGCGCAGCAGCATCCGGCGGGGCCGGGGTTTCGGGCGGGACGCCCGTCGTGGATGCTTCCCCGGGCGCCCGCATGAGGGCTGCGCGGGCCGCCGTCCCGGCCGCCCTGTCCCGGGCCGCGAGCATGCCCGTGGCCGTCGCCGAGCGCGGAGCCGCGGCACCTCGCCGCCGCCACGTCCGGCCGAGCCAGGCCCGACCGTCGGCAAGCTCGCGACGACCGAGGGAGACGCGGCGGAGGGCGATGTCGAGCGGCCACAGGAGGAGGGCCAGCAGGAGGAGCCACGGCCAGAGCTCGGTGAAGGACGAGGTCAGCCTGAGGTCATGGCGCCAGGGCTCGAGCGGCGTCGTGATCTCGCGGCCGTTGGTGGCTGCTCGGAGCGTCGCCAGGAGCGGCTGGTTCGCGCCGAGGAGCCGGTACTCCGCGGCGATAGGAGCGACGAGGCCGACGGTCCGCCCAAGGGCCGCCGTCCCGGGCCGGATCTGGGTGATCCGGACGGCATAGGCACCCGAGGGGATCTCGCCAAGGTCCTTCTCGTAGACGCCCGGCGCGATCTGGTCCAGGTCGGCGGCGACGGGTTCGAGATCGGGCCCCACGAGGACCGCCGAGGTCGTGTAGAAATCGCGCGGCGAGCCGTCCGGCTGGACGGACTGGACGTGGAGCGTTGTCCGGCCGTCCTTGACTTCGAAGGAGGCCTCAATCCCGCCCGCCTCCTCGCCCGGGAACGTCCAGCCCACGAGCTGGCTGAAGAACTTCGAGAAGCCCGGCCAGGCGATCCAGCTCTTGGCCCAGCGGCCGGTGGAGTCGGAGGTCCAGGCGACGCTCCGGCCGAGGCCGTACTGCCACTGAGCAAGGAGCGGATCGTCGCGGGCCGTGACGAGGACCGTCTGGGCCGCCGACTTGGCCGTCGTGCCGTTGTAGCCGAGGAGCTGCGGGAAGCCCTGGTCGAGACCGCGGAGGATCGGCGAGGAGCTGGTCTGGATCGGGAAGAACGGCTCCTCGACGATCTGCTGGCCGGCGACCTGCTGGGTCTCCTTGAGGAAGATGTCGGGGAT
>JBEPVB010000071.1:0-12433 GCA_041691215.1 Chloroflexota bacterium
ACCGAGCCTGGATCTCGCCCCCGAGGCAGCGCAGGGCCGCGGCGGTGATGACGCCTTCCGGCGCTCCGCCGATGCCCATCACCGCGTGGACGCCCGTCCCCTGAACGGCGCAGCTGATGGCGGCCGAGAGGTCGCCGTCCGAGATGAGCTTGATCCGGGCGCCGGTCGCCCGGACCTCGGCGATGAGGTCCTCGTGGCGGGGCCGTTCCAGGATGACGACGGTGATGTCGCTGGTCTTGCGCCGGAGGACCTCGGCGATCCGCCCGATGTTCTCCGTCGCGGTAACGGTGATGTCGACGTGCCCGGCCACGAGCGGCCCAACGCACAGCTTCTCGAGGTAGGTGTCGGGTGCATGGACCAGGCCGCCGCGCTCGGATGCGGCGAGGACGGTGATGGCGTTGGCCGATCCGGTCGCAACGAGGTTGGTGCCCTCGAGGGGATCGACGGCGATGTCGATCTCGGGGGCCGTGCCGCCGGCGCTGGCGGCCCCGACCTGCTCGCCGATGTAGAGCATCGGCGCCTGGTCCCGTTCGCCCTCGCCGATGACGATGGTGCCGGCCATCTCGATCTCGTCCATGGCCAGTCGCATCGCCTCGGTCGCGAGCCGGTCGGCCTCCATGCGATCGCCTCGCCCCATGAGCCTCGCCGAAGCGATGGCGGCCGCCTCCGTGACCCGAACCATCTCGAGGGCCAGTAGCTGTTCCATGACTACCTCTGGGTCGCTGATTCGGGCCGTCGCGGCGTTGGCGACCGCGGGCGCTCGTTCACACACATTGCATTGCGCTCACTCGCGTCGTCGCCGCCGCCTTGCGTCGACCTCGCCTCAGCGAGCCTCTTCTCGGTCAATGTCTGAAATGCCTCCGACCAGTGAACACCATCGCCAGATGGTGTCGGTCGGCAACTTCAATGGCCATCTCGTCACGGATGGATCCGCCGGGCTGGATGATCGCGGTCACGCCGCCCTGGGCTGCGAGCTGGATGCCGTCCGGGAAAGGGAAGTAGGCGTCGCTGGCCATGACGCTCAGGCGGGCCCGGTCACCGGCCCGCCGGAGGGCGATCTCGACCGAGACCTGGCGGCTCGCCTGCCCTGCGCCGATGCCCACCGTCGCCCCGTTCCGGGCCAGGACCACCGCGTTCGAGCGGACGTGGCGGACCGCGCGCCAGGCGAAGAGGAGGTCGGTCAGCTCCTCGAGGGTCGGGCGGCGCTTCGTCACCACCTGGAGCTGGCCCCGATCGAGGCCGAGGGTATCGAGGGTCTCCACGAGCAGCCCTCCGGCGACGCGCTTGAAGTCGAGGTTGGCGATGCCGTAGTCGCGCATCCCCTCGGTCGGGTTCGGCGGCACGGCCAGGATCTCGAGATTCGCCTTCTGGCGAAGGATGCCGAACGCGGCCCGGTCGTAGCCCGGTGCGATGACCGCTTCGTACGAGCTCTGGGCGATCGCCCGAGCGGTCGGGCCGTCCATCTCCCGATTGACGCCTACGATTCCCCCGAACGACGCCACCGGGTCGGTCTCGAGCGCCCGCCGGTAGGCCTCGACGAGCTCGTCGGCCGACGCAATCCCGACCGGATCGGTGTGCTTGGCGATCGCGACCGTCGGTCCCGTGAAGTCCGATGCGACGCGGTAGGCGGCGTCGAGGTCGAGGAGGTTGTTGAACGAAGGCCGTTCGCCGTGGAGCTGCTCGCTGTCGGCCAGCGTCCCGGAGCGATGCGTGGTCTCGCGGTAGAAGGCCGCCGGCTGGTGGGGGTTCTCGCCATGGCGGAGGTCGGCGACTTTCTCGAGGACCATCGCCAGGCGCTTCGGAAAGATCGTCCCCGTGAGCTGGTTGAGGTAGGCCGCGATCTCAGCGTGATAGGCCGCCACCGTCCCGAACGCCTCGGCCGCGAGCTGGGCCCGGAACTCGGGGCTGACGAGCCCGCGCTCCCGGAGTTCGGCGACGATGCGCTGGTAGTGCTCGGGGCTGGCGACCGCCGCGACCCCGGCGGCGTTGCGGGCCGCGGCGCCCAGGAGGGCCGCTCCCCCGACGTCGATCATCTCGATGGCCTGCTCGATGCCCACGAGGCTGCGCCCGATCTCGGCCCCGAAGGGCTTCACGTTGACGACCACGAGATCGATGGTCCCGATGCCCTGTTCGGCCAGCTCGGCGAGCTGCTCTGGCTTGTCCCGGCGGGCCAGGATGCCGGCGTAGACGGCTGGGTGGAACGTCTTGACCTGGCCGCCGAGGAGCGAAGGAATGCCGGTAAGGCTGGAGATCGGTGCGACCTCGATGCCATCGGCGGCGAGGTGCTCGCGCGTTCCGTCGGTCGCAAAGAGCTCCACGTCCAGCGACTGGAGGTCCCGTGCAAAGGCGGTGATGCCGTCGCGCGTGGCGACCGACAGCAGGGCTCGCAAGCGTCTCCTCCATCCGCCGTCTTCCGGCCGCGCGTGTGGCGCCGAGTATAGCCGCGGGTCATGGCATACTCCACGCTCGCCCGACCCGGCGCGCGACCAGCCGTCGGACCATCTCGGAGAGATCGTGACCCTGAAACCCTGGGAATACCTCTGGCTCTCGTTCTCGCAGACGTATTTCCCGGATATCTACTTCCCGACGCTGGCGGCCTCGCTCGGCCTGCTGGTCGTGCTCGTGGTCCTCTACAACGTCCGGACCCGAGCCCTCCACCGCCACCGCCTCTACACCGACATGTGGGAGTGGCTCCTGTGGACGGGCCTCATCACCTTCCTGCTGCTGACGATGAGCGTCATTTTTCTCTTCGACTTCGCGGTCGTGCTGGTCATCGAGCTGGCTGGCCTGGCGACGCTCCTGTGGGTCCGCTTCCGCCGCTATCCACCCCTCTTCGACGCCTACGAGCCCCCGCGCGCCCGCCGGCCCAACCACACCCGCCAGACCCCGGGGCGCCCCGCCGCCGCCGGCCGGCGCCGCGGCGCGCGCCGCCGGCGGCGCTGACCCGGCCCGGCGCGACGGCTCGCCGCGGGACCGGGCCGAGGGACCCATGGCCATCGAGGTCCGCCGCTTCGGTGTCGGCTTCCGGCGGCCTGAGGGTCCGCCCGGCACGCACGGCCTGACCGGCCAGGTCATCCACTCGGACGGTCGGGGCCTGGTCTCCGAGCTGGCCTTCACGCGGGGCGGGGCCATCGCCCCCCACTCCAACCCGAACACGACCTGGTTCTGCGTGATCGAGGGCGGCGGTTGGGTCGTCGTCGGCGATGAGCGGCGGCGCGTCGCCGCGGGCGAGGCGATCCTGTGGCCCGCCGGGGTGGACCACGCGGCCTGGACCGATCACGCCGAGATGCGGGCGATCGTGGTCGAGTTCGCGGGCGCCGACGATTCCGCGATCGGGGCGATCCTCGATGGCGCGGCCCGTCGCCTGGGACCGGGCGAGGCCGGCGCCGTCGCCCGCGGCGAAGGTCACCTCGCGGAACGACCGCCGGATCCTGACCGCCTTGACCGGACGACCGGCGAGCCGCTTTAGGAGATCCAGCGGCACGGGCGCCGCTAAGTGGGTTCTGTCTCGCCGAGGATCGCGCCGAGCTGGCCGAGGATGCGGGCCGTCGCGCCCCAGACGCGGAGGCCGTTGGCCGGGTAGGCGCCGAAGCGCAGCGGAAACCCCCGGATATCGGTCTCGACGAGCTCGACCGGGGCGCCGGCCAGGAAGGCCTCGAGTGGCGCCATGAAGATCTCCTCCACCTCGTCCGGCGAGGGCCGGAGCTCCGGGCGCCGCTCGGCGAGTGCCACGATCGGCGTCACCCGGTAGTCGGAGACGGGGATCCAGAAGGTCTCCAGCTCGCCGACGACCCTGACCCCGGCGGCGATGGGATCGAGGCCGACCTCCTCCGAGGCTTCGCGAAGGGCGGCCGCGCTGGCATCGGCATCGGCGTCCTCGACACGGCCACCGGGCAGGGCGATGTCCCCGGCATGCGGTCCGCCCCGGTCGACACGTCGAATCAGGATCACCTCGGCCTCGGCGTCGGCGGCGTCCGATGCCGGCGCGATGAGGACGAGCACCGCGGCCGCCCGGGCCGTGTCCGGGCCGAAGGAGATCTCGGTCTGGCGCTGTTCACCCATGTCGAGCCGGATGGGCATCAGGGCCGCCGGCGGGGCGGGCATGGCCGCCGGGAGGACCGCCAGGCGCGCGACGGCCTCGCTGAACCTCAGTTCACGAGCTCCCCGGCGTCGCGCTTCCGAGGTTCCGTATCCGGCAGGTCCAGGACGCTCGAGCGACGGCGCCCCCGACCGGACCCCGCGCCGGCCCCGACCGCGCCGTCGCCGTCGTCATCGGCGTTCGTGCCCCGGGCGTCCCGGCGATCAGCGGCATCCGCGACCACGGTCGCATCGCCCGAGGTGAAGACGACGGTCGAGCCCACCGGGTCCGCGTCGGCGACCACGTGGTCACCCGGCCTGAAGCGCCCCTCGATGAGGGCCCGGGCGAAGGAGTTCTCGACGAGGCGCTGGATCGTCCGCTTCAATGGTCGGGCCCCGAACGACGGGTCGTGGCCCTCGCGAGCAATCAGCGCCCGGGCCGCCGGCGTCAGCTCGAGGGTCAGATCCTGCGTCGTGAGGCGGCGCTGGAGATCCGACAGGAGGAGGTCGACGATCGCCGCCAGGTCGGCGTCGGTGAGGGCGTGGAAGACGATGACCTCGTCGACCCGGTTGAGGAACTCCGGACGGAATTGCTGGCGGAGGGACTCGGTCACCTGCCGCTTCATGGCCTCGTAGGCGTCGGGATCTTCGGCCCGGCCGGCGTACGAGGTGATGACCTGGGAGCCGATGTTGCTGGTCATGATCACGACCGTGTTCTTGAAGTCGACGGTCCGGCCCTGGCCGTCGGTCAGGCGGCCGTCGTCGAGGACCTGGAGGAGGACGTTGAAGATGTCGGGGTGGGCCTTCTCGATCTCGTCGAGGAGGACGACCTGGTACGGCCGGCGGCGGACCGCCTCGGTGAGCTGGCCGCCCTCGTCGTAGCCGACGTAGCCGGGCGGCGCCCCGACGAGACGGGAGACCGAGAACTTCTCCATGTACTCGCTCATGTCGATCCGGACCATGGCCTGCTCGTCGTCGAACATGAATGCCGCGAGGGCCCGGGCGAGCTCGGTCTTGCCGACCCCGGTCGGGCCGAGGAAGAGGAACGAGCCGATCGGGCGACGAGGATCCTTGAGCCCGGCTCGGGCTCGGCGGACGGCGTCGGCGACGGCGGCGATGGCCTCGTCCTGGCCGATCACCCGGTCGTGGAGGCGGTCCTCCATGTGGATGAGCTTGGCCAGCTCCCCTTCCATCAGGCGCGCGACGGGGATGCCCGTCCAGGCGCCCACGATCCCGGCGATGTCGTCGGCAGTGACTTCCTCCTTGAGGAGGGCATTGGGACCCTGGAGGGCGGCGATGGCCGCTTCCTGCTCCTTCATTCGCTCCTGGAGGTTCCGGAGGGTGCCGTATTTGAGCTCGGCGGCCCGTTCGTAGTCGGCTTCCCGCTCGGCCTGCTCGATGCGGACCTGGAGCTGTTCGAGCTCGGACTTCGTGGCCCGGATCGCGCCGATCGCCGTCTTCTCGGCCTCCCAGCGCTGCTTCATTGCGCCGGCTTCCTCGGCGATCTCGGCCAGCTCCTTCTCGAGGGCCTCGAGGCGTGCCTTCGACGCGTCGTCCTTCTCCTTGCGGAGGGCCTCCCGCTCGATCTCGAGCTGGATCCGGCGCCGCTCGAGCTCGTCGAGCTCGACAGGCATGGAGTCGATCTCCATGCGCAGGCGGCTGGCCGCCTCGTCGACGAGGTCGATGGCCTTGTCCGGCAGGAAGCGCTCGGTGATGTAGCGGTCGGACAGGGTCGCGGCGGCGACGAGCGCGGAATCCGTGATCCGGACGCCGTGATGGACCTCGTATCGCTCGCGCAGGCCGCGCAGGATCGAGATCGTCTCCTCGACCGTCGGCTGGTCGATCAGGACCGGCTGGAAGCGCCGTTCGAGGGCGGCGTCCTTCTCGATGTGCTTGCGGTATTCATCGAGCGTCGTCGCCCCGATGGTGTGGAGCTCGCCCCGGGCGAGCATCGGCTTGAGGAGGTTCGAAGCGTCCATCGACCCCTCGGCCGCGCCCGCGCCGACGACGGTGTGGAGCTCGTCGATGAACAGGATCACCGAGCCCTCGGCGTCCTTGATGTCCTTGAGGACGGCCTTGAGGCGCTCCTCGAACTCGCCCCGGAACTTGGCGCCCGCGATGAGCGCACCAAGGTCGAGCGAGATGACCCGCTTGCCCTTGAGGCCCTCGGGCACGTCGCCCCGGACGATCCGCTGCGCAAGGCCCTCGGCGATCGCGGTCTTGCCCACGCCCGGCTCGCCGATGAGGACGGGATTGTTCTTGGTCCGTCGTGACAGGACCTGCATGACCCGCCGGATCTCGTCGTCCCGGCCGATGACCGGATCCAGCTTGCCGGCCCGGGCCTCCGCGGTCAGGTCGCGGCCGTACTTCTCGAGGGCCTGGTAGGTCCCCTCGGGGTTCGGGGACGTGACGCGCTGGCCGCCCCGGACCGAGGCCAGGGCGCCGAGGATCGCCTCCCGGTTGGCGCCATGGTCGTCGAGGAGCTTCTGGCCGGCGCCGCCGACCTCGGCCGTGCCGAGGAGGAGGTGCTCGGTGGAGGTGTAGTCGTCGCCCAGCCGGCGAGCCTCTTCCTGGGCCCGGTCAACGACGCGCTTGGCTCGCGGATCGAGGGCCAGCGAGCCGCCCTGGATCTTGGCCCGGTGGGCGAGGATCGCGGCCAGCTCCCCGCGGAAGGCGGGCAGGTCGACGCCGAGGCGCCGGAGCGTCTCGGCCGGGACGCCGTCGTCGGGTTCCACGAGCGCGCTGAGGAGGTGCTCGGCGTCGAGGATGGGGCTCTGCAGCCGCTCGGCAAGCTGCTGGGCGGCAAGAATGGCCTCCTGGGCCTTCTGGGTGAAGTGATCCAGTTGCATGTCGTCTCGGTCTGGTTCCTCGGCTGGCCGCGGGTCAGGCCCGCGGGTCAGGTTGATGGGCGAGTTCGAGGAAGCGCTCGGCCGCGGCCTTCGCCTCGTCGGACAGGTTGGTCGGCAGGATCACCCGGATGCGGACATAGAGATCGCCCGGCGTCCCGCCCTTGAGGCGGGGCAGGCCCTGCCCGGTGAGCCGGAATGACTTCCCGTTCTGGGTCCCGGCTGGAAGCGTCAGGAGGACACGGCCCTTGAGGGTCTTGACCGGCACCTCGCCACCCATGAGCGCCTCGCGGAGGGTCACCTGGATCTCCCGGTCCAGGTCCGCCCCGCGGCGGGTGAAGACCGGGTCGGGGGCGAGCTTGATGACCACAACGAGGTCACGGCCGTCGGGTCCCTTGCCCGTCAGGCGAACCCGGCTGCCGGTGTCGACGCCGCGCGGAATCGTGACCTCCAGGCGGCGGCCGCCGACGTCGACGATCCGCGAGGCGCCGTGGAAGGCTTCCTCGAGGCTGATCTCGGCGGTTGCCTCGACGGGCGCGAGGACCGTCCGCTGGCCGTCCACCCGGCCGCCACCCCGAGTTCCCCCGAAGGGCGACCCGCCGCCCGACGCGGCGGCCTGATCACCGAAGAGCATCTCGAAGAAGTCGCTGAAGCCGCCCGCCCCGGCGGCGCCGCCGCTGGTCCGGAATTCGTAGCGGACGTTGCCGCCCTGGTTGGCCGACGAGCCGAAGCCGGCATAGCCGGCGAAGGGCCCGCCCGGCCCGAAGGGGTCGCCGGCCGTCCCGGTGGCCCGGCCGGCGTCCCGGCCAGCTGCGCCGCCGGCCTTGGCGGCCCGCTCGTAGGCCTCCCAATCCTTCCCGAAGCGGTCGTACTTGGTCCGCTTGTCGGGGTCCGAAAGGACCTCGTTCGCCTCGTTGACGTCCTTGAACCGCTGCTCGGCGACCTTGTCTCCGGGCTTCTTGTCCGGATGGTGTTCGCGGGCGAGCTTCCGAAAGGCCTTCTTGATCTCGGTTGGGGTGGCGGTCCTCGGAACCCCGAGCGTCTGGTAGTAGTCGCGGACATCCACGCGTCAGGTCACTCCGCAACCGACCGTCGCCGATCGGGCAGGGTCAGACCTCGATCCATACGCCGCCGTTCGGACGAGGCCAGCCCAAAGCGGAATCCAGCACCCGGGCGAGCGCACGCCGACGTGCGTGAGCGAGGGAGCGCAGATTCCAGCGGCGGGATGGCCCGTCCCAACAGCGGCCATGGATCACCGCCCCTGGACGACGACCGCCGGCTGGTCGGTCGGGGGGTAGGCCGGCGGCCTGACGGACGTCGGCTCCTTCTGGCCGCCGGCACCCGGCTCCGACTTGGCCGGAGCCACGAGGGGCTTCGGCCGGCGTCGGAGCGCGGCCTCGAGGACCTGGTCCATGGAGTCGGCCAGGACGAGCTTGATCGACTTCCGGATCTCCTCCGGGATGTCCCGGATGTCCTTCTCGTTCTTCCTGGGCAGGATGACCATCTTCGCCCCCGAGAGGTGGGCGGCCAGGATCTTGCTCTTGAGGCCGCCGATCGGCAGGACGCGCCCCCGGAGGGTGATCTCCCCGGTCATCGCCACGTCCTTACGGACGGGGATGCCGGTGAAGGCCGAGACCATTGCCGTGGCCATGGTCACGCCCGCGGAAGGGCCGTCCTTCGGGATCCCGCCGGCCGGCACGTGGATGTGGAGCGTCTGCTTCTCGAAGGTCTCCCTGGGGATCCCCAGCTCCGTGGCATGGGTCCTGATCCAGGACAGCCCCGCCCGAGCCGACTCGCGCATGACCTCGCCCAGCTGGCCGGTGAGGATGAAGTCCTCCTTGCCCTCCATGCGGGTGACCTCGACGGCCACGACGTCGCCGCCGACCTCGGTCACGACGAGGCCGGTGGCCGCGCCGATCTGGTCCTCGGCCTCGAGCTCGCCGTACTCCCAGCGCGGCGGTCCGAGGTACTCCATGAGCTTCTTCTTGTCGACGACCGTCTTCCGCTTGCGGCCCTCGGCGACGCTCCGGGCGACCTTGCGCATGACGTTGGCGATCTCGCGCTCGAGGTTCCGGACGCCGGCCTCGTGGGTGTAGGCCTGGACGAGCTCGGTCATCGCTTCGTCGGTGATCTCGATGTGGCCCGGCTTGAGGCCGTGGTGCTCCATCTGCTTCGTGACGAGGAAGCGCTTGCCGATCTCGATCTTCTCCTGCTGCGTGTAGCCCGGCAGCTGAATGATCTCCATCCGGTCGCGGAGGGCGGCCGGGATCGGGTCCATCAGGTTGCCGGTGGCGATGAAGAGGACCTTGCTCAGATCGAATGGCACCTCCAGGTAGTTGTCCTGGAAGCTGTTGTTCTGCTCGGGATCGAGGACCTCGAGGAGGGCGGACGACGGGTCACCCCGGAAGTCCATCCCGATCTTGTCGATCTCGTCGAGCATGAAGACGGGGTTGTTGGTGCCGGCCGTCTTGACGTTCTGGATGATCCGGCCGGGGAGGGCGCCGATGTAGGTCCGGCGATGGCCCCGGATCTCGGCCTCGTCATGGATTCCACCGAGGCTCATCCGGACGAACTTGCGGCCCATCGCCCGGGCGACGCTCTTGCCCAGCGACGTCTTGCCCACACCGGGCGGGCCGATCAGGGCGAGGATGGGGCTGCGGATGGTGTCGGCCAGGGACCGGACCGCGAGGTACTCGAGGATCCGCTCCTTGACCTTCTCGAGGCCGTAGTGGTCCTCGTCGAGGATCTTGACCGCCTCCTTGATGTCGTAGCGGTCCTCGGTCGTGACGTTCCAGGGCAGGCTGATCAGCCAGTCCACGTACGTCCGGATGACGCCGACCTCGGGCGAGGCGGACGGAATCCGGCTCATCCGGTCGACTTCCTTGATCGCCCGGGCCTTGACCTCCTCGGGCATGCCCGAGGCTTCGACCTTGTCCCGGAGCTCGTTGATCTCGGCCTGCTGCGGGTCGTCCTCGCCGAGCTCGCGCTGGATGGCCTTCAGCTGCTCGCGAAGGATGTATTCCCGCTGGGTCTTGTCCATCTCGGACTTGACCTCGGACTGGATCTTGCCCTTGAGCTCGAGGATCTCGATCTGGCGGGCGAGGAACGTCGAGACGAGCTTGAGGCGCTCCACGATGTCGACCGTCTCGAGAAGCTCCTGGCGCTGCTCGGTGGTCATGTCCGGGCTGTAGGCGGTCATGTCCGCGAGGAGGCCCGGCTCGGTGATGTTCTTGGCCGCGACCGCCGCTTCGGGCGGAACGGGTGCGCCGGCCTGGACGTACTGCTCCACCTGGGCCTGGACGGAGCGCATGAGCGCCTGGATCTCGACGTTCGGGGGAGTGGTGTCGTGGAGCTCCTCGACACGAGCGCGGAGATGCGGCTCGGTCTGGGCGAAGCTATGGACGCGGATTCGGGTCTGGCCCTGGACGATGGCCCGGACCGTCCCGTCCTGGAGCTGCACGACCTGGGCGATCTTGGCGAGGGTGCCGACGGCATACAGCTCGGCCGGATCGTTGATGTCCTCGAGGTCGGCCTGGCGCTGCGTCACCAGGGCAATGGCGCTGCCGGCCTCGACCGCCGCGTTCAGCGCCGCGACGCTCTTGTCCCGGCCCACCTGGAGGGGCACGATCATCTCGGGGAAGATGACGGTCTCCCGGAGGGCGACGAGCGGCAGCTCGATGATCTGTGGTTCGGTCGGGTCGACGTCCCTCTTGGACGGTCGCTTGGCCATCGGGTACTCCTAATCCTTCGGTTTCAGGCGGGGCTGGCGGCAGGCTCGGCGTCGGCCTCGGCGGCGCTTTCCAGCGCCTCGTTAGCCTTCTCCGCGCCTTCGGCGTAGAGGCGCTCGAGGATTCGCGTCCCGAGACGCTCCTCGAGCTCGAAGAGGATGCGAACACCGGCGAGATTCACGCCGAGGTTCTGGGTCAGGTGGCGAATCCACATGACCCGCCGGATGTCGTTCTCGGAATAGAGCCGGATGTTCGTCGGCGTCCGGGCGGGACAGACGAGACCGGCGTCCTCGTAGATCCGGAGGGTCCGGGGATGGACGCTCACGATCCCCGCGGCCACGCTGATGACGTAGACCGGGCGACCCGGATCCCGTGGATCTGGTCGTCGGATGGTCACGCGCACGGGCCTTGTCGCGCTACGCTCAGACCAGCGGCCCGACGGCCGCGATGGCGGCCAGGCGACTGGCGCCGGCATGGGAGCGCGTCATGAACTCGCCGAGAAGCGAGGGTCGGTGCACGATCGTCATGTCGTGAACCTCCTGTGCTGCAATGGGCGGACCCGATCAGGGACCATCCGTGATGTGCAAAAGCCTAGAACCCTGACAATGACATTGTCAAGATGGTTGCGAAATGTTGACCCGCCCAGCGAGTGGCGGGTGGCAGGTGCAACGAAATCGCCGTCGCCCCGTCTCTTGGCTTCGAGCATCGGATGACCGATGGCGAACTGCGAGAGGGAATGACGACGCTGAAGTCAGTCCAATTCGAAGCTGACGCCGCGCGGAGCGCGACGCTACACCAGCCAGGTGTCCGTCCGGGTACGGACGAGGCGGCCCGACTCTACGAGGCCTTCGCCCCCCGCGTCCGGGGCTACGTCGCCTTCCGCGTCCGCGAGGCTGCCGATGTGGACGACCTCGTCGGAGAGGTCTTCCGGCGGGTCGTGAGCGGCCCTGCTCCGGCCGAGGCCGACGCACGCCCAGCCTGGATCTTCCGCGTCGCCCACAACGTGGTGGTCGATCACTACCGGCGTCGCCGCTTTGCACCGCTCCCGGAGGGGCTGGTCGATCGCCCGGACGAGGCGCCCAGCCTGCCCGATCGCTACCTCCTGGAGGAGCGGCTTCGGGCGACGGATGCAGCGCTGCGGCGGCTTCCGGGTCGCCAGCGCGCCGCCATCTACCTGAGGTTCTACGAAGACCTCACCTACGAGACGATCAGCTCCATCCTCGGGATCCCGGTTGCGACCGCCCGGTCCTTGGTCCATCGGGGCCTCAAGCGCCTCGCTACCGCGCTCGACGAGGAGACCCGGTCATGACGGACCCCGCCAAGTACGACGAGCTCGGCCTGGCCGAGGCCGTGGCGACCGGCGAGCTGTCGCTCCAGGACGCCGCGTCGCGGCTGGCCCCGACTCGCGACTCGGACGCAGCGGGGCCGGCTGTCCGCAACCTGCAAGTTACGATCGCCGCCATCCAGGCGGTCCAGGCTCACGCTCGGGCAACCCGGGCGGCCGGCGCCGCCGACCCGGCGCTCGGCGGCTGGCTGCCCGGGTTGCCGTCGGAAGGCCATGGCACCGGCGTCGGCGACAGACCCGTGTCGGCCGGTCGCCTCGGAACCGTCGCGCCCGTGCTGCCCGGACCGGTCCGGCCGCGCCCGCGGCGTGTTCACGATGGCCGGGCGCTCGCCGTCGCCGCATCGCTCGTCCTCGCCGCAGGGGCGCTCGGCCTGGCCTTCGCAGGCGGCAGCCGGACGATCATCCCGAGCCCGCGGCCGTCGGCCAATGGGCTGACC
>JBEPVB010000072.1:0-12230 GCA_041691215.1 Chloroflexota bacterium
CTGCTCGACCGAGGCGAAGAACGCATCGAGATCGACGTGGAGGATCGTGCGCGGGGCCGACCCTCGAGGAGAGGCGAGCGAGCCCGGCGAGGCGGCTGAGCGCGGCGCTGCGGACTGGGTCACCGCGCGATTGTCTTCCCTTCGCGTGCCATCGGCGTGGCACGAAATCTGTCGAGCGCCGAGGCGCCATCGACGCACGAGCCGCCTCCGGTGACCGCTGGGCGGGGCGCGGCCACGCGCAGGACGAGCGGCATGGGAGCTCGGACGACTCCGGCCCGCGCGTTGTTGCCAGGTCTGTACCGGGGGTCGGTTAGACCAGGTTGCCGGGACGCGCGAAGGTTCCAGCCGGCATCCCCGAGGACGAAGTCGCCCGCGCGGGCCGGGGCCCAGGCCCGCCGATGGCCCGAAGTCGCTGACTCATCGACCGGGGGTGTCGATCTGGCAGGAAAGCGTCGCGGCCGAGGGTGGCGTCGATGAAGCCAGCGCGGCCGCCCCCGTGGGCGCCGAGCGCCCGAGCCATCGCCCAGTGCCCGAGTACTAGCCCTTGGGCTCGACGACGATCGTGACCTCGGGCGTCATGCCGGCGAGGACCTTGATCGCGACCTTGTAGGTGCCGAGGGCCTTGAGCGGCTCGTCGAGCTCGATCTTGTGGCGGTCGACCTGGATGCCGCGGCGGCCGAGGGCATCGGCGATGTCCTTGGTCGTGATGGAGCCATAGAGCTTGCCGCCCTCGCCCACCTTGACGCCCATCGTGAGGGTCGTGGAGGCGATCCGGGTCGCCGCGACCTCGGCGTCGTCGCGCTCGCGCTTGCGCTTGTCCTCGCGCGACGCGATGTCGTGCTGCCAGGCTCGATACGCCCCGCCGACGGCGGGCACGGCGAGCTTCTTTGGAATGAGGAAGTTCTGGGCGAACCCGTCGGCCACTGTCTTCATCTCACCCGACTTGCCGATTTTCTCGACATCCGAGGTCAGGATGACCTTCACGCGATCGATTCCTCCCTGTTGATCCAGGACCGGACTCTGGGCCCGAGATCGGCTTGCTGTACTGCCCCGGCTGCCTGCTGGATCAGCTTTGGGAGCCGGCGGGCCGTGCGACGCACGGGTCCGGGCAGGATCCTGCGAACCTTGGCGAGGTCCTCCTCGAAGGCTGCCCGGTCGATGTCGAGGGCTGCCAAGTGCTCGGCCAGGACCACGTCATCGACGCCATCGATGAAGACGTCGACAGCCAGGGCCACCACGACGAGGTCGTCGAGGCCACCGACGATCGGGACCGAGTCCGGGATGAGGTCGCGCCCGAGGACGAGGTAGCCCAGGGCGCCTCCGAGGATGGCCTTGCTGGCCGCGGGCGTCCGGTCATCCCGCACGAGCGCCCAGACAAGGCGCGTGTAGGCAGGAGCGCGATTGGCGAACGGGACGAGGGCGAGGATTCCCAGCGCACGTCGGATGCCCCCGCCTGAGCTGCGCCGCGCGCCTGATCGCCCGAAGATCCCGCGTCGTTGCTTTGCCATGCGCCTGGTGCGCCTCCCGAAACCGATACTGCCGCGAGGCGCTCGCCGCGCGCTCACCAACGGGGAGGGATCTTACCAGCGCGCCGCGCGCCAGCCGGCCGCCCGACTCTTGACATCGAACGTCCGTTCGGTATCATGCATGCAGTCGCCCCAGGAGGCCCGAGTGACAAGGCACGATGCCGACCGCAAGCAGAAGATCCTCAACCACATCGCCGCGACCATCCGCGCCCGCGGGTTCCCGCCGTCGGTCCGTGAGATCGGGCGGGCCGTGGGGCTCAACTCCACCTCCGCCGTTCATCACCACCTCCAGATCCTGGAGCGTGACGGTTACCTGGAGCGCGGCGCAGCGCAATCGCGCGCGATCCGCCTGACGCCGACAGCGGCGCTCGTCCTCGGGCTCTCGAGCGAGCTCGTCCCGCAGTCCACGGCCGCGGATGCCCACGTGGTCCCGATCATCGGCGAGATCGCCGCCGGCGGACCGATCGAGGCCTACCAGGACGCCTCGGAAACGATGGCCATCCCCGAGATCCTCGCCCCGAGCGGGGATGCCTACGTCCTCCGCGTCCGCGGAGATTCGATGATCGATGCCCACATCGCGGATGGAGACTTCGTCCTGATCCGACCCCAGAACACGGCCCGAAACGGGGACATCGTGGTCGCCCAGGTCGAGGAGAACGCGGTCACCCTCAAGACGTTCTTCCGTGAGAAGGACCATGTCCGCCTGCAGCCGGCGAACTCGGCCTACCCGCCGCAGATCTATCCGGACGTTCGAATCCAGGGAAAGCTCATCGGCGTCATTCGACGCCTCGATTAAGCGCCTCCCCGGACCGGCCAGGCGCGCGTCGCCCGCTCCGCCCGTTCGCTCGCGCACGTTCGGTGCGCTCGCTCAGGTGCTCGCAGTCGCCTTCGCCTGATCGGTCCTGCCTCGGCTCAACCGGCCTTTTCCACACGATCGTCCACAACCTACCGACATCGTTCGGAACTTCGTGGAGAACCAGCCGGCAATTCGAGCGGTTCGTTGAGTATCGCCGCCGCCCCCACGGCACCATCGGAGACCCCATGCGGATCCCACTGCCGTGATCGATCGCCTTCCGCCCCAGAGCCTCGAGGCCGAGCAGTCCGTGCTCGGCGCGATCCTCATCGATCGCGAGACGATCATCGAAGTCGCCGAATTCCTGCGGCCCGAGGACTTCTACCGGCAGGCCCACGGCACGGTCTATCGGGCGATGCTCGATCTCTTCGAACGCCGCGAGCCGGTGGACATCGTCACCGTCTCGGAGACCCTCGAGCGCAAGGGCGAGCTCGAAGGTATCGGCGGCCGGAGCTATCTATCGACGCTCTCCAACCAGACGCCGACGGCGGTCCATGCCGCCCAGTACGCGCGGATCGTTGAACGTAAGGCGGTCCTTCGGAACCTGATCGGTGCCGCCGGCAAGATCGCCGGCATCGGGTACGAGGACCCGGCCGAGATCCAGGAGGCCATAGATCGGGCCGAGTCGGAGCTGTTCGCGGTCTCGAACCGGCGGATCACGGTCGGCTTCAGCCAGCTCAAGGATCTCCTTCACTCGGCCTATGACCGCCTCGACTACCTGCACGCCCATCGCGGCGAGCTCAGCGGCATCACCTCTGGCTTCCCGGACCTGGACGCGCTGACCACCGGCTTCCAGAAGAGCGACCTCATCGTCGTGGCAGCCCGGCCGTCGGTGGGCAAGACCAGCTTCGCCCTCAACATCGCCGAGTTCGCCGCCGTCCGCGAGCGGAAGAGCGTCGGCGTCTTCAGCCTCGAGATGAGCAAGGAGCAGCTGGTCCTGCGGCTCCTCTCGAGCGTCGCGAACATCGATTCCAAGCGCCTCCGAACGGGCTTCCTCGAGGAGATGGACTTCGCCCGGATCGCGCCGGCGATGAACGACCTCTCGGAGGCGCCCGTCTACATCGACGACACGCCGAACATCACCTCGATGGAGCTCCGGACCAAGGCCCGCCGCCTCCAGGCCGAGGCCGGCCTGGACCTGGTGATCGTCGACTACCTCCAGCTGATGCAGGCGACCACGACCAACCGCGACAGCAACCGCGTCCAGGAGGTGAGCGAGATCTCGCGGGGTCTCAAGGCCCTCGCCCGCGAGCTGTCAGTCCCGGTCATGGCCCTCTCCCAGCTGTCACGACAGCCGGAGATGCGGGAGTCCAAGGAGCCACGGCTGTCGGACCTCCGAGAGTCCGGGGCCATCGAGCAGGACGCCGACCTCGTGATCTTCCTGTGGCGCGAGAAGGACAAGCCCGGCGAGGAGACCGACACCGACGGCGAGGTCCTCAACGTCAAGCTGGCCAAGCATCGCAACGGTCCGACCGGCGACATCCAGCTCTGGTTCAAGAAGAGCCAGACGAGGTTCCAGTCGTACGCCGGCCAACGCTACGCGGACGTGTAGCTCATCGGACCGGATCAGCTCCTTGGCACGACCCGCTCGTCCGCTCAGCTGGCCCGAGCGCAAGGCGGCACCGAGCACCGGAGCGAGCGCACCTGGGGGGGGCGTGAGCGAAGGAGCGGAAGGGCCAACGCAGCGATCGGACCGGATCAGCGGACGAGCTAGAACGCCTCGTCGGGAAAGATCGGACGGAGGGCAAACGTATAGCCCGTGCCGTTAGGCCCGGTGAGGCCAATGCCACTGAAACCCCCATCGATCCCGGATAGCCCCAGGGCGGCGACCTGGGCGGGCGTCATCGTCCGGATCGGGAACTGCGGCGCGTCGGCGCCCGGATGCTGCACGAAATCGGCGGGCGCGACATCGGTCCACGGCCAGGCGACCGACGGGTTCGTCGGCTGGGGCGTCAGCACGCCACGCCAGCGGGTGGGTATCCAGGTAGTTTCGCCCTCGACCGCAGCCCCGAACGATCCAACCTGCGTGCCGAGACGGCCCAGCGCCTTGAGGATTGCCACATCGGGGCTTTGCGGATTGTCGAACCCGAGTGCCTCGACCGAGACCGACTTCCTCAAGCCGCCGGCGTTGATCGTGAACGTCGATGTCGGCGCATCTGCGACGTTGGCCGATCGGTACGACGGTTTCGCGACCCCGACGCCGCTGTCGACCAGGGCGAAGCGGAGGAAGGCCTGCATCGCTCGCTCGTCGAGTTGCGCCATCTGGAATGGCGCGAGCGATACGATCGCACGGTTCGGCTGCGGCGGCACCGGCAGGCTGTTGTCGCGGAAGATGACCGTGCCATCGCCGTACAACGTGAATTGCGGAGCCTGGGTCGCGAAGAAGCCAATCGGGACGAATCCCCCGCCCTGCTCGAAGCGAAAGACGACGTCGGTCGGGCCCGTGGCATGGTCGATCCCCGACGGATCGTTCGACGACGCGGGCGTGAGCGATGGCGACGTCAGCGGGGCGGTCGACGCCGGAGGGGAGCCACAGGCGGCGGTCGCGAGGAGGGTGATGACCGCGAGGCCGAGGCCGGCTGGCCGCAGCGTCAAGGTCCGGCGGTGAGCACAATGGTCTGGTCGCCAGGATCGCATGTCCGGTCGGACGCCCAAGGCGAGGCCAAGGTTCCCGTCCTCGCGGGCCTTCGCGAACGCCACACGATCGAGAAAGCTGAACACCCTCGATCCTTTCGTATGCGAAACCCGCGTGACATCGCCCTGGGCCGGTGGCTATCCTGCGCCCAAGGATTGACCCGGGCGATGTCGCCTCCGGCCAACCGAGCGCGCGGCGAGCCACCTCCAGGATCCTGGTCAGGCCCTTGGCCCCTGGTCCAGTCGACCACGCCTCGGGATCGGGTCGAGCGACCGGGTACCAGAGGGAGGGATCTGGGCCGTGTTCACCGACCGGAGCCTGCAGTGCAAGGACTGTAGCGAGGCCTTCGTCTTCTCGGCCGGAGAGCAGCGATTCTTCGCCGAAAAGGGGCTGACCAACGAGCCCCAGCGGTGCACGACGTGCCGGGCCGCCGCCCGCCATGCCCGTGACCCGGGCAGCCGCGAGTATCACGCCGCGGTGTGCGGCGCGTGCGGCGACCAGGCCAAGGTTCCGTTCGCGCCACGCTCAGACCGGCCCGTCTACTGCAGCTCCTGCTTCGACAAGGTCCGCGCCGGCCTGATCCCGCCGGTGTCGCCGCCCGCCGAGCCCTGACATATATGTCCGAAGACGCCGATCCGACTGCGAGGCGCCGGCTGGAGGCAAAGGCGCCCGGCCGACCGCGGAGTGTCGGCTCGATCCGGCCCGGCCGTAGACTGGCCCGGTCCGTGGCAGGCACATCGCTCGAGGAGGACCGCGTGGGCGTCATCATCATCCGGGAGATGGTCGGCACCAGCCCCAAGTCGTGGAGCGATGCCGCTCGCCAGGCCGTCGCCACCGCCTCGCGAACGGTCCGCAACATCAAGACCGTCGAGGTCGTGAAGTCGACGGCGGCCGTCGAGGACGGCGAGATCGTCGAGTACCGGGTCGAGATCAAGATCGGCTTCGAGTACGAGGGCTAACGCGGCACGCCGACGCTCGATCCCGAGGTCGCCCGTCGGGGACCCGCGACCATCGCAGATAATCGGCCGGTGAGCGTTGGCCGCCACCATGCGGTCCATGCCGGAGATTGACACCCCGTCAGGCGCGTCCGTATCGTTCGCGCCGCCCGAGCCATCGGCAGGCGAACGGGGCCCGAGGCGCGAAGGTCAGGCCGATCGCGCCGGAGTCCCCGTCGGACCGGGCCGACCGGCGATCGTCGCGCCGACGCGAGGTTCGGGAGGGCTGCTGGGGCCCGTGTCCGAGTACCCGGTCCAGCTCGACAAGGTCCAGGCTCCGCCCCTCCGCGACGAGACCCTGGCCCGCGATCGCCTGCTCGACTGGCTGCAGGTCAAGATCCATCGCCGGGCCGTCCTCGTCCAGGTGTCGGATTGAGTCAACTCCCTGTCGACGGCTAGAACATGGCCGTCCTCCCGAGCGGGAGTAGCTCAGTCGGCAGAGCGTCTGCTTCCCAAGCGGAGCTGTGTCCGGACCGGGCGGGCATGGCGGACACGGTTCATGGACCAGCTCGACGCCGCGCGCGGACTGGGTTTCGTCGAACGCGTCATCCGGATGTGGGAGTACTACCTCGCGTTGAGCGAGGCGGGCTTCGCTCCCGGCCTGTGCTCGGACCTTCAGATCGTCCTCGAACGAGGACGCGGCGTCGCCTGAATGGTGGCCGTTGCCGAACCTTGGGCGCTTCCGAACGTGGACCTGCGCCGAACGCACCGGATGGCGATCGAGACGCCGCTCTCGGCGATCTAGTGATGTGGCAGAGTGGCCGTATGAGCCCGGATGTGGAGCCTCCCCGGCCAGACGCGAGACCAGGGCCTGCGCTCGAAGCGGCCGACGACACAGCACTGATGCGCCGCATCGGGGAGCGCGATGAGCGAGCGCTCGAAGAGCTCGTGCGCCGCTTCAAGCGACCGCTCTACTCACTTGCCTACCGAGTCGCCGGCAGCGACCGCTTCGCCGAGGATGTCGTCCAGGAGGTGTTCGTCGCGGTGTGGCGCGATGCCAACCGGTACGACCCGGCTCGCGGTGCCGTCTCGAGCTGGCTCCTGACGATGACCCGATTCAGGGGCATCGACATGCTCCGGCGCGAGACCGGGGCCAAACGCCGAACCGTGGTGGTTGACCTGAGCCTCCGGGCGGCGGACGACGACGTCCATGAGGAGACCTGGCTGCGGACGCGGCGGGAGACCGTCCGGGGGGCCTTGCGCGAGCTCTCCGAAGCGCAACGCGAGGCAGTGACCATGGCGTTCTTTGACGGCCTCACCCATGTCGAGGTCGCCGAGGCATTGGCCATCCCGCTCGGGACGGCCAAGTCGCGAATCCGCCTCGGCCTCATCAACCTGCGGACGTTCCTGGGCGAATCGCTGAGCGAGTCCGTTGCGGCCGCCGACGGGGCAGGACGAGAGCGATGATCGACCGCGACCTCTTCATCCACCTCGTGGCTGGTCGCGAGCTCGGCGGGCTCGACGACGCTGAAGCCATAGAGCTCGACCGGCATCTCCTTGGCTGTGCCACGTGTGCAGCCGAGGAGCGTGCGTTCGACGGCACGATGGCAGCCCTGGCGCTTCTCGCCCCGGCCCATCACCCCCCCCAATCGCTCCAAGCGTCGATCATGACCCGCATCCGAGCCATGACCCCGGTTCCCGATCCGGCGCCGTCCGGGCCGGTGGCCGTAATCGGCGGCGAGGGATCCACGGGAAGACGCTGGCCCTGCGGTCATGGCCGCCGCCCCTAACTGCGGGACTCGCCGCGGCCCTCGTAATCGTCTCGCTCGTCGCGTGGGTCGACATCTTGGACCTCCGATCCGAGCTGGATCAGGGGGACCTGCCCAAGCCCTAAGGGGTTGGTCGCGAAGGGAACCCAAGCTCCACGATGGGAGGGCGCACGAGCCCGTAAGGTACTGCAACGGTACGTTCGAAGATGGAGGAGCTTTCCCCGATGGGTAAGCCGCGCAGTCCAGACGACAGGAGCACCGACCAGCGGCGGTTGCCCGACGACGTAATCACGCCCGAGCTCATCGCCTCTCTGCTCGCGGACGGCGACGACGATCTTGCCGCGTGGGCGCTTGGTGAAGCACTGCTTGCACGCCCGCGGGCGGTCGTCTTCGACGAGCTGGTCCAACCTGCCCTGGAGCTTGTTGGCGCGAACTGGGAGAGCGGCCGGTGGACGGTTGCCGAGGAGCACTTGGCCAGCCGCGCCCTTGATAACGCGCTCGCGCGCATCCGACCGGTTACGACACCGGAGACGCGTATCGGGCCGCTTGCCGTTCTCGCGGCGCCAAGAGGAGAGCAGCACGCTGCGGGTCTCGTCTGCCTTGCCCAGGTGCTCGAGGAAGATGGCTGGAAGGTGGAGAACCTCGGCCCGAACCTGCCGCAGGATGACCTTGTTCGCTTCATTTCGAGTCGGACCGTCGACCTCGTGGCCTTGTCGATCTCGAGGGTGTTGGCGTTGCCCGCGCTGCGCCGGACGGTCAAGGCGGTCCGGCGCGCCGGATCCACGGAGAGCGCCCTGCCGATCATCGTGGGCGGACGCGGAACTACCGACCTCGATCGCCTGGTCGACGGGGCGCATGTCGTTGGCCTATCGGTCGTCGGGGCCCAACTGTTCGCACGCGCGGTCGCCGGGCGGGTAGCCAAACCGATGGCCTAGTGCCGGCGCACTCGATTCGTTTCCTGGGATCCGAGGCGGTCCGCACCTAAGACCCATCCGCGAGCTCGGACGGCGCGAACGGGGTTCGAGAGCAGCCCACCGATGCGGGCGCATGGCTCCTTCCGACGAGGTTCCCGACCGATGATCGCCACATCCAGCCAGCCGATCCCTCGCGATCGGGCACGGTCACTGCGCCGCTGGAACCGCTTCCTCGCCGGCGCACACTTTCTCCAGTTCGTCCTGATGATCGCCGTGAGCTCGACGGCGACCGTGTTCAGGCCGATCGTGCCGACGATCCGCCCGATCCTGGAGAACGGCACGTTCAAGGGCGTCGACCAGACACAGGTCGTCCTCTTCGAGATGCCGCTCGCCTGGTTCATCGCGAGCTTCTTCCTCATGAGCTCGATCGCCCATGCGGCCGCCGGCTGGCCTCTCCGCGACCGCTATGAAGGCTTCCTCGCCCGTGGCCTGAACCCGCTCCGCTGGGTGGAATACGCGTTCAGCTCGACGGTAATGATCGTCGCGATCGCGTACCTGTCCTACATCACAGAATTCCCGGCGCTTATCGCTATCGCCGGCTGCAACGTTGCGATGATTTTGTTCGGCTGGTCGATGGAGGCCGCGAACGAGGGCAGGGCAACGCCCGACTGGAAGCATTTCATCTTCGGCTGCATCGCCGGCATCATCCCGTGGATCGCGATCTTCTCGATCCTCTGGGCCTACGGCGCCCAGGAGGGCCTGCCCGCGGACCTCAAGATCCCAGGCTTCGTGTACGTCATCATCGGCTCGCTGTTTGTTGCCTTCAACATCTTTGCGATCACGATGGTGCTCCAGTACCGGAGGATCGGACGCTGGAGTGATTACCTCGCCGGGGAGAAGACCTACATGATCCTGAGCCTTGTCGCCAAGACGCTCCTAGCCTGGCAGGTATGGTCCGGCACGCTGCGCCCCGGCTGAGCCGGCTGGCCCCCAAAACGCTCCGACCATGCGGATCCTGATCGTTGGTGCGAGCGGGTATGTCGGGGGCAGACTCGCCACGCTGCTCGCCGACCGACGGGAGGACGTAATTCTCCTGAGCCGCGACCCGAAGCCCCTTGCCTCGCGCTTCCCGAGTGCCCGGATCGTCGGCGGGAATCTTCTTGACCCAGCAAGCCTGCCCCCGGCGGTCGAGGGCGCCGATGTCGCGTACTACCTCGCCCACGCCATGGGAGGAGACGAGTCGACGTTCGCAGAGCGGGATCGTCGAGCCGCCGAGGCGTTCGCCACCGCTGCCGCAGTGGCAGGCGTGCGGCGGATCGTCTACCTCGGCGGTCTGGGTGTGGACGGAGCGGCTTTGTCGCCGCATCTCACCAGTCGTCATGCGGTCGGCGCCGAGCTGGCCCGGCACGGTGTACCGGTCACCGAGTTCCGGGCGGCGGTCATCATCGGATCGGGCAGCGCATCGTTCGAGATCCTGCGCCATCTCACGGAGCGCCTGCCGGTCATGATCACGCCACGATGGGTGGGCACCCGGTGCCAGCCTATCGGGATCGGCGAAGTTCTTGACTACCTTCTAGTGGCGCTCGATCACCCCGAGGTGACCGGTGTCGTCGAGATCGGTGGGCGCGACATCCTCTCGTACGGCGACATGATGCTCGGCTACGCCCGGATGCGAGGCCTGCGCCGCCTCATGATCCCGGTCCCCGTCCTTACGCCGCGCCTGAGCTCCTATTGGGTGAGCCTCGTCTCCCCGGTGCCCGCGAGCATCGCACGGCCACTCATCGAAGGCCTTCGCAATGAGGTCGTCGTCCGCGATCCGGAACCGGCTCGGCGGCTCGGGGTCGACCCATGGGCGTATGCGGATACCCTTCGACTGGCGATCGGGCGCACTGATCGCCAGGCCGGCGAATCGACCTGGTTCGATGCACTCGCAGTTTCCGACAAGGCGGGCCTCATCTCCACGTCATCACGTGAAGGGATGATCATCGACCGGCGTTCAACGCACGTCCGCGCGTCGCCGGAGCAGGTCTTTGCGGAGGTTGAA
This sequence comes from Chloroflexota bacterium, assembly GCA_041691215.1. Lineage (GTDB taxonomy): Bacteria > Chloroflexota > Limnocylindria > Limnocylindrales > CSP1-4 > UBA5189. Next base: position 10,677 of record JBEPVB010000072.1, read on the forward strand.
CGAGTCGGTGGAGCGTCGGGCTGGCCCTATGCGAATGCGCTGTGGCGGCTCCGCGGCCTTGCCGATCGGCTCGTCGGAGGCGTCGGGATGCGCCTGGGGCGTCGGGACCCTGAGCGGGTCCGCGCCGGGGATGCGCTCGACTTCTGGCGGGTCGAGGAGATCCGGCGGCGGGAGCTCCTGCGACTACGTGCCGAGATGAAACTGCCGGGCCGCGCCTGGCTGCAGTACGAAGTCAGGCCCGATGGTACCGGGAGTATGCTCATCCAGACGGCGTTCTTCGAGCCAAAGGGCATCCCGGGCCTCTTCTACTGGTACCTCCTGTATCCGATCCACGCGCTCATTTTCAGTGGCATGGCCCGAACGCTGGCGAAGCGCGCACTGGCAGCCAGCGGAGGCGCCCCATAGAATGTCGCCCTCCCGAGCGGGAGTAGCTCAGTCGGAAAAGCGTCTGCTTCCCAAGTCTGAGGCTCTCAGCGCTGTGGCGTTTGTTCCGATTAAATGTGACTCGAAACACATGGTGACCCTAGTTGTCCGCTGTCGTTTCGGCGAGGCCGGTGGCGAGAAATGGTTCTAGAGGGTCTGAGGCCCCTCAAACCATCTCCCGGTGGGCAAGAGCTGGAAACCCAATCCCACGCGGACCAAGATCGGATGATCCTGATCGGGCGCGATGGGGTTAATTGGCCGCTGTCGTTGGATGAGTCATCAAATTGAAACGCATTGGCCCCCACGATTAGCCATGGCCAGCGACCTCGTCGTCCTCGACGGCAGTACGTTCTTCGTCTCCGACGGGGCGGGCGACATTGTGGGCGGAGGCCCGGCCGGGTTCTTCTTCCAGGATGTCCGCCACTTGTCGAGCTGGGCACTGTCGGTCAACGGGGCGCCGATGCGAGTCCTCACCAGCCGTGTCGTCGACTATTACTCCGCCCGTGTGTTTGGAACGCTGCCGACGGCGCGGCTCGGCCACAATCCGCCCGTCTCGATCCAGCGGGATCGCATCGTCGGCGGTGGGGTCCATGAGGACATCTGGGTCCGCAATCACAGTCAAGTGGCGCAGCAGGTAACGCTCCAGGTAGATGTCGACAGTGATTTCGCCGACATCTTCGAATTGAAGGTTCCAGACCGCGTCTCCGTCGGCTCGACCAGCGTCGAGGCCGACGACGGGACGCTGACGCTCTGGCACGAGCGCCATGGCGCGCGGCGAGGCACCCGCCTGACCTGGAGTGCCCGCGGTCAATTCAGTGACGGCGCGATTCGGTTCGAGATCGAGCTGGCACCGCGCGGTGAATGGGAGGTGTGCTTCGATATCTCGTGCATCGTCGACGGCATTGAGCACGAACCACGTGAAGGCCACGGCGGCTTCGGCAAGCTCGAGCCACAGATGCCGCGCACGCTCCAGGCCTGGCTGGCCGACGCGCCGACCCTCGAGACCGACTCGGATCTTGTCCAGCACACGTATCGGCGCAGCCTCGTCGATCTTGCGGCTCTGCGCTTTCGCCCGTCGGCCGATCTGACCTGGTCGCTCCCCGCGGCGGGTCTGCCGTGGTTCATGGCCCT
>JBEPVB010000073.1:0-12160 GCA_041691215.1 Chloroflexota bacterium
ACCTCGTGGCGCGCGGCCGAGGTCGAGGTCGGCCGCCGCGCTCCACCAGCCGAAGTCCCCGGCGGCGCGCACGAGGATTGGCACGACGAGCTCGCGGACGACGCCGGCCGTCTGGCCGGCAGCCCGATCGGCCGCTTCCTGCGAAGCGTCCCGGCGGAGGCCGGCGTTGGGCTCATCGTCAAGCCGTTCGGGCAGCGGCGCCTGGCCGTATCGCTCGGCCTCGGCGATCCAGCGGCCTCGCCAGCCGGCGGGCGTCGCGGCAGCCGCCTGGGCGTGGAGCATCGCCAGCCAGACGAGGCTCCAGACACGGGGGACCACCCGGTAGGCGTCGTAACCGCCGCCGCCCGTGGCCAGCCAGCGACCGCCCGCCCAGCGGTGGGCGATCGCGTCGACCATCCGGGCGGCGGCGCCCATGGCCGTGGTGGTCACGTTCAGGTTCGCGAGCGGATCCCAGGCATGGGCATCGGCACCGTGCTGCGAGACGATAACGTCGGGCCCGAAGGCGGCCGCCAGCTCCGGCACGACCCACCGCAGGGCGGTCAGCCAGCCGGCCTCGCCCGTGCCCGGGTCCACCGGCAGGTTGACCGACGTCCCCGCCGCGACGCCGACGCCCAGCTCGTTCACGAAGCCCGTCCCGGGGAAGAGGGTCTGTCCCGACTGGTGGATGGAGATCGTGAGCACGCCCGGATCGTCCCAGTGGATCGCCTGGACGCCGTCGCCGTGATGGACATCGAGGTCGAGGTACAGGACCCGCCTGCCGGCTCGCCTCGCGCAGGCAATCGCGAGGGCCGGATCGTCGTAGACGCAGAACCCCGAGGCTCGGCCGGGCATCGCGTGGTGGAGCCCGCCGCCTGGATGGAAGGCATGGTCGGTCCGGCCGTCGAGGATCGCCTGCATCGCCGCCACGCTTCCGCCCGCGACCGCCGCCGAGGCCTCGTGCATGCCCGGGAACGCGGGCGTGTCGCCAGGCCCGATCCCGGCCGCTCCCGGGCCGAACGGCATCTCGGAGAAGCGCCGGACCGTGGCGATGTAGGGCCGCTCGTGGACCCAGGCGAGGACATCGTCGGCGGCCGGCTCCGGGGCAAGGAGATCGGGCTGGCCGGCCGTCTCGCAAAGGAGATCGATCCCCGGCCCGAATCGCCTGGGGGTGAGGGGGTGCGTCGGTCCCAGGTCGTAGCGGGCCGACCACGGCCCGTAGACCAGGAGGGGTCGCGCAGCTGGGCGGTCGGGCGGGCTCACCCGGCGCAGGATAGCCCGGATCGCGCGCATGCAATTCCAGGTCCGGCGGAGCGCTGGAGCGCCGGGCACGTCGAGTACCATGCGGCCATGCCCGACCTGTTCGTCCTTCTCATCGTGATCCTCGTCCTGGTCGTGATCTGGCGGGGCCCCAAGACGCTGCCGGAGATCGGCCGGGTGCTCGGCCGGGGCGTCCGCAGTGCCCGCGAAGAGGCGAAGGCGCTGCGCGCCGACGAGCCGGATACGACCGACAAGACCGGCCGGTGACGCCGCGGGCGGGCGGGCCGGCAGCGGCCAGGCCGACGTCCCCTGTCAGGCCGGGCTCGCCTCGCGGCCCGGCGCCGCCGCCTCCGCGGCCGGCCCTCGTGGACACGGTCGCCGCGCTGCTGGTGTTCGGCGGGCTCTTCGGGGCCAGCCAGCTCCTCGCCGGTGACTTCGTGGTGACCGGCAGCCTGCCGGCCAAGGGTCCCATCCTCGGCGTCGCCGTGATTCTCTACGCCGCCTCGGCCATCCTCGGCGTGTTGCTCCGGACAGGCCGGTTCTGGCTGCCCTCGATCAACCTCGCCGCGCTCTTCGCGGTGGCCTACCTGCCGGCGATCGGGCAGCCGGTGGCGGTCGCCCTCGGGGCAGCACATGCGGTTGCGGCCGTGATCCTCTTCCGCGAACGCGGCTGGTTCCGCGAGATGGCGGCCCTGCGATCGGCCGCCGACGACGGGACCGGCCCGCCGACGCCAACCTCCCCGGCCGCCGGTTCCCGTACCCGTCAGCCGAGGCGACGGTTCCCGGGTAACAGGTAGGCGAGGGCCGCAGGGTCGGCGCGCTCCGCAGCGACCGCCCGCATCGGGACATCGCCGAAGGGAACGGGCTCGCCAGGCTTGACCTCGATCGGCGGGTACGGCGTCAGCCGCGCCGCACCGGGACCGGCGGCGACGGGCAGTCCCCCACCGGCGGCGTAGAGCTCGACACCGGCGTGCTGCTCCGGTCGGAGGCCGGTCAGGGCGATGCCGACGAGCCGCCCGCCCCGAGCTTTGATCGCGACGTCGATCGCCTCGCTCGTCACCCCGGTCGGATCACCCGGATCGACGAGCACGAGGTCGCGCTCGCCGACGAGCCAGCCCGGCGCCCGCCGGCCGGGGATGCCGCCTGCCCAGCGCTGCTCGATGCCCGCCAGGCCGGCCGAGGCCGGACCGACATTCGGAGGATCACGGTAGCTGCCCGGCTGGAACGAAGCCCCGACGTCCATCGGATCGGTCAGCCCGCGGAGCTGCACGAGGGTCACGAGGGTGGGCTGGAGCAGCGACAGCGTCCCGGCCTGGGCCGCCGCCAGCCCGTCGATGGGCCTGACCCACGCCGCGGCTTCGACCTCCTCGGAGTCATGGCCGACCTCCGTCCCCGCCGGGACGGGCGCCGCGAAGAACCAGACGTCGAAGCGGCGCGCCAGGGCCGGTGGCGTCACCCAGCGCGAGAGCGGGACCAACGCAGTGGCCGTCACCGCGATGCCAGTCTCCTCGAGCGTCTCCCGGGCCGCGGCCACGAAGTGGGCGAGGGCGGCCGCCGGATCCATCGTCTCGGCGAGGCGGGCGGCGGCCTGGGCGCGCGTCAGGCCGCCGGCGAGGGGATGACCGTCGGCCGCGTCCGAAGGGTCGACGCGGCCGCCGGGAAAGACGTGGATCCCGGCCGCGAAGGCCATCGTCGCCGGCCGGCGGGTGAGCAGGACCTCCGGCCCATCCTGGCCCGGCCGGATCAGGACCACGGTCGCGGCGGCGCGCGGAACGCCGGGTGGCTCCCCGGCCGGTCGGCGCTGGGCCCTCGCCATCGCGAGCGGATCGCTCACACGGCGCCGGCCAGCTCGCGCAGCTGGAGCGCGAGTGCCTGTCCCTCGGTCACGGGTAGCTGGCAGGCGAAGTTCCGGCAGACGTAGGCGGTCGGCCGATCATCGAGGCGAACACGCTCGGCCAGGAGCGGGACAACGCTCACGGCCGGCTCGGCCCCTCGCGCGACGACCCGGGCAGGGTGGAAGCCGCCGGCCGCCACGGCCACGAGCTCACGGCTGCCGGGCTCGTCTGCCGCGCCGACGATCGCGATCTCGGCGATGTCGGAAAGGGCGAGGTCGATCGCTGAAAGCCACCTGGCGAAGGCCGTCGGATAGCGCGCCGCCAGGGGGGCTATGACCGCGATCGCCTGCTCGGCGGCCGTCCGATAACGTCCCTCGCCGGTCAGGGCGGCCAGCCGGAGGAGGACGTGAACGGCGGTGGCGCCCCCGGACGGCGTCGCGTTGTCCTGGACGTCCTTCGGCCGGGTAACGAGCGGCTCGTGGTCATCGGCGGTGTCGAAGAAGCCACCCGCAGGGTCCGCGAACCGCTCGAGGACCACATCCATCAGCCGCTGCGCGAGGACGAACCAGCTTTCCTCGAAGGTCGCGCCATAGAGGGCCAGCAACCCCTCGGCGAGGCAGGCGTAGTCCTCGAGGACGCCCTCGCCGGTGGCCCGGCCGTCCTTCCACGAGCGATGGAGGCGCCCTTCACCGCCCAGGAGACCCCGGGTGATCTCGGTCGCGGCCGCGGTGGCCGCCGCGAGGTAGCGGTCGGCGGCCGACTCGTCGCCGTTCGATGACAACGAGAGCATCCGGGCCATGTCCGCGAGGGCCCGGATGGCAAGCCCGGTCCAGGCGGCGAGGGCCTTGTCATCCCGCCCCGGCTGCGCCCGGCGACCGCGGCGGTCGAGGAGCGTCGCCCTCGCCTCGGCCATTCGACTCGTGACGTCGGCCACCTCGAGTCCATGCTGCTCGGCGAGCTCCCGGTCGGTCCGGACGCGGGACAGGATGGTCCGGCCCTCCCAGTTGCCCGCGTCGGTGACCCCATAGGCGCTCGAGAAGAGCGCCGCGCCGTCGCCGAGCGTCTCGCGGACCTCGGCCGCGTCCCAGACGAAGGTGCCCCCTTCGTCGCCTTCTGTGTCGGCATCGAGGCTGGCCGCGAATGCACCGCCCGACGTCGTGAAGTCCCGGATCAGCGCGTCGAGGACGCCCTGGGCGACGTTGCGATAGGCCGAATCCCCGGTGACGGCCCAGGCGTTGGCGTACGCGCCCGCGAGCTGGGCGTTGTCGTAGAGCATCTGCTCGAAGTGGGGCACGAGCCAGCGGGCATCGGTCGCGTAGCGGTGGAAGCCGCCGCCGAGCTGGTCGTGAATGCCGCCGGCGGCCATGGCGTCGAGGGTCCGCCGGGCCATGGCCAGGGCGCGCGGATCGCCGGTCGCGGCGGCTCGGCCGAGGAGGAACTCGACCGTCATCGGCTGGGGGAACTTCGGGGCGCCACCCCAGCCACCTGTGCGCGGGTCGAAGCCCCGCTCGACCAGCATCACCGCGGTGTCGAGGAGTTCCGGGGTCGGCGACCCATCGGCCGCCGGCAGCCGGCCCTGCTCCGCCAGCGCCGCGACCAGCTGGGATCCGGTGCCCTCGATGCCGGCCCGGTCCTCGCGCCAGGCCCGATCGACTCCGTCGAGGACCTGCCCGAAGCTCGGCAGGCCATGGCGAGGTGCGTCCGGAAAGTAGGTCCCGCCGTAGAAGGGCCGACCATCGGGGGTAAGGAACACCGACATCGGCCAGCCGCCCCCGCCGGTCATCGCCTGGACCGCGGCCAGGTAGACCTGGTCGAGATCCGGCCTCTCCTCGCGGTCGACCTTGATGGCGACGAAGCGGCCGTTCAAGTATGCCGCCAACGCCTCGTTCTCGAAGGATTCGCGCTCCATGACGTGGCACCAGTGACAGGCCGCGTAGCCGATCGAAAGGAAGATCGGACGGTCCAGGAGCTTCGCCCGGGCCAGCGCCTCGGGTCCCCAGGGGTACCAGTCGACCGGGTTGTGGGCGTGCTGGAGGAGGTAGGGGCTGGTCTCGGCGGCCAGGCGGTTGGTATGGCGTGGCACGGGCCGGCTGGTGGGCTCGGACATGCCACCGATGCTACGCGAGGCGTTGGATGGCGTTGGGGCCGCGACCCGAGCGTTCGTTTGCCGGGCGGGGGGCCCGCCCGCCCTGCGCCCCGGGCGATCCCAGATCCGCGGTACCGTCCACCCATGCGGACCAACGCCCTTCCCGGCTTCTTCCCCTCGCGACAGGGCTTCGGCTTCGTCAACCGCTGGCCCGCGGGGCCCGCCTTCGAGTTCCAGGCTCGCTATTGGCGCCTCGGGATCGGCGAGGTGGCCGAAGGCCTGTGCGGCGGGATGTGCTACGCCGCAGCCGATCGCTTCCTGCGCGGCGAACCGGTTCCGCCGGGCACCGAGCCGCCGGTGGCCGGCTCTGCCCTCTTCCGGGAGATCGCCCGCCGGCAGCTGGATTCGCTCCACTACCTCGCCATCGTCCCAAGCCGTTTCTGGTGGGCGGCGGCTCGGGTGGCGAGCGGCCTGTGGTCAGCCCCGGACCAGGCCCGGGAGTGGCGGCGCCTCCGGGCCGACATCGACGCCGGGCTGCCCGCGATGGCCGGCCTCGTCCGATCCGCCGGGCTGAACCCGCTTCGCCTCACGACCAACCACCAGGTCCTCGGATTCGGCTACGAAGCGACCGCGGCCGAGGGGCGCCTTCGGATCTACGACCCGAACCATCCCGGGGCCGACGAGGTCGCGCTCCTGGTCCGGAGCGTGGAACGAACGGCGGGACGGCCCCGGTTCAGCCTGGAGCAGACGACCGGCGAACCGCTTCTGGCCCTGCTCCGGCTGCCGTACCGGCCAGCGCGCGGCTGACGGCCGCCTGGCGGCGGTACCAGGCCACGGTGACGAGGCCCACGACCACGCTGAGGCCGGCCCCGAGGGCGATGGTCCGGGGGACCCCGACCGCCGAGGCGAGCGCGCCGGCGATCAGGCCGCCGATGGGCGTCGAGCCGGCGAACACGGTCGTGTAGACGCTCATGACCCGGCCGCGGAGCTCATCCGGGACGGTCAGCTGGATCGCCGTGTTCGCGGTGGCGGCCATCCCGATCGCGCCGAGCCCGGTCAGGAACATGGCAACGAGGGAGAGCGAGAACGAGCCGGACGCCGCGAGGACGAGCTCGGCGACACCGGTCAGGGTGGCCCCGAACCCGATCAGGCCAAGGCGGTTGCGCCGGCCGAAGGCGATCGAGAGGGCCGCGATCAAGGAGCCGACACCGGTCGCGGCCATCAGGAAGCCGTAGCCGGTGGCCCCGACGTGGAGAACGTCTCGGGCCAGGGGCGGGATGAGGACGCCGAAGTTCATCCCGAAGGTCGAGACGAGGCCGATGACCACGATCGGGACGAGGACGGTCGGCGTTGCCCGCGTGTAGCTGAGCCCGGCCCGCAGCTGGGTCATGACCCCGGACAGGGAACGAGCCCGCTCGAGGCGCGGCGGCGCCGACAGCGACTTCTCGTCCATGCGGACGTAGGCGACGATGACGGCCAGGAAGCTCAGGCCATTGATGAGGAACGCCGAGGCGACGCTGGTGGCGCCGATCGTCAGGCCGGCGAGGGCCGGGCCGATGACCCGGGCTCCGTTGAAGACGGCCGAGTTCAGGGCGACGGCATTGCCGATGTCGCCGCGGCCGACCATCTCGACCCCGAACGCCTGGCGGGTGGGCATATCGACCGCGTTGACGCAACCGAGGAGCAGGGCCAGCACCAGGACGTCGGTGACGGTGACGTTGTTGGTGACGGTCAGGAAGAACAGGATGAAGGCCAGGAGCATCGCGGCCGTCTGGGTCACGATCAAGGTCTTGCGCTTGGGCAGGACATCCGCGAGGACGCCCCCGAACAGGCCCAGGATCAGGACCGGGGTGAACTGGGCCGCGGCCACGAAGCCCAGGTAGATCGGGTCGCCGGTCAGCTGGAGGACCAGCCAGCCCTGGGCCACGCTCTGCATCCAGGTCCCGATGAGCGAGACGAGCTGGCCGGAAAAGAACAGCCGATAGTTCCGGTAGCGGAGGGCACGCCAGCCGCGGAACTCGACGACCGCGGCAAGGGTCGGTCGGGACATGCTCATCGCGTGGCCGCCGGGTGGTCCGGGTCATGGCCTGTCTCGAGGTCCCGGAGGTGGCCCTCCAGGTGGCCGCGTCGGCGCTCGACCTCGGCCAGCATCTGGTCGATCCGGCGGGCCTTCTCCCGAAGGCTGACCTCCTGCCGCTCGATCCGGTCGAGCGCGTCCTCGAGGATGGAACGCCGTTCTCGGACGTCGGTCGTACCCCGGAAACGGGCCCGATTTCTCTCTCGCGCCTCCTCGTCCTCGAGGAGCTGACCGATCTCGGCGAGGCTGAAGCCGGCATCGTCGCGCAGCCCCCGGATGAAGCGGAGGCGATCGAGGTCGTCCTCGTCGAACAGGCGGTACGAGCCCTCGGAACGGGCCGCGGGCTTGAGCAGCCCGAGCTCTTCGTAGTAGCGGACGGTCCTCGTGGTCAGGCCGACCTCGTCCGCGACTTCGGTGATTCGAAGGAGGCGGGCAGTGGATTCAGCGGTCACCTGCGAACGATACCAGAACCTTGCCGTTAACGTGAACGTTATGGCCTGGGCTTCGTTCCCGCGGACCTCAGACCGTCGGCAGCTCCTGGAGGTCCGTCTGGGCGGCCGCGAAGAGGTCGCCGACTGCGGCGACTCGGTCGGGCATCGTCCGGATCGTCCAGCGGTTCGGCCGGAGCTCGGGATCGTCGAGCTCGTCCCAGGTGATCGGGGCCGAGACCGGCGCGCCGGCCGCCGGACGCACCGCATACGGCGCGACGAGGGTCTTGATCGGCGCGTTCTGGGTGTAGTCGAGGCGGGCCTTGCCGCCCCGACTGCCCTTCGACCATTCCCACGAGACGAGGTCGGGGACGACCGCACCGACAGCCCGCGAGACCTTCTCGACCCAGTCGGTGGTCTGGCCATGGTCGTACTTGGGAACGATGGGAATCCAGATCTGGATGCCGCGCTGGCCGGTGACCTTGGGGTAGCCGCGGACGCCGAGGTGGCCGAGGGCGGTCCCGTAGAGCCGTGCCAGGACGAGGGTCTCGTCCCAGGTCGTCTTGGTCCCGGGATCGATATCGATGAGGGCAAACGTTGGGCGATAGGGAGCATCGAGCCGCGACGTCCAGGCATGGATCTCGAAGGCCGCCTGGTTGCCGAGCCAGCAGAGCGTGGCCACCTGGTCGGCCACGAGATGGTCGTTGGCCTCGCGGGCTTCGACCCCGACCTCCCGCCAGCGCCGGAGCCAGGGAGGGTCGGTCGGCTTGAGGTCCTTCTGCCAGAAGCCGGGGCCCCCGGCCCCATTCGGGAAGCGGTGGAGGTTCAGAGGCCGCTCGGCCAGGTGGGTCAGCATCATGGGCGCGATCCGGGCGAAGTAATCGATGAGCTCACGCTTGGTGACCGGCTTCTCCTTGGTGCCCTCGCGGGACCCGAAGAGCTCCTTGTCCAGGTTGGTGAGCTTCACTTCTACGCCGCCGACCTGCCACGTGCCCTCGCGGGACATGGCCGCGAGGGCCGCCAGCTCCTCGGGTGAGGCCGACCACGGGTGGAGGTGTCCGGCGCCGGCCTCGTTGCCGGCCCCGGAGCGAACTGCCTTCCGCGCGCCGGGCTTCGCAATGTCCGGCGGGAATGCGGATGCCATCCCGGCCTGGGCGGCGGTTCCCGAATCCGGCAGCTCCTCGTCGATGGCCCGGACGGCCGCTCGGGTCTCGACCGCACGCTCGCGTGTCACATCACGGGCCTCCTTTCCGACCTCGATGCCCTTGAAGGCTCCCTGGCGGACGATGCCCTCCCGCGTCCAGCCGCCGAGCTCAGCCCGGATGACGAGCTCGGGCCGGACCCAGTTGACCTTCGCCAGGTCGCCGCCCCAGCGCCCACGGTAGTCCTTCGGCGGTGGCGGATCGAACGGCGGCGTGGTCGACGCCAGTGGCTCCAGCCGCCCTCGGAGGTCGGCCCGGATCCTGCCCGTGAAGCCGGACCCGACCTTGCCGGCAAAGTGGAGGCTCGCCGGTCCATCGGGGCCGCCGCCGTCGCGCTCGTAGTAGCCGACGACGAGAGCGCCGAGATCCTTTGCGCTGCCTTCGCCGGGCGTCCAGCCGCCCACGACCAGCTCCTGCTCGGGCCGGATCTTGAGCTTCAGCCAGCTTCGCGACCTGGTCCCGGGCTCGTACGGGGAGCGGCGGTGCTTGGCGATCGCGCCCTCGAGCCCCTGGGCAGCGCAGGCCTCGAGGAAGGCAACGCCCTCGGTGTCGACGTGGCTGGCGAAGCGGACCCGGCCGGTCTCGCGGAGGACCGACTTCAGGAGCCGCTTGCGGTCCTCGAGCGGCACCCGGAGGAGGGAGCGGCCATCGAGGTAGAGGAGGTCGAAGGCCTGGTAGACGAGGGTCCCGCGGTCGCCTTCACCCGAGCCCTTGCCGCCGAGGCGCTCCTGGAGCAGCGAGAACTCGGGCAGGCCCGCTTCGTTGACGGCGATGACCTCGCCGTCGACGATCGCCTGGCTCGCCTCGATCCAGTTGGCCGAGGCGAGGAGCTTCGGGAAGTAGGTATCGCCGTCCTTGCCGTTCCGGGTGAACGTCCGGACCTTGCCGTCCCGAACGATGGCCTGGAGGCGGTAGCCGTCCCATTTCACCTCGAACAGCCAGTCCTCGTTGCGGAAGGCGCGGTCCGCGAGGGTCGCAGCCATCGGCTCGATGAAGCCAGGCATCGGCGTCTCGATGGCCGCGGTCAGGTCGATCTCGGCCGTCGCCGCGGGCGCCTGGCTGACCCAGATGGCGTCGCGCTGCTGGAGGACCTCATCGTTGGTCCGGCCGCTCTTGACGCTCTGGGGATGATCCTCGGCATCCCAGCCCGCGATCGAGACCTCGTCGCGCTTGTGGATCAAAAGCCAGGCGTCCTGCTCGTCATCCTCGAACGCCCGTGCGGCGGGATCATTCGCCCGGCCGGACCGCCCGCGCCCGCGCCCGCCGGTCCGAACGATGGTGAACCGCCCGCCGAGCTTCTGGCCGTCGAGGCGGAACTTGACCTCGCCATCGGCGACGGCGCGCCGCCCGTCCGGCGTCTCGGCCTCGGCCTGCCACGTGCCCCAATCCCAGACGATGACGTCGCCGGCGCCGTACTGGCCCCTTGGGATGACGCCCTCGAAGTCGAGGTATTCGATCGGGTGATCCTCGACATGCATTGCCATGCGGCGCTGGCCGGGGTCGAGGGTCGGGCCGCGGGGGACCGCCCACGACACGAGCACGCCGTCGATCTCGAGCCGGAAGTCGTAGTGGAGGCGGGTCGCGCGGTGGCGCTGGACGACGAACCGACCAGCGGACGCCCCGACGGCCGACCCCGACCCCGGCCCGCCCGCCGGTTCGGGGGTCCTGGCGAAGTTCCGCTTGCGGCGATATTCCTCGAGCGGCATGGAGGCGCGAGTGCCTGGCTAGGCGCTCTTCCGCCGACGCGCGGGCTTCGTCTCCGCCTCGGCCCCGTCGGCGTCGGCCTTGGCCGCCTTGCCGCGCGTCGCCTTCTTGGCCTTGGCCTCGGCGACCGAGGTCGGAGGCGGCGAGGCGGCCTCGCGGGCGGACTTGGCGGCCTTGACGCTGGCCTCGAGGGCGGCCATCAGGTCGACGAGGTTCGACGGCTCCTCGGCCGCCGGGGCCGCCTTGACCTCGTGACCCTCGACCTTGGATTCGATGATCTGCATGAGGGCTTCGCGGTACTCATCGCGGTACTGGGCCGGGTCGAAGTCGCCGGTCATCGCCCCGATGAGCTGCTCGGCCATGGCCTTCTCGGCCGGCTTGAGCTCAATCTCTTCGTCCGGCAGGTCCAGCTCGCCCAGGCCGCGGATCTCGTCGGGCCAGTAGAGGGTCTGGAGGACCATCGTCTGCTCGAAGGGATTGAGCGCGGCAAGCGCCTCGCGATCCTTGATGACGACCTTGCAGATGGCCGTGAGGCCCTTGTCCTGGAGGACCGACTTGAGGAGCCCGAAGGCCTTCCGCCCGATCTTGTCCGGCTCGATGTAGTAGACCTGCTTCACGAAGCGGGTCTGGGTCTCGGCCTCGGCGGTCTCGACGAACTGCTCGATCTCGATGGACCGGACCGTCTTGAGGGGCAGGCTCTCGAGGTCCTCGTCGCTGATGACGACGTACTCGCCCGGCGCGTATTCAAAGCCCTTGACCGTGTCGGCGCGGTTGATGATCTCTTCCTCGACCGGGCAGAAGATCTTCATCTGGATCCGCGACAGGTCCTCGGCGTGGAGCATATTGAAGCTCACGCCGGCCCGCGATTCGGTGGCCACGTACAGCTTCACCGGGATCGTCACGAGGCCGAACTGGATGGCCCCTTTCCACATCGAGCGCGCCACGGCAGGTCCTCATGCACCGCTCCGAGACCCGGCGGAGTCGGGACGAGACGATACCACCCGACAGCCATCGGACGGCAAGCTCAAACCGCCGCTGGGCTCGCGGGCGAGCCCAGAGCGGCGGCGTCTGTCTAGGCGGCCCCGCCGAGCTCGCCGATCGTCGGTAGGCCGTCGATGACCTGGTCGGCCGGAGAGCCGTCGATGATGCCCTCGTCGATGGCGCCCCCATCAATCGGCACGAGGGGCGCCTCGCCCTTTGCGTCAGGTGTCGGCGGGTGATCGGCCGGATCCTCGCCGCCCACGTCTCCCGGGGTCGTGTCAGGGTCGAGGAATGGCTTGTCGCCTGGTTGCATCTAGGGCCTCGACCGCTTGGCGGGCCCTCGGGCCAGGGTCACAGCTTGATGACTCCAACGAGCCACAGGATCACCAGCACCACAACGATCACGCCGATGATGCCGAGGCCACCGCCTCTGTTCATCACAACCTCCAATTCGGGGTGACGTCGGGCCCTTGCTCCCGCGGCGTCATGTTCGACCTTCCGGTTGAACGTTGCGGCTCGCGCCCGGCCCCCCGCCCGCCCCCCCCGGGGGGGGCGAGCGGGTAACCCCCAACAACCGCGGGGGGAGCAAGGCCCGGATGGGGGGGTACTGG
>JBEPVB010000074.1:0-12070 GCA_041691215.1 Chloroflexota bacterium
CCGTCCGATACCTATCTGTGCATCGTCCCGGCCCGCGGCGGCGCGGCCGATCACGTCTTCTTGCCGTTCGATGACGACCCAACGCTCAGCGTCATCCTGAGCAAGGCGTTTCTGCTGGCCGCCGACAGCAAGATCACCGACCCGACGATCGTCAGCCAGCTCGGGCGGACGTAGCGCCGCCCCGAGCCTCGGCCGCGCCTCAGCGGATGTGCTCCTCGGGGAGCTCGTACCAGGGCATCCGCCGGCCCACCCGTGCCCGGGCTCGCCAGCGGAGCGACTTCGGGGCTCCCTCGAGCGCGGCGGCGATGGCATCGAGCCGTCCTGCGGCAACCTCGGCCAGCGATCCGGCGACCTCCACCCGGTCCCGGACGCGGGCCAGGGAGTCGGAGACTGTCGTGAACCAGCCCCAGTCGCCCGCCGTGACCGCTGTCAGGCGATCGAGCCCGATGACGTCACCGTCCACTTCAATGCCGAGCTCGTGGCTCACCACCAGGCCGAGCGCGTCCACGACGTCCTTGGTGTTGAGCTCCACGATCTGGAGCTTGGTGAGCAGCAGGTCGGCCGGTGTCAGGGTGGTCCCAGGGCCGAGACGGCCGCTGAAATCGAGCTTGTGGCACATCGAGAACTGGCCGACGAAGACGTCCAGCTGGCGCTCGTTGGGGCGATCCCAAAAGAGCATCCGGCGGTAGCCGTAGAGGGCATTGAACTTGCGATCTGGCTCGTAGCCGAGCTCGACCAGGACGCGGGCAAGGCTCGCTTCGGCTCCGGCCTGGACGGCCAGGTCGATATCCGCGTAGGGCCGGACGAGCGATGCCGGCAGCTCGACGTGGTCGTGGAGGCCGACGGCCACGCCGCCCACGACGCGGGCCGGCGCGCCTGCCGCATCGGTGGCCGTGACGACGCGGCGGGCCTCGGCGCGGACATCGGGCAAGGGACCCGCCGCCGGCACGCGAGGCGAGTCCGCCGCGCCGTCGACGGTCCTCGTCCCGGGCCGGTCGGCGTCGGTCATCCGGCGAGCAGCTGGTGGTGCTTCAAGCCTTGGTGGGACAGGGTCACGATGGCGCCCCGGAGGATGCCGTCGCTGTACTCGCTGCCGGGGTTGAGGCAGAGGGTCCGGCCGATCTTCGTCGCGCCCCGCGACTCGTGGATGTGGCCGTGCAGGGCGAGCGGCGGCTGATGCCGCTCGATGGCCGTCCGAACGGCCACCGAGCCGACCCCGGCGACCACGGGCGCGCCGCCGGCCATGACCGGCGAGAGATCCGGGTTCAGGAGCGCCGCATTGTCCAGCTGGCTGTCCTTCGGCGGGACGTGGAAGTTGAAGATCGCCCGGTCCATCGTCGGCAGTCGCGCAACCTCGCCCTCGATCCGGGCCAGGAGCTGCTCTTCGGGCATCTCCCGGGGCGAATCCCAGGGGGTCGGATTGGACCACCCGCACGAGATCATCGACCAGCCTTCGGGCATCTCGACAAGGCGGCCCTCGGGGTTCTGGACCCGGCCCGCGCCGGCGGCCAGGATCTCGTCGATGAAGGGCGGATCGTCGTTCGCCGGCCCGAGGTAGACCTGGATGCTCGTCCCGGCCAGGCGCTCCTCGGCGATCTGGAGCCAGCGCTCGAGGGTCTCGCCCATCTTGGCCTGGAAGAGGCGGTCGACGGCCCCGCGATCGGTCTCCAGCGCGGCGACCTCCTCGGGTGTCGTCTCGTACGGGTAGTAGCCCGAATCCGAGATCAGCTTCCGGTAGCGCGGCATCTCATCGGCCCGGACGATCCGGTCGTCGCCGGCGAACCGGATCCGGAAGGCGCCGTTCCCGGTCGCGACGACGGGCACCAGCATCTTGCCGGTCATGTCGCCGCCCATGACCAGGACCTGGCAGTCGAAGAATTTGGCGGCGTTGATGAACTTCTTCCAGCAGACATCCGAGCCGTGGATGTCCGTCGCGAAGAAGAGCTTGAACTCGCTCATACGCTCCTCATGCCCGCTCGCGGGAGGCCCCGGCCGCCGGCTCGACCGGCCCGTCCGCAACCGCCGGCCCGGCGTCGGGATCGGCGATGCCGCGGAGGTGCTCGATGACCTCGTCGACCCGGAGGTCGGCCCCGGCCGCGACCGGCAGGGTATCGAGCAGCTGCCCGGCCCGGACGATCCGCTCGGCGACGCCCGTCCGATCGCCCGGTGCGAGGGCCCCGACGCGGCCGATGATCTCTCCGGCGGCGATCGTGCCGCAGACGGCGCCCACCCGGGCGTCGCCGGTCGCCAGCCAGCCTGCGACGAATCCGCCGCACCAGGCATCGCCCGCGCCGGTCGAGTCGATGACGTTGACGAAGGGCGCCGGCACGTGGACGTTGCGGCCGTTCCACCGAACCACGGACCCGAGACTGCCGAGCTTGATGGCGACGAGGAACGGTCGCCATGCGTCGAGGCGCTGGGCGGCGGTGAAGGCGAAGTCGACGGGCCCGAGGCCTTCGAGGTCCGGGAAGAGGAGTCGTGCCTCGAGCTCGCTCGGCAGGAAGGCTGCGCCCTCGACCATCGCCTGGAGCCGCGGCTCGAAGCCGCGGACGTACTCCTCGTGGGGGTCGAGTGACCAGGCCACCCCGGCGCCGCGGGCCGCCCGGACGGCGATCTCCTGGGCCTCGACCGGCATCGCCGCGACGTGGAGCCAGGCGGCGCCCTTGAGGGCCGCGTAGTCGGACACCTGCGGGGAGGTCGCCGCGAGGCGCGTCTCCGGGGAGATCCAGCGGTACTCGCGGGAACCGTCCTCGAAGTTGGTGACCTGGTAATGGACGGTTGGCCCCGACACAGCCCGGATCTTCGAGGTATCGATCCCGCTGGCGTCGATGCCGGCTCGGAACTCCGGCGGGTAGTCGTGACCGACGAGGGTGAGGATCGTCGGCGTCAGGCCCCAGGCTGCCACGCCGAGCGCCGCGTAGAGCGCGTCGCCGCCCGGCGCCAGGGGCACCGTCCCGCCGGGATTGATCGTGTCGTCGAGGCTGAGGTTGCCGGCGACCACGACACGCGGCGGGGTCATCGCGGGGCGCGGCGACATCGCGGGGCTCGTCACGCTCGTGCGGCCCGGCCGCCCAGCAGGCCGTAGCGGCTCGCGGCCTCGCCGCCGGCACGCTGCGGGGCGATGATCCCGGCCTCGGTGATGAGCCCGGTCAGGAGGTCGCCGGGGACGAAGTCCACGAGTGGGTTGCGGAACCCGTAGCCGGCGCCGTTCCAGTCGAGGGCCTCCGGGACACCGTCGGGATCCTCGATCTCGTTGAGCTCGACGAGGGCGGGCGAGACAGTGGCCATGATCTTCCAGAGGTCGGTCACGGCGTAGACCGGGACGTCGTAGCGCCGGCCGGTCAGGCCGATCGTCAGGGCGCCGGGCGAGGTCAGCACGGTTCCATCGGGCAGGACGGCGTCGGCGCCGATGAGGCAGAGCCGAAGGCCCATCGAGGCCACGGCCCAGGCAACACCGGCATCCGTGACCACGATCGCCTCATGACCAACCTCGGCCGACTCGCGCGCGACCCGTATCCCGTCCGTGCGGCGGGATCGGCAGGCCGTGGCGACCACGGTCAGGTGCTTGCCGTCGGCCGCCGCCTGGCGCACCACCGCCTGCGTCGACCGATCGGCGAAGTCGTGGACCAGGATCCGGTCGCCGTCGGCGAGGAGCGCTGAGCCCGCCGAGGCCATCGTCTCCGAGGCCTCAGCCATGGTCGCCGACGCCCGCTCATAGGCGGCGGTCATCCGCTCGACGACGGCCTCGGGCGGCCCGTCGAGACCACCGGCCAGGACCGTCTGGATCATGTTCCCGACGCCCGGCTGGTGGAGCGTCGTCTGGCCGACGGCATGGAGGTGCTCGACCAGCTCGTCGACGGCGGCGGGCAGCGTCGCTGGCGAGCCTGTCCAGCCGCGCACCAGCTCCACGAGGGCCTGGGCGGCCAGCTGGGCGCGGGCGCGCGCCCCGGGCGGGTGCGGGTCGGCGTACGCCATGACCGGTGACCGGACAGCCGGTGGCAGGGCGGTGATCCAGGCTTCGGGCTCCATGGCGGCGACCTCGGGGGTGGATGGACAAGGTACGCGCCGGGCCCTGGGGGAGGCCCGGCGCGGAAGATCTAAGCGGGTGGAACCGAGCGAGGTCAGTCGGGCGGGATGGCTCGGTAGACGAGACCCGTATCGACGCCGCGTTGCTTGTTGTACATCGTGGCCACGACGTACCAGACGGCTCCAACGCCAATGACGACTCCGGCGACCTTGAGCGAGATCTCGCGGGTCACCCCGAAAACGCTGTTGACGTCGTTGTTCGAGATGAACAGGTAGAGGAACCCACCGAGGACCACGACCGACGCGATCCCGGCAACGACGATCGACGGGACGCCCATGATCGTCCGGCCCCCGCCGGCCTGCCAGACATCCCTCATCCGGTAGGGAAAGACGATGCCCGCGATCGCCACCACGACGTAGGCGATGATCTGGGCCAGCAGGGCCCCGAGGAGACTGGCCTGCGGGATGTTGATCAGGGCGATGATCGAGAGCTCCCCGGCGATCGTGCAGAGGATGATCCCGTTCCTCGGGCTATGGGTCTTCTCGTCGACCTCGCCGAGCGCCGACGGGACCATCCGGTCGAGCGATGCGGCGAGCATGTAGCGGGTGGCCTGCATCTCCGAGGCCGGGGTCCCGTTGAGGGCCCAGGCCACGAAGCCCAGGAAGATGATCAGGGTGATGACGATGTTGCCGCCCAGGATCGAACCCAGGAAGTTGATGCCGCCCTGGACGCCCAGGTCGGCGCCCGCGTTCTGGGCCATGTAGCCCAGGGACGAAACCCACTCCGAGCCGAGGCCCGAGATCACGAGCCACAGGACGAGGGCCAGGACCAGACCATTGAAGAGGGTTGAGCCGAAGAGCGCGTACCACATGGACCGGCCGGCTCGCTTGACCTCGCCGCCGATCTGGGCCGGTCCCACGCCGAACCCGACGACGAAGAAGACCCACGGCAGCATGAGGAGCGTCGAGCTGAGATCAAAGCTGCCGTTGCCGGGCACGTAGCCCTTGGCCGCCGCAGCGGGGATGATCTCGTCGTACTTGAGGCCCGAGCCCTGGCCGGCCACGAAGTTGTCCCAGGCCGTCTTCATCCCACCGGTCCCCGACGTGATGGCCAGGATCGCCGGCAGGAGGACCGCGGCGAAGGCGAAGACGATGGTGACCTTCTGCCAGCCCCAGAACTTGCGGGTCAGGACGAGGTAGGCGAAGAAGACGTTCACGACGGACCCGACGATGAACGTCCCGGCCGGGGTGGCGACCCAGGTCCCGAAGTCGGCGAAGCTGCTGTTGCCGGTCGTCTGGGCGAGGATCTGGAGGGTCGGCGGGAGCGTGAACTGGCAGAGGGCCCAGGCATTGAAGCCGACCCAGAAGAGGATCAGCCAGATCGCCTGGTTCCAGCCGAGCAGCCAGCCGACGAACGGGTGGATGGCCCGCGACGTGAAGACGTAGTCACCGCCGGAGCGCGGCATCGCCGCCGAGAACTCGCTGTAGACCCACTGGACGCTGAAGGCCATGACCAGCGTGCCGATGATGGCCGCCACGACCATGTTCCCGTTGGGAAAGAAGGCCGGGGCCTGGGTCAGCATGAACAGGGCGCCGAGGCCCACGTTCATGCCGACGGCATTGAAGAGGAACGCGTCGGTCGCCGAGATCTCTCGGACCAGGCCGGTTGCCTTGCGCAGGAACAGGCCGCCGCCGCCGCCGCCGGCCTCGGTGATGTTGTCCATGGTCGTGTCAGCCATATCGCCCTCCCGATCCGGTCGACTCGCCGTCCCGCCGCCCTCCGCGGTCAGCCCGGCTCGCTCACTCCCCCATACCTCATGACATTATGATGTTATCGATCCGTGTCAACGGCCCCGCTCCGCTGCGGCTGCGGCTGTCACGATCGCGGCGGCGGCGATGTCGGCGAGCGCGATGTCATCCTCGGTCGACGCACCGGAAACGGCCACGACCCCGGCCATCGCGCCGTGGATCAGGATCGGTACGCCGCCGCCGATCGTCATGAGCGGCCCGACGTGATGCATCCCGTGGAAGAACTCGGGCTCGGTCTCGAGGTCCGCTTTCAGGGACGCCGCGAACGAGGCCGTCGAGCGCCAGGTCAGGGCCACCGTCCGGCATTTCCGCTGCGCCGACTCGGCCGCCAGCGGTGGCACGCCGTCCATCCGGGCGAGGGCGATCGGGTCGCCCGCGGCCGCGGCCACCGCGACGACGACGCCGACCCCGCGTTCCCGTGCGCCGCCGAGCGCGGCCTCGATACCGGCCTGCGCAGCGGCCAGGGAGATCGCTCCGGCCGGACCGGCCGGGTGCTCGTGATGGCTCATCGTTGCGTCACCTTTCCGCGTTCGGCTCGAGCCCATCGACCGCTCCGGCCGTTCATGCCGGCTCACCCTGGGTCGCTCGATGGATCGTGGCGTAATGCTCGCGCTCGTGCTCGGCCGACGGGAAGCCGTAGGACCGCGTCCCCAGCCGCTGCGCGACAAAGTACGCCGCCTGGGCCAGCGGCAGGCACGTCAGGAGGGGCGAAAGCGACTCCGCCAGTCCAGGGCTGACCGGCAGGCAGATCGCCGCGCTCCCGGCGGCATCGTCGTCGACCACGTCGCTCACCAGGATCGCAGGCGCCCCGATGAAGGCCATCTCGGCCAGCAGCTCCCCTGCCCGATCCCGGGACGCGCCCGTGGGAGCGACGACGACGATCGGCGTGCCAGGGCCGCTGATGAAGTACTGCTCGTGGGCCCACTCCTCGAGGTCCTGGACCACGCCATACCGCTGGGGACCCTCGAAGAGCTTGGCGGCACCAAAGGCCGCCGTGGCCCGCGATGGGCCGGCCCCGATGAAGGTGGAGGTCGCGGCTGTCGCGAGGCGCTCGGCGGCGCGGCGGGCCGGCTCCTCGGCGATCTCCAGCGTCGCCTGGGCGAGGTCGGGCGCGCGGGCCAGGCCCTCGTCGATCTCATCGGCCCGATCCGGGCGGCCTCGGCGACGGGCCAGCTCCGCGGCGAGCACGAGGAGGGCGGTCAGCATGGCCAGGTAGGTCGAAGTCCCCGGCGAGAAGCCGAGCGTCGGGACGTCCATGATGATCGGCCCAGCCACCGCCTTCGCCAGCCGTCCCTCCGGCCGTCCGGTGAGGGCGGCCGCCTGCCAGCCGAAGCGCCGAGCGGTGGTGACCGCCTCGATCGTCCGGCCGACCTCCCCGCCGTAGCTGACCGCGACGAGGAGGGCCGGCGGCTGGGGCCCCACATATCGGATGTCGTAGCGGACGAGTTCGAGGGCCTCCGTGGCCGCCACCCGCAGGCCGGTTGCCCGCTGGAAGGCGAGACGTGTCGCGATCCCCGCGAAATGGGAATCGCCGCAGCCGGTCAGGACGAGGTCGGCAGTCGCGGGATCGATGCGCTCGGCGAGGGCCCTGAGGGCCGGCCGCAGACGCGTCGCCTGGTCGGCGATGACCCCCGGGATCGTGGCGATCTCATCGCGCATGACCGCGATCGAGCGCTCGTCAGTGGTCCCCATCCTGCCTGCGCCGGCCGTCACGTGCCGTCCGAATCGGGGGCAGGGCCGCGACCCGGACCGCGCAGCGAGGTCATGGTGAATACGAACCGATCGGCCCGATAGGTCACCCGCGCGGCCTCGACGACGCGGCCGACGGTGTCCTCGGTCACCGACGCGATCCGGAGGACAGGCGAGCCCTCCGGGAGCTCCATGATCGGCGCTTCGACCTCCGACAGCCGGCCGACCTCGATGCGGCTGCGGGCCAGCCCGAGCCGGACGTCGAACTCGTTCTCGAGGGTGGCATAGAGGCTCCGGCCGGCTTCGAAGTCGTCGACCTCGAGGAGGCCGGCGAACGGCTTGGACGGCAGCCAGGCATCGAGGATCGCGGCCGGCTCGACGTCGATCCAGGCGAGGCGCTGGAGATGCACGACCGAGGTCCCGGGCCGGATCCCCAGCTGGCCGGCGATATCGGCCGGAGCCGTGATCTGCTCCAGCTGCAGAACCTGGATCCGGATGGCCATGCCGCGCCGTCGGAGGCTGTCGGTGAAGCTCGTGAGGAGGTCGATCTCTTCCTCGAGGCGCGTCCCCCGCACGAACGTGCCCCGGCCCTTGTGGCGAACGACCAGGCCGGCATCGGCGAGATCGAGGAGGGCCTGGCGGACCGGGGCGATGCTGACCCCGAAGGTGCGGGCGTACTCATGCTCGGTCGGCAGCCGGTCGCCCGGAGCGAACTCCCCCGAAGTGATCCGGTCCTGGATGGCGCGCCGGATCTGGATGTGCAGGGGGACGGCGCTGGCCCGGCTGACGGCAACTGCCATGCCGCCATATTCTTATAAGAAGTCAAGCCCGGCGGAGGTCATGGACGAGCGAGTGATTCGCGGCGGCATCGTAGTCCTCCCGGATGGACTTCGACGAGCCGACATCCGGGTCCGCGATGGACGGATCGCGGAGATCGGCGCCGACCTGGATCCGGCCGGTGCGACGATCGTCGAGGGCGGCGGACTCCACCTGCTGCCGGGCGCCATCGACACCCACGGGCATCAATGGGAGCCCGGCTTCACGACCCGACCGGACTTCGAGGAAACCACCGCGAGCGCCGCGGTGGGCGGCGTGACCACGCTCCTGGATCATCCACTCACGCCGCCGGTGGTGGTCGACCGGGTCGGCTTCGAGGCCAAGGTTGCGCTCGGGCGGGCGACGTCGATCATCGACTTCGGCCTGCACGGTGGCGCCGCCCCCGATCACCTCGAGGACTTGGCGGGCATGTGGGCCGCCGGCGCGACCGGCATCAAGGTCTTCACCTGTCCGACGGGCACGGTCCTCGACGGCTTCGACGATGCGGCTCGGCTCGAGGCGCTGTTCGCGCGCCTTGGCTCCATCGGCGCACGGGCGCTCGTCCATGCCGAGGATGCAACGATCCTGGCCGCAGCGCATGCCGCGCTCGAGGTCGGCGGGCGGACCCGCGCGGCCGACTTCCCCGGCTGGCACACGCTGGAGGCGGAGCAGCGAGCCGTCGGAAGCGTGCTGGCTCTGGCGGAGCGCTTCGGGGTTGAGGTCGTCATCGTCCATGCCAGCCATCCCTCGATCGTCGCCGCTACGGCCGGCGCCCGCGAGCGCGGGGTTCGGGCCTTCGTCGAGACCTGCCCGCACTACCTCCACCTCGAAGACGAGGACCTGGCGACGCTCGGCCCGTGGGCCATGACCGCCCCGCCCGTCCGCGACCGGGCGGCCCGGGATGGTCTTCGGAGTCACCTCGCCGACGGCGCCATCGACGTCATCGGCAGCGACCACTGCGCGATCGGCCCGGACGGGAAATCCGGTCCGCAGATGACCGACGTGATTGCCGGCGTTCCGGGCCTCGACGTCTTCCTGCCGCTGCTGCTCGACCTCGTCGCGGACGGAGTGCTCGACTGGCCCGGTCTCGTGGCGGCAACCTCGACCCGGCCGGCGCGGCTGTTCGGGCTTTCCGGCAAGGGAGCCCTGATCGTCGGCAACGATGCCGATATCGTCTTCGTCGATCCGGGCCGGAGCTGGACGGTCGAAGCGGCCTCGCTGCCTTCGTCGGCCGGCTGGTCACCCTACGAGGGTCGGACGCTGTTCGGAGCGGTCACCGAAACCTGGAGTCGCGGCGTTGTCGTCGCCCGCGACGGGAAATCGATCGGCCGCCCGGGCCACGGCCGTTTCATCGCCCGCGCAGCATGAGGGAGCCATGACCGCCTCCACGACCTCGACAGCCCGCGAGTTCCACGTCCCGGCCCGAACGGGCGTCGCCTTTCGGGTCGACGCAGGCGCGGAGATCGAGATCGTCGATCTCCAGGGCGAGCAGCCGGCCGACTTCTGGGCCTACTACGAGAACGACCTCGACGAGTACCTGTCGGCGCCCCACACCCGGATCGCCAACATGAAGCTGATGCCGGGGATCGGCGATGCCTTCTTCTCGAACCATCGCCGGCCGATCATCCGGATCGTCGATGACCCGGTGCCGGTCCACGACTTCCTCTCGGCCGCCTGCGACCCCTGGCGCTACGAGGAGCTTGGCCAGCGGGGCTGGCATGCGTCGTGCCAGGAGAACCTGGAGCTGGCGATGAAACGGGCCGGCTACGGCGAGGTCGTCTGCCCCCAGCCGTTCAACATCTGGACGAACTTCCACCTCAAACCGGACGGGACGTTCGAGATCCAGCGGCCGGCGACGAAGGCCGGTGACCACATCGTCGTCCGGGCCGAGATGCCCTGCGTGATCGCCGTCTCGGCCTGCCCTCAGGACATCACCCTGACCGCCGGGCTCAATCCGACCGACCTCCTGGTCCGGGTCCGGGACCCCCGATGACCGCGCCCTTCGACCTGACCGTGCCCGGTGGATTCGGCGGCGGCTGGGACGCCCGGGCCGGCGAGTACATCACCGTCATCGACCTCGAGGGCGAGCAAACCGGCGACTTCGTCGCCTTCGCGGCCGCGGATCGGGAGGAGTGGCTGAGCCCGGTCCACTGCCGCGAAGCACTCCGGAACCTCTTCATTCATGCCGGCGACTGCCTGGTCAGCAACCGGCGGCGGCCGATCCTCGAGGTCATCAGCGACGACGTCGGCGTCCACGACGCCACCATCCCGGCCTGCGATCCGACCCGCTACGCGGTGGAGTTCGGGGTGACCGGCCATCGCAACTGCTTCGAGAACATGTGGGCCGTCGTCCGGGACCGCGGCGTCGATCCGCGACGCTTCCCGGAGCCCCTGAACCTGTTCCAGAACACGCCGGTCGTGGGCGACGGGCGAATCGGGCTGACCGATCCGGTGAGCCGGCCCGGCGATCGGATCGTCCTGCGGGCCCTCGTCGACGTCTTCGGGGCCCTCTCGCCCTGTCCCCAGGACATCATCCCGGGCAACGGCCTCCTGCCTTCGCCGATGCGGCTGGTGGTCGGCGATTCCCCGTTCCTCGAGGGCGCCGGCTGATGCCCCTGCTGATGATCGATCCGGAGCCGGGCGCCCTGCCGCCGGGGGCGGACGTCCTGGTCGGAGGCGACGAAGCCGCCGTCGTCGCGGTGGCCCGGGGTCAATTGCTGAGCATCGAGAACCGGGACGGAGGGCAGGTCGCGGCCCTGTTCGCCTGGAATCGGACCGACCCGGAGGAGTGGCTCTCGCCGCACCACACCCGGGTCTTCGGCGGCACGTTCCACCTCCGGATGGGCACCCGGATGGTCACCAACCGCCGACGGCCGATGTTCGTGGTCGGGCGCGACAGCCTCCGCCGCCACGACCTCCTTCTGCCGGCAGCCGCGGCCTCCGTCAAGGCGGTCCGGCAGGCACTCTCTACGACGGCGATCCAGGTTTCCCGGATCCCGGACCCCGTGAACCTGTTCCTCGACGCCGTCCTGTCGTCGGATGGAAGCATCGCCGTCCGACCGAGCCCGGCACGGCGCGGCGAGCGCTGGACGGCCCGGGTCCTGATCGATGGCCTCGTGGTGGTGGCCGCCGGCCGGACCGGGATCCCGGAGGCCAGCGCAGATCCACCGACGGCCATCCGCGTCCGGGTCACGAACCGGGTCGAGGATCTGCCCGAGGACCTGCCGGTCTTCGCCGGCTAGCGTCGCCCCGGCGAGAGGCTACGAGCGAGCGCCCTCGTCGGCCGGTTCGGCCTCGAGCTGCTTCTTCATGCCCATCATGTCCAGCTGGTGCCAGTGGTCGGTGACCTGGCCGTCGCGAATCTTGATGACGTGGATCTCGGGGATCTCGTAGCGGTTGCCGGTCGGCGGCATGCCCATGAACGCGCCTGTCTGACGCGCGCTCGACGTCAGCCGGATTGCAACCCGATCGCCCTCGGCGATCATGTCCTCGATCCGCATCTGGACCTCGGACAGGCCGGCCGAGGTCCGCTGGATGGCCCCCCGCATCGCTTGACGGCCTTTCGCCACCCCGCCCCAGTCGTGCGGCGTGAAATCCACGGCCACGAGCTCGTCGATGGCCGCGGGGTCGCGGCGAACGAAGATCTCTTCGATGAAGCGGCGGGCAATGGCCTTGTTGTTATCGATCGTCATGGCCCCAGTGTGCGCTCCGCGAGGCGATCGGGATGCGA
>JBEPVB010000075.1:0-11675 GCA_041691215.1 Chloroflexota bacterium
CCCTGTTACAGACCCTTATAGCCGACCCGGATCGTCGCCGGCCCGGCCGTTGCGACGGATGGGCGGCGCTCCGCCCTGCCGGAGGCGAGCCGAGATCCGGGCGGCCGCTGCCACCACCTCCTGGCCAATGCGCTCCTCGCTGCCCGTCAACGGGAAACGGTAGGAGGGGCCATGCAGGTGAACGGCCGCGACGACCTCGCCGGCCTCGTTGGCGATTCCCGCGGCGACCGAGTTGATGCCGACGGAGAACTCACCGTAGACCCAGGCGTAGCCGTCGAGCTGGACCCGTCGGAGGCGCTCGCGAACAGCCACCGGATCGGTGATCGTGGCCGGCGTGAATGCCTCCATCGGCCGGGCCAGGAACCGTTCCAGGCTGGCCGGCGAAGCATGGGCGAGCAAGACCAGACCGGACGGCACGGCATGCATCGCAACGCGGCTGCCGGTCCAGTCGCGCACCGAGACGGGGTTGGGCGTGTCGACCTGGTCGACGTAATGAACCTGGTAGCCCTCGGGCACGGCCAGGCCGGCCGCCTCGCCGATGACCAGGGCGAGCGCTTCGAGTTCGGGCCGGGCGAGGACCACCATGCTCCTGGTGGGCAGGACCGTCGCCGCGAGGGTGACGATGCGTGAGCCAACCCGGTAGCGGGTCCCACCGGGCTCCTGCTCGACTGCGCCCTCGCGCTGGAGCGAACCAAGCAGGCGGGCCACGGTGCTCTTCGGCAGCTCGATCCGCTCGGCGAGCTCGGTCACCCCGATCGGTCCGTCCGTCAGGGCGGAGAGCACGGCGAAGGCCCGCTCGATCGATTGGACCCGGGTCTCGCGCCGGCCCGGCTCTCGGGCTATGGACATCAGGCCGCCCCATCCGCTACGCTGCTGACCTTCGTTCCATCATACGGCATCGTTCCGCATCGTGGAACACCGGATGGGCAGGCAGGCATGCCGGGAGACGGTCGGGAATGACCCAGGACGAATATCCCGAGGTCGACCTCGCCGCCCTGTCCGACGCCGAGCTGACCGAGCAGATGCACAACGATCTCTACGACGGCATGGCCGCCGAGATCGTCGAGGGCACGAACCTCCTGCTGGGCCGCGGCTGGACCGCCAGCCGGGTCCTCGACGACGCCCTGGTCGCCGGCATGAAGATCGTCGGGATCGACTTCCGCGATGGGATCCTGTTCGTGCCCGAGGTCCTCCTGGCGGCGAACGCGATGAAGGCCGGAATGGCCATCCTGCGCCCGTTGCTCGCCGAGACCGGTGCCCAGCCGGTCGGCAAGGTCGTGATCGGCACGGTCAAGGGCGACATCCACGACATCGGCAAGAACCTCGTGGGGATGATGCTCGAAGGAGCCGGCTTCGAGGTCTTCGACCTGGGCATCAACACCGACGCCGACAAGTTCCTGGCGGCACTCGAGCTCCACCACCCGGACATCCTCGGAATGTCGGCGCTGCTGACGACCACCATGCCCTACATGAAGGTCGTGATCGACACGATGAAGGCGCGGGGGATCCGTGACGACTACATCGTCCTCGTCGGTGGCGCGCCGCTCAACGAGGAATTCGGGATCGCCGTCGGGGCCGACGCCTACTGTCGCGATGCCGGCGTGGCGGCCGAGATGGCCCGTTCGCTGATCGACAAGCGCCGTGCCAGCGTCGCCTGACCGGGCGGCAACCGGAGCCACAGGCGCACCCCGCGTCCTCGTGATCGGCTGCGGCGCGCTCGCCCGCGAGCTCGTCGAGCTGACCCGCCGGCCGGGCTTCGAGCACGTCGACCTGACCTGCCTGCCGGCGACCCTCCACAACCGGCCGGGCGGGATCCCGGCGGCCGTCCAGCGCAAGATCCGGGCGGCCCGCCCGCAGTACGCCTCGATCTTCATCGCCTATGCCGACTGCGGCACCGGTGGGCTGCTCGATCGGGTGCTCGAGGAAGAGGGTGTCGAGCGCCTGGCCGGCGCTCACTGCTACGAGTTCTATGCAGGCCGGGCGGCCTTCGCCCGGATCACCGACGACGACCCGGCGACATTCTTCCTGACGGACTTCCTTGCCCGCAACTTCGACCGGCTGGTGATTCGCGGGCTGGGCATCGACGCCCATCCCGAGCTGTTGCCGGTCTATTTCGGCAACTACCGCCGGCTCATCTACCTCGCCCAATCGGACGATCCGGCCCTGCTGGCATCGGCCCGCCGAGCCGCCCGCCGGCTTGGTCTCGCCTTCGAGCACCGATCGACCGGCCTGGGCGAGCTGGCGACGACGATCAGCGCCGTTGCCGGGGCGACCCGGGATGCGGCCTGATGGGCGCGCTTACGGTGATCTGGTGGCGCGACATTCCCGCCCAGGTGGTGGCCAAGGATGCTCGGCGGGCATCCAAGGTGGTCCTCCATCCGCGCTTCCAGGTGGCCATTGACCGCGCCGCCATCAAGGCCGGCCGGCGCGAGATGGATGCCTACATCGCCGAGTGGCGCAAGACGCGGCGACCGTGCGGCGACGACCTGGAGGCGGAGGTGGCGGCCGAGTCGACCCGGCTCGAGCACGAGTACACCCGCGAGGTCCTGAGTCGCCTCGTCGCGGCCGGCGGCGCGCGCTCCGACGAGGGCGGATCGTGACCCGAACGGTCGTCGGCTCGGCCACCCGGACGGTCGTCATCGGTTCCGACGAACCGTTCGTGATCATCGGCGAGCGGATCAACCCCACCGGCCGCAAGCTGCTGGCCGAGGAGATGAAGAGCAGCGACTTCAGCCGGGTCGAGCGGGACGTCCGCGCGCAGGTCGAGGCGGGCGCCCACATGCTGGATGTCAACGCGGGGATCCCCCTCGCCGATGAGCCGGCGATCCTGGCCCGGACGATCCAGTTGGTCCAGTCGCTGACCGACCTGCCGCTGTCGATCGACTCGTCCATCGTCGAGGCGCTCGAGGCGGGCCTGGCCGTCTACCAGGGCAAGGCACTGGTGAACTCGGTGACCGGCGAGGACGAACGCCTCGAGCGAGTGCTGCCCCTGGTCAGGAAGTACGGCGCGGCGGTCGTCGCGATCTCGAACGACGAAACCGGGATCTCGGAGGATCCCGACGTGCGCTTCGCGGTGGCGCGTCATATCGTCGAACGAGCCGCGGACCACGGCATTCCCCGCGAGGACATCCTCGTCGACCCCCTGCTCATGCCCATCGGCGCGATGCCCACCGCCGGCCGGCAGGTCTTCCGGATCCTCAACCGGCTGCGCGACGAGCTCGGGGTCAACAGCACCTGTGGCGCCTCAAACGTCAGCTTCGGGCTGCCCAACCGGGAGGGCATCAACGGCGCCTTCCTGGCGATGGCGATGGCCAGCGGCCTGACCTCGGCGATCACCAATCCATTGCTGGCCGAGGTTCGCCAGTCGGTCATGGCGGCCGACGTCCTGTTGGGCAACGACCGCGAGTGCGGACGCTGGATCCGGACCTACCGGGTGACCCCCGCCGCAGGCGAGCAGGGGCGCCGGACGAACCGCCGACGCGATGCAGTCGCGGCTGCGGCCCCGCTGACCTGAGCACGACCCCGTGACCTCGGCAGCCGTGCAGCGGCCCGACCCGGAGGCGCTCGTCGTCTTTACCCCGTCGGGCCGCCGTGGCCGATTCGCGCCGGGCACCACCGTGCTCGATGCCGCCCGTCTGCTGGGTGTGGACATCGATTCTGTGTGCGGCGGGCGCGGGATCTGCGGTCGCTGCCAGGTCAGCCAGGGGATCGGATCGTTTCCCAAGCTCGGCCTTACCTCGACCGTCGAGCACCTCTCGGCGCCGGGCGCCCTCGAGGCCACCTACCGTGACGAGCACGGGCTGGCCGCTGATCGGCGCCTGAGCTGCACGGCGACGCTCCAGGGCGACGCGCTGATCGACGTGCCGCCCGAGAGCCAGGTCCATCGCCAGGTCGTCCGCAAGGGCCTCGAGCTGCGCGAGTTCGTCGTCGACCCCGTCGTCCGCCTCCACTTCGTCGAGGTGGTTCGACCCGAGCTGGCCTCACCGAACGGCGACCTGGTCCGGCTCTTCGAGGCGCTCGAGCGCGAGTGGGGCCTGACCGATCTCCAAGCGGATCTCGGGCTGATCCGGGCGCTCCAGCCGGCCCTGGCCGCTGGGGACTACCGGGTGACCGTGGCCGTTCACGACGGCCACCAGGTGACGGCCATCTGGCCCGGGCTCCACGACCGGGCCTACGGCGTGGCGATCGACGTTGGCTCGACCACGATCGCCGGCCATCTCGCCGACCTGGCCGACGGCTCGGTCCTCGCCTCCAACGGCCTGATGAACCCGCAGATCCGTTTTGGCGAAGACCTGATGAGCCGGGTCTCGTACGTGATGATGCATCCCGAGGGCGCCGAGGAGATGACCAGGGTCGTGCGCAAGGCGCTCGATTCGCTCATCGCCGGGCTGGCCCTGCGGGGCGGGATCAAGCGCGCCGACATCCTGGAGCTGACGATCGTGGGCAACCCGATCATGCATCACCTCCTGCTCGGCATCGATCCAACGCCGCTGGGCGGAGCGCCCTTCGCCCTGGCCACCGACCGGGCCGTCCGCCTGCCGGCGGCCGAGCTCGGCCTGCGCGTGAACAGCGGGGCTCGCGTGTACATCCTGCCGTGCATCGCCGGCCACGTCGGCGCCGACACCGCGGCGGTGATCCTGGCCGAGACGCCGTACCAGTCGGAGGGGCTGATCCTGATCGTCGACGTCGGCACGAACGCCGAGCTTGTCCTTGGCAATCGCGATCGCCTGCTCGCCGCCTCGAGCCCAACGGGACCGGCGTTCGAGGGTGCCCAGATCAGCTCCGGCCAGCGCGCCGCGCCCGGTGCGATCGAGCGGGTCCGGATCGATCGGGCGACCCTCGAGCCACGCTTCAAGGTGATTGGCAGCGACCTGTGGTCCGATCAGCCGGGCTTCGCTGCGGCCGTCGCCGAGCTCGGGGTGACCGGGATCTGCGGCTCGGGGATCGTCGAGGTGATCGCCGAGCTCTTCCTGGCGGGGGTGATCACGGCCGACGGGATCGTCGATGGCGGGCTGGCCGCCCGGACCTCCCGGATCGTGCCCGACGGGCGGACCTTCTCGTATGTCCTCCACGAGGGCCAGCCGCGGATCGTGATCACCCAGGGCGACGTTCGCGCGATCCAGCTGGCCAAAGCGGCGCTCTACGCCGGCGCCCAGCTGCTGATGGACCATGCCGGAGTGGCGACGGTCGACGAGATCCGGCTCGCAGGAGCGTTCGGCAGCCAGATCGACCTTACCCACGCGATGGTCCTTGGCCTGATCCCCGACTGCGACCTCGAGCACGCCCGCTCGGCCGGCAATGCGGCCGGCACGGGCGCCCTGATCGCCCTCCTGTCGGGCGCCGCGCGGCGCGAGATCGAGCAGGTGGTCCGGACCGTCGAGAAGATCGAGACGGCGATCGAGCCCCGCTTCCAGGAGCATTTCGTGGATGCCATGGCCTTCCCCCACCGGATCGCCGAGATGCCCAATCTCGCCAGGGTCATCGACCTGCCGGCTCGCCCCGACGCCAATCCCGGCGCCGACCCACGGGCCGCCCAACGCCGCCGTCGCGCGCTCGTCGCGGCCGGCCAGGAGGACCGTTGATGGATGACAGCCCGCGCCAGCGAAGCGGTGGCCGAGCCGGCCGGCAGGCGCTCCGGGCGCACAGCCATATCGAGCGCCAGCCCTTCCTGACCCGCAAGCTGGCCCCGTTCGAGGTCCTCAACGACGAAGGACTCTCGATCATCGAGCACAACGCCGACACGATCCTCCAGGAGGTTGGGCTCGAGTTTCGGGGCGACCCCGGCGCCCTGCGCCTGTTCGCCGATGCCGGCGCCGACGTGCAGGGCGAGCGCGTCCGCTTCCCACGCGGGATGTGCCGCCAGATCGTGCAGGCAAGTGCGCCCCGGGAGTTCACCCAGCACGCGCGCAACCCGAAGAACAACGTGGTCATCGGCGGGCCGAACACCGTCTTCGCCCCGAACTACGGCTCGCCCTTCGTGCGCGACCTGGACAATGGCCGGCGCTACGGGACGATCGAGGATTTCCGCAACTTCGTGAAGCTGGCCTATGCCAGTCCGCACATGCACCACTCGGGCGGGACCATCTGCGAGCCGGTCGACGTGCCCGTCAACAAGCGCCACCTGGACATGGTCTACAGCCACATCCGCTACTCGGACAAGCCGTTCATGGGCTCGGTCACGGCGCCCGAGCGAGCGCGCGACACGGTCGAGCTGGCCAAGCTGGTCTTCGGCCCCGCTTTCGTCGACGAGCATGCGGTAATCCTCAGCCTGATCAACGCCAACTCGCCCCTGGTCTGGGACGCGACGATGCTGGGCGCAGCCCGGGCGTATGCGGAGAACAATCAGGCCACCTTGATGACCCCGTTCATCCTGGCCGGCGCGATGGCCCCGGTGACGGCCGCGGCGGTGTGCGCCCAGACCCTTGCTGAATCGCTCGGCGGGATGGCCTTCTGCCAGCTCGTCCGGCCGGGGGCGCCGGTCGTCCTGGGCTCGTTCGCGAGCTCGATGTCGATGCAGTCCGGCGCGCCGACGTTCGGAACCCCGGAGCCGGCCCTGGTGCTCTACGCGATGGCCAGCCTGGCCCGCCGGCTGGGTGTGCCGTTCCGTTCCGGTGGCAGCCTGTGCGCCTCGAAGATCGCCGATGCCCAGGCCGCCTACGAGTCGGCCGCCACCCTCCAGCCGACGGTCCTCGCCGGGGTCAACTTCGTGCTCCACGCCGCCGGCTGGCTCGAGGGCGGGCTGGCAATTGGCTATGAGAAGTTCATCCTCGACGCCGACCAGTGCGGGATGATGCAGGTCTTCGCCCAGGGCATCGACCTGTCGGAGAACGGCCAGGGTGTCGAGGCGATCCTGGCCAACGAGCCCGGGGTCCACTTCCTCGGCAGCGCCCACACGCTGGCCAACTTCGAGACGGCCTTCTACCGCTCGGAGATCGCCGACAACAACAGCTTCGAGAAGTGGCTCGAAGATGGCTCGCTCGACGCCGCCCAGCGGGCCAATGCTGTCTGGAAGCGGATGCTGGCGGAGTACGAGGCACCGGAGATCGACCCCGGCGTCGACGAGGCGCTCCTTGACTTCATCGCCCGCAAGAAGGCGTCGATGCCCGACGCGTTCGTGTAGGCGGGGCGCCCGCTCGTGTTTCGTCGTGGCCGCGAGCTCGATTGGCCGGTGCGAGTGGCCCTCGCCGGCGTCCTTGCTGCGCCGACCTTCGAGCTCCTTCCGCTCAAGAACGTCGAGACCCAATGGAGGTTCCTGCCGGCCGGGGCGACGGTCTCGGTGACGGCCTCGCCGGCCAAGGGCATCGAGGCGACCGTCGAGCTCAGCGCACGCCTGGCGGAGCGCGGCTTCCAGGCGGTCCCCCACCTGTCGGCGCGGATGATCCGCGACCAGGCGCACCTGCGCTCGCTCCTCGGGATCCTGGCGGCCGCCGGCATCGAACGGGCCTTCGTGGTAGGCGGCGACGTCGATCAGCCAGGCGCCTTTCCCGATGGGTTGAGCCTGCTCCGGGCGATGGCCGATCTCGGCCATCCATTGAAGGAGATCGGGATCCCGGGCTACCCGGAGGGCCACCCCACGATCGCCGACGATCGGCTCCTGGCGGCCCTGGCCGATAAACAGCCGTACGCGAGCTGGATGACTACGCAGCTGTGCTTCGACGCGAAGGCGATCCCAACCTGGCTGCTCGGCCGGCGAGCGGCCGGGATCCACCTGCCTGTCATCCTGGGCATCCCGGGCGTCGCCGAGCTGCGCAAGCTGCTCGAGATCAGCGCCCGGATCGGAGTCCGTGATTCACGCCGGTTCGCCTCGAAGAACACCGCCCTCGTCGGCCGGATCCTGCGACCGGGCGGGTACCGGCCCGACGGACTGCTGGCCGGCCTGGCGCCGCTCCTCCTCGACCCGCTGGCCAATGTTGGCGGCCTGCACCTCTACACGTTCAACCAGGTCGAGACCACCGAGGAGTGGCGCGAGGCGTACCTGGCGGGGCTCGCCGAGCTGGGCGCGGCAGCGCCGTCCTGATCCCGGCCGATCGACTACCGTCAGGGCATGAACGACACCTCAACGCTGACCGCAAACGGCACCTTCTCGGTCGATTCGTGGAAGGACGAGCCGGTCGCCGATCCCGACGAGACCTGGGCCACCGATCCGTCCCGGAATGTCGGCTGGGTCCAGCTCGCCAAGACCTTCCACGGCGACCTCGAGGGCCACAGCACGGTCGACATGCTCAGCGTGATGGCCGGCGGCGAGCCGGCGGGCTACGTGGCCATCGAGCGGGTCACGGGCTCCCTTCACGGGCGGCCGGGCAGCTTCATCCTCCAGCACGCGGCGACGGCGGACGGCTCCGACCAGCGCCTGCGGATCGAGGTGGTGCCCCGGACGGGGGCCGGCGAGCTCGCCGGCTTGAGCGGCGATTTCGAGATCATCCGCCACGACGATGGCGGCCATGCGTTTGCGTTCACCTACCGCCTGGCGGCCTCGGCCGGCGCCGCTGGGCCGCGCTGACCATGCCGATCGACGAGCGGGTCGTCCTGGTCACCGGGGCCACCGGCATCCTGGGCCGTTCGGTCGTGGCCCGCTTCGCGGCGGCCGGAGCCCGGCTGGGGCTCGTGGGCACCAACCTCGACCGATTGACCCAGTTGGCCAGCGACCTCGGCCTCGAGGCCAGCCGCTGGGCGGCCGGCACCGGGGACCTGGCCAACCGAGCCGAGGCGGCAGCCGCCGTCAAGGCCGTCGTCGAGCGGTTCGGCCGGGTCGATGCCCTCCTCCACCTTGTGGGTGGCTGGAC
The DNA here is from genome assembly GCA_041691215.1 of Chloroflexota bacterium. Lineage (GTDB taxonomy): Bacteria > Chloroflexota > Limnocylindria > Limnocylindrales > CSP1-4 > UBA5189. The sequence goes on from JBEPVB010000075.1 coordinate 8,784, forward strand.
GGGCGGGACGGCGGTCGCCGACCTCGATCCCGGCGAGCTCCGGACGATGCTCGACCAGCATCTGTGGACCACCCTGAACATCGTCCAGGCGACCGTCCCGGGGATGATCGCGGCGGGCTGGGGCAGGATCGCCGCCGTGGGCTCACGGCCGGCCCTCGAGGCCGCCCCGAAGTCGGCGAGCTACGCGATCGCCAAGACGGCCGAGGACACCGTGCTGCGCACGCTTGCTCGCGAAGTAGCGGGCACCGGCGTGACCGTCAATCTCGTCACCGTCGGCACGATCGACGAGAAGCACGAACGCGATTCCGCCCCGACATCGAAGAACGCGACCTGGACCACGCCCGAGGAGATCGCCGCGGCCTTCCTCTTCCTGTGCTCCGATGAGGCCTCGGCGATCAACGGCGCCCGACTCCCGCTCGACCATCGCGGCTGAACGCGGACCGGGCAACGCCGGCGCAGGGCGCGGCTAGGCCCTGACTTCCTGGCGCATGAACGCGACGTAGGCCAGCCCGAAGAAGCCCACGCTGAACGCGATCAGCGCGACCACCTGTGGCCACGCGAGCAGAAGGCTCTGGTCGAGGGGCAGGATCGAGGGAATCGCCCGGTTGTTGGACTGCTGGGCGACCTGCGCGGCAATGTCCACGGTCTGGACGGTCGGGTCGAGCAGGTACTGCGACGCCTCCGCATAGAGCGTGCCGGGTGAGATCCGGTTGAGCTCGAGGGACAGCTCGGCGTTGGCGACCTGCTGGTCGGTCGTGGCGCTCGCCGGGACCGGCGCCAGGAAGTTGGCGAGGGCACCGAGGATCAACGAAGCGAACAGGGTGAGCACGATCCACAGGGCGATGGCCGCCAGGACCGAGGCCGCAGCCCGCCGGACGACCACCGAACAGAGCATCGCAAACCCCAGCCAGAAGCCCAGGTAAGCGAGGGCCACGACGAACCAGGCCGCGAGCCGGGTGATCTCGTCCGGCCCGACCGTGACGCCCAGCGACCAGAAGGCGATCCCTGAGGCCAGCAGGGTGACCGCGCCGAGGACGAGGCCGATCAGGGCCAGGCCCGATACGAACTTGCCGATGATCACCGCGTCCCGGTGGATGGGCTGGGCAATCAACCGCGGCAGGGTCCGATCCGACCGCTCCCCGTTGATCGCGTCGAAGCCAAAGGCGATGCCCAGGAGCGGACCCAGCAGCGCGACCATCTCGACGAACGAAGGAATCTGGGAATTCGGGTCCTGGTGGGCGAACATCGCCACGAAGAGGCCCGGCACGCCGTTGAGGGACTGGGCATTGTTGCCGACGAACGAGGCCGTCGAGTAGATCGCCAGGACCGCGGGCAGGCCCAGGACCAGCATCAGGATGAACAGGCGGACGCTCTGGATGCCGTCGCCGAACTCCTTGGCCGCCACGACCCGCCAGCCCCAGCGGGGCGGCCGCAATGGCAGGGGGCGGGTCACCGCGATCGCGTCAGGCAGCGTGGCCACGATCGCCCTCATCGCGCTCGAAGTAGCGCAGGTAGATCTCGTCGAGCTCGTCGCCCACCCGGCGGAGCTGGCGCACGCCCATCCCCCGGGCGGCGAGGTCGGAGGCGATGTGGTCGCGGATCGACTGTGGCCCGGTCACGCGCCACAGGTGGGCATCGTGCGGATCCCGGGTGACCTTCGCGACGCCAGTGACCGATCTCAGCGCCGCCTCAACAGCGTCGGCCGGCCCATCGACGCCGATCTCGAGCTCGAGCTGGTCGCCCGCCAGTTCCTCGGCCAGGTCGGCCATCCTGCCCTGGGCGAGGATCCGGCCGCGGTTGAAGATGGCCACACGGTCGCAGATCTGGTGGACCTGGTGGAGCAGGTGGCTCGACAGGAGGACCGTGACGCCGCGATCGCGGGCCAGCGCCGCGATGATCGCCAGGACATCCGTGACTCCGGCCGGGTCGATCGACGCGGTGGGCTCGTCGAGGATGACGATTGACGGGTCCTTGACGAGGGCGTCAGCCAGGCCCAGCCGCTGGCGCATGCCCCTCGAATATTCCTCGACCGGCCGGTCGGCCGACTTGGCGAGGCCCACCTGCTCCAGGAGCCCACCGATCCGTTCGTCGGCCTGCGCACGTTCCAGTCCGTTGAGGGCGGCGGTGTAGCGCAGGTTCTGGCGGCCCGACATGCCGCCGTAGAAGCCAACGTCGTCGGGCAGGTAGCCCACCCGGCGCTTGACCTCGAGGGGCTGCCGGGTTGGATCGAAGCCGACCACCTCGGCCCGGCCGCTCGTCGGCTCGGACAGGCCCAGGAGCATGAGGATGGTGGTCGTCTTGCCCGCGCCGTTGGGCCCCAGCAGGCCGAACACCTCGCCCGCCCGGACGGACAGGTTGAGGTTGTCGACCGCGATGAGCTCGCCGTATGCCTTGGTCAGGCGGTGGGTCTGGATCGCGATCTCCTGGCCGGCATCGAGCCCCGCGGCGGCTCGCCCGACACGAGCTCGCTTGCGGGCCATCAGCGCCGACCGAAGCGGCGGAAGACCCAGAGCAGGCCAACGATGACGAGGGCGATCAGGGCAATTCCGATGAAGCCCCACAGCGGCGAGGTCTGGACGGTTGTCCGGATGTCCACCGTGCCCGTGGTGCTCCCGCTGGTCGCCGTGAACGTCACGTCATAGTCGCCCGCGAGCGCATCGCTCGACGGCTTGACCGTGGCCGTGACCGTGTTCGACGTCCCCGGCTGGATCGAGGCGATCGAGACCGGAGCGAACGTGGTTGTCCAGCCCGTCGGCGCCGATGCGCTGACCGTGACATTCGAGAGCACGGTCGTCCCGCTGTTGGTGATCAGCAGCGCAACAGCACCGGTCGAGCCGGCCGTGACGCTCGCGTTCAGGACCTGGTTGGGCGTGCCCAGGCTGAGGGCCGGCG
>JBEPVB010000076.1:0-11560 GCA_041691215.1 Chloroflexota bacterium
TCGAAACCGGCCCGCACCGCGACACGCCCGGAGCGCTCGTTGTCGACGTCGGTGTAGATCTCCATCCGGATCACTCCCGTGGTCGCAAAGCTCCAATCGGTCAGGAGTCGGACCGCCCGAGTGGCGATGCCGCGGCCGCGGGCTTCCGGCGCCAGCCAGTAGCCGATGGCCGCCCGATGACCGGTCGGGCCGTGGCGCGAGATCGCCCCGAGGAGGACGTCCGTGGCCGCCTCGACGACGGCAAAGTGGGCGCTCGGCCCGACGACCGACTCGGCTGCCGAGGTCCGCACGAACCACTCGGCGTCGGCCTCGCAGTAGGGCCTGGGGATCGGCACGAAGCGAGGGATCTCGGGGTCCTGGCAGGCGGCGAACACGGCCGGGGCATCGGACGCTCGCCATGGCCGAAGCTTGACGACGCCGTCGGTGAGAATGGGCTGGGCAGCGCGCACCTGACTCACCGATCTGCCGCTTCCTCGCGGGCCATCGCGAGGGCGAACCGCTCGGCGCGGGTCATGGAGGTGACCTCCACGGCCTCCCGAGCGAGCGCCGCGAGCTGCGCCTCGGCGATCAGCGTGTTCGGCGTCAGGGTCGTCCAGCGCGCCCGTTTCGTGATCCCTTCGCCATCGAGCAGCGGGTTCGGGGCCATCAGGACGCCCTGCGGGAAGCCGAGGTGGACGTGAACCCCCTCGACCATGATCCAGGCAAAGTAGGCGCTTCGCCGCGGGCCGAGGGACAGGTCGTAGCCGATGATCCGCCAACCCGCGCGGACCCGTTCCGTCGCTGCCGGCACGGCCCGCCCGACCACCCCACGGAGCCACTCCGCGATCTCCCGCATCGGGCCGGGGTAGTCGGCCAGGAGGGCCTCGGGCGGGATGGGGTCCATGCTCGACATCATGCCCGACCGGCGACCAACGGTGGGTCGGCACCAGCCGCGGCGGCGATACTTCGCGGATGATGGAAGGCCTCCGGCAACCACGCGTGTCCGATCCAGCGGCAATCGCCACGGCGTACGCGGACTTCCTCCGGCGTGCCGAATCGGATCCGGATGTCCTCGGCCTCGTCGTCATGGGTTCGCGGGGTTATGGCGGCTACGTTCGAGACACCTCCGACTACGACATCCTCGTCATCGTCGGGCATGACATCGCGCCCTGGGGGCATGAGCATGGGGCCCCGGTCGAGACCTGGCCGATGACCATCGAGCGCTTTCGCGCCCATGCCCTGCCGGACGATCGCGACGCCTGGAACCGGCCGGCGTTCCTCGGCGTGGAGGTCCTGCTGGACCGCCTCGACGGCGAGATCGCGCGCCTCGTCGAGGCGAAACGAACCCTCGGCAGCGACGACGCGACCGCGATCGCCGCAGCCAGCCTCGACGACTACATCAACTCGCTGTACCGGTCCCTGCGAAACCTCGAGGCCGGGCGCGCGCTCGAGGGTCGACTGGATGCCCTCGAATCGATCAGGCCGCTCATGACTGCCGCGTTCGCCTTCGAGAGCCGCATCCGCCCCTTCAACAAGTGGCTCCGCCACGAGCTTGCGGTGCGGCCCCTCGCCCTGGTTGACGCCGCCCGCGTTGCCGATCAGCTGGCGAGGGACCAGAGCGTCGAAATGCAGCGGCGCGTCTTCCGGCACGTCGAGCTCGCGGCCCGAATCGCCGGTCATGGCGATGGCGTCGATTCGTGGGCGCCCGACGTTGGCTGGCTGCACGGCGGTCAGGTCATCGCGCCCGAGACCACGGCTGGCGATGTCAAGGCATTCCTCGACCTGATGGAGGGCCTCGGAATCCATATCTGGCTTGACGGTGGCTGGGCGGTGGATTCCTGCCTCGGCGAGCAGACCCGGCGCCACGCCGATCTCGACATCGTCATCGAGGAACGCCACCGTGCCGCGGCGGTGGAGGCCCTGACCGTCGCCGGCTACGGCCACGTGCCGCGCGACGACACCCGCCCGTGGAACTTCGTCCTCGGTGACGACCTCGGGCACGAGATCGACTTCCACGTCGTCGTCCTCGATGGGGCCGGCCGAGGCACCTACGGTCCCCCGGAGCTCGGTGACGAGTACCCGGCAGCGGCCCTGACCGGCCACGGCTCGATCGACGGCCAGCCCATCGACTGCATCGCTCCCGACTGGCTCGTCCGCTTCCATCGCGGTTACGACCTCACCGACAAGGACCTCGCCGACGTGAGCGCGCTCTGCGAGCGCTTCGGGATCCCCCTGCCGGAGGAGGTTTCGACCTTTGCGACAGGCCGGCAAGCCTGACGCGGGCCGGGGATTCGCCTGGCCCCAGCTCATCCGGTCGCCTGGACGTCGACCTCGCTCGTGACCTCGTACTCCGCACCGGCGGCGTCGAGGATGAGGATGTGGAGGGTCCAAGTCCCCGGCCCGGGGGCCTGATACGTGCCCGAGTAGGCGTCCTGGGGCGGCACATCGAACAGGAGATCCCAGACCCCATCGTGCCCTGCGACGAGGGTGCCCGGACCCGGCGATCGTTCCCGTCCCTCGATGCCCTGGGCGCCGCTGCCGAAGAACCGGAAGCGGGGCCAGCGACTCTTCGAATCTGTCGCGAAGCTGAGGTCCCGCTCGCTGTTGAGGGTGACCTGGAGGTGGACCGACGCGACCGTCGGGACTGCCGCGGCGGGGTCGAGGGTGGCCGCGATGAGCTCGGTGCGGACCGTGATATCCGCCGAACGATCCTTGATCACCTCGGCCTCGGCCCGAGTCGCTGACACGGATGCCGCGTTCGACAGCGAAACGGACGCGCTGTTCGCCCCGAGGACGAGCGCGGCCATCAGGGGCGCTCCGAGCATGGCGCCGAGGGCGGCGCCGGCCGAAGTCCAGCGGCTCGCGACGACCACGTAGCCGACGAAGCCGGCAAGCCAGCCGACGACGAAGGCGACGGCGCCGGCCGGCAGGGCGGCGACGTAATGCTCGGTGCTGGGGCCTGAGTCGAAGCCCGCGAGACCGCCCACCACGAGCACCACCACAAAGGCGAGGCCGGCCGCCATGAGGGTGGCGAGGATCAGGGCGCCAACCAATCCTGGCCGGGTTCGGAGTCGCGGTTCGTTGAAGGCGCGGATCGCTAGGATCGTACCGACGCCGAGGGCGACGAGCGGCGCGAATTGGACCACGCTCGCGGCTCCCCGGAGGATCGACTCATTCATGCCCCTGGGACGCGCGGGAGGGCCCCGCGTTACGGAGGATCGGACCCCGCTGGTAGCAGGGCTGATAGCCCCCTGGAAGGTGCCTCGGCGTGCCTTCAGCCGGAGATCTCGGCTCGCTCGGTGAAGAGCGTCGCGACGACGAGGGCGCCGACGAGCCACACCACGACCACGATCAGGGCCTGGTTGGGGTCGAGCCTCGTGACAACGACGCCCCCGCCGCCACCGAACCCGTTGCTGCCGGACGTCGCGACCGCGGCGGTTGCCGCATTGAAGGGCAGGTACTTCACGATGTCGGGCAGGAAGATCGAGGCGAACTGCTCGCCGAAGTAGACGGCGATCCCGACCCCGATCCCGGCCAACTGGCTGCGGGCCAGCGTCGCGATGGCGAACCCCAGCGCGCCTTCCTCCACGATCGCCACCCAGCCGCGGGCGAGCAGCTCGGGCAGGGAGCCGAGGGCCTTCGCATCACCCAGGCCGGAGGTCGAGACCTTCGCGATGTTGGCGCCGACCACGGCCACCGCGACGCCGACCCCGAAGGCGACCAGCAACCCGGCCCCGATCATCAGGCCGATGGCCGCGAACGAGAGGAGCTGGTAGCGGCTCCGGCTCTCGCCCCGCGCGACGGCCGATTTCAGCGTGCCCCAGGTCCACTCCGAGCCGGCGACGGCGGCGCCATAGATCACCGCGAACAGGCCACCGAGGCCCAGGATGAACGACAGGATGAGGGTGTAGGCACCTGGGAACGTGACCAGGAGGAGGCCCTCCTGGGCGGCTCTCCCGCTGCGCTGCCCGGCCGTGGCGCTCACGGCAACGAGGATGAGGGCCAGGAGGCCGATCAGCAGGCCCAGGGTCACGAAGCTCGCCGGGCGCCGAACCAGCTTGCGCAACGTGGCCACGAAGATCCTCATTCGGCCGCCCGACCCGAGATCGGCCCATCGGGCGGCGAGATCTTGCCGCCGGCGATGCCGAAGAAGGTCCCCTCGTGACCGGTGGTCGATTCGGCCTGGGTCAGCTCGAGGAAGAGCGACTCGAGGTCGCTGCCGGCGGCCAGCCCCGAGGCGTAGATGTTCGCCTGGGCCAGGATCCGGTTGACGTCGGCCGCCCGGCCGGCCTCGATCCTGACGGACAGCCAGCCCTCCTCGTCGGCGCTCGCGGTGATCGCCCCATCCGGGACCAGCCCGGCCAGGGCGGCCCGGGCAGGTGCGATCTCCTCGGTCGCCACGCGGACCCGGACCTCGCCTTCGCCGAGCAGCAGCTGATCGATGGGGCCCTCGCGGACGAGCCGACCGGCAGCGATGATCCCGATGACGTCGGCCAGCTGCTGGACCTCGCCCAGGACGTGGCTCGAGACGAACACCGTCTTGCCCGTCGCGGCGAGGTAGCGGAGCGTCTCGCGCATGGCCACGATGCCCGCCGGATCGAGGCCGTTCGCGGGCTCGTCGAGGAGCAGGAGCTTCGGGTCGCTCAGGAGCGCCGCCGCGATCCCGAGGCGTTGCTTCATGCCGAGGGAGTAGGTCTGGACCTTGTCCCTTGCCCGCTCGCGCAACCCGGTGAGCTCGAGCAGCTCCTCGATCCGGGTCGGCGGGGTCGGCGCGCCAGTGGCCGCCAGCGCCCGGAGGTTCTCGCGGCCCGACAGGTAGGGGTAGAAGGACGGCGATTCGATGAGGGCCCCGACCTCGAACAGCCGATGCCGGTCAGCGCGCCCGAAGGGCCGGCCGAGGACCTCGATCGTGCCCGCGTCCGGGTGGATCAGGCCGGTCAGCAGCCGCATCGTCGTGGTCTTGCCGGCCCCATTCGGGCCGAGGAAGCCGTACACGACACCCGTCGGGACGGACAGATCGAGCCCGGCCAGGGCGGGTCGCGAGCCGTAGCGCTTCTGGAGCCCACGGGTCGCGAGGGCAAGGCCGTCCGTCGTCACCTGCGCACTCTAGCCGCCGCCTCCGGGACGCGCCGCTGAGGTACCCGGGGGCGAGGGTCCTATCTGCCGACCAGTCCCTCGAGGGCGCGCAACGCCTCAGCGACCTTCTCGGAAGGACATTCGTAGGCCTCGAGAGTCCCGTGGTAGCGGAGGCCGCCCGCGTGGATGGCAGGCGAGCGCGGTCCGGAACGGCCGGCCCGGGACATGGCCGGAGCCCGTTTCAGGAGATCGGGACGAGGCTGAGAAGCGTGCTCCGGAGCGGCGGATCCGTGCTCGGCCGATGGGCGTTGAAGACATCGACGAAGACCTGGCCCGAGACCGTCCTGCTGCCAGCGGACCCCCAGAGCGTCACACTTATCAGGCGCCCGGAGACCCCCCGGTTCGACAGGCTCAGTGACGTCAGCGTGCCGACCCCGGTGCGCGTGTCGGCGCCGAAGATCGCCGACAGCTGGGCGATGCCATAGGTCGCCGTCTGCCACGTCGCATAGGGAGCGCCGGTGTCGTAGGCGACGCCCGTCGGATCGCGGTCCGAGGACCCGCGCAGATAGCCGACGGCACCCGCCACCTTTGCCCCCGACGCCGAGACGAAGACGTTCTCGTTGTTCTCGGTCGCACCGCCGGCCGTCGAATGAAACAGGGCGTTCGCGAGGGCTGGGCCGTAGCGGAGGACCTGGTTCGCCGTCGCCGCGATCGTCGCGTCGAAGGCCGCCATCTCGCGACGCACGCCCTGGTAGACCTGCGAGCGGGTGTCGTCGTAGACGTCGAAGGTGCCGCTTGCCGGATGCAGGTGACTGGCCGCGTAGGAGCGGGCGGCGATGGTCTGGGCGACACGGGCCTCGGCCGGCCACGAGCTCGGCATCTCGGCCGGGATCACGCCCCGGAGGTACGTCTCGAGCGGCAGCTCGTTCACCACGGTCAGGGCGGCACCCGTCGCGAACCAATGGAGGGTCCCCCGGTAGAGGTCGAAGTTGGTCGGCTTCGAGATCAGCTGGAGGGTGGTGGCGGCCGTCGTCCCGGCCAATCGGGCGTCGGCCGGTGCGGCGCCGTCGTAGAGCACGGCACCGGACAGGTCCCTGACGGTTGCGTGCCAGGCGGTCGTGCCCATGGCCGGCGGTGTGAGATCCAGCTCCGCGTCGGCCGGGAAGGCTGCGCTGAGGCCGCCGACGGTCCAGGTCCCCCCGTGGCCGGCGATCCGGAGCGGGGCGGCGGCGGTCGGTGCGAAGCCGTTGATGACCAGGACCCGGATCGCGGTCCCGGCGGCCACGCTCCCGATCGTAGTGCCGGCGTAGTAGTGGGCCAGGATCTTGGTTGCCGTCTGACCGGCAAGCGCGCGGCCGCGAGCGCCGTACTGCGACAGGCCGACGCCGTGGCCGTAGCCCCGTCCGAAGAAGGTCGTCGCCGGACCGAGGGCCACGACCCCAACGACCGGTGGGGCGGCGGTGAGGGGCGGGCCGAGGACTCCGGTCGCGGCATACAGCGCGGCGACGCCGAAGAGGGCCTGGACGGAAGCGCCGTTCACGCGGGTGACGACATACCAGCCGGAGCCGGCCTTGGCGGTCGGGCAGGTCGTGCTCCAGGCACCCCCGGCCGCGATCGCGCTGACCGTGACGTTCGCGCCGAAGCCGAGCCTGGCCTTGATGGCCCCCGTGGTCGAGGTGGCGGCTCGAAGGTTGATGCCGTCGCAGGCCGGCACGAGCACCTGCGTGGCGGGAGCCGTCGGCGTGGGTGCCGCGGTGAGGGCTGGCGTGTCACTCGGGGCCGGAGTGGGGCTGGCGACCGGCCGGGCGGTCGCGATCGGGGCGGGCGTCACCGAGGGCTTCGGCGTGGCCGTCGGCTGGACGGCCGCGGCCTTCAGCACGCCCGTCGCGGCATAGAGGACCGAGCGGCCGTAGGCGGTGCTGACGGCGGTCCCGTTGATCGCCGTGACGATGTACCAAGTGGAAGCCGACCTGGATGTCGGGCAGATCGTGCTCCAGGACGCTCCGGCGACAGTCCCGGCGACAGTGACCGCGGCCGGCAGGCCCAGCTTCACGGCGACCGTCGACGCGGTTGAGGCTGCCGTCCGGATGTTGACGCCGTCACAGGCCGGGGCCGTGGAGGTGGTGGTGCCCGCGGCGGGCACGACCCCGAGCATGACCACCATGAGGGCAGCCGACGTCACGGCAAGGCCCAGCGCCCGAAGGGCGCGGCGGCTGGAATTGAGGTCGGTGGGTCGGCGGCTTGATTCCAAGGACTGCCAGCGTGACTGCCGGCAGCGGCCCGAACCACGACCCAGGGGGACCAGCCCCGGCCGACCCGAAAGGACTAGCCGGAGCGCGGAGCTGCCGCGTCGGCGGCCGCGGGGTGCGGCCGCCGAGCCGCCAAGGGGCTTGGCCTAGGCGTCGTTCGAGGCGAGGCCCACGACGTGGCCCTGGGGGTCGGCGAAGAGGCCGAAGGTGACGCCGGGCACGCTCTCGGCCGGCTGGACGATGCGGCCACCAAGGGCAACTGCCTTTTCGAGGGCCTCCTGGACGTTCGGGACGCCAGCGAAGACGGTCACCAGGGCCTCGCCGCCCTGGAGCGGGCTGATCCCGCCCGGGATGGTGCCTTCGGGCACGCCGCTATCGATGTACGTGTAGCCGGGGAAGCCGCCTGGCGGGTAGGTCCAGCCAAAGAGCTCGGCATAGAACGCGCGAGAGGCGTCGGGATCCTTTGACCGGATCTCGAAGTGCACGATCGGGTTGCCCATGACGTCCTTCCTTCCTGCGGGGAGCGGTTTCATCGGTACCACGAACGGCCAGCGACGGAATCGACACCGCTGCGAAGGCAGTGGAAACCATCGGCGGGTGGGCGGCGTCTTCCGGGCCACGCGGCCAACATCGCCGCACCGCAGCTCGACTGGAGCATCCGATGACGCCATCGACCATCACCGTTTCCGTCCCCATGCCCGGCCGCCGGGCCCGATGGGCAGCGATCGGGCTCGCGACCGGACTTCTCGTCGCGGCAATCGCCAGCCCGGCCTTCGCTCCGCATTCGATCCTCGCCGCGGATCCGTCGGCCACCGCGGCCGAGCACACGATCACCGTGAGTGGCACGGGACGCGTGGTCATCAGCCCCGATATCGCCGACCTCCGCCTCGGTGTTTCGATCACCGCCACCACCGTCAAGGACGCCCGATCCTCCAATGCCAAGGCCATGACGGCGGTCATCGCCGGGTTGAAGAACCTGGGGATCGCCGACAAGGACATCCAGACGACCATCCTGTCGCTGCAGCCGGTCTACGACTACTCGAGCAACTCCAGCCGCCCGCGGCTGACCGGCTACAACCTGTCCAATGCGATCGCGGTGACCATCCGCAACCTGGACAAGGTCGGCGACGCCATCGACGGCGCGCTGGCCGCCGGCGCGACGACCATGGACGGCGTCACCTTCCGGGTCGCCGACCAGGCCGCAGCCGAACAGCAGGCCCGCCAGGCGGCCATGGCCGAGGCCAAGTCGAAGGCCCAGACCCTCGCCTCGGCGGCCGGGGTGGCGCTCGGCAGCGTCGCCTCGATCAGCGAGACCGTGGCCCCGATCCCCTACCCGGTGTACTACGGCCCCATGGCCGCCGGCGCGATCGCCAAGGACGTCGCGACCCCGGTCCAGGCCGGCTCGAACGAGGTTTCGGTCACCGTCGCCGTGGCCTACGTCATCGGCTGACGTCCAGCCGCGGGCACCCGAGGCCGGCGAGGCTCACCGCCCGACCGGCCCGGGTCGTCCCGTTGAACGGGCGCCTCAGCGACCTGGCCGCCTGATCCCGGGTCGCGGAGGATGGCAGCGTCGCAGGGCGATGAACACGATGGCGGCGAACGCGATGGCAGCAGACGCGAGCACGACGCCGACCCAGGCGAAGCGTGTCTCGGGCCCGTCAGGGTTCGAGGTTGACGGGGCCGACGGGACCGACGGCGGCCGGGCGGTCGCCATTGCCGGCGGTGCGGTTGCCGCCGCCGGCGCGGCCGTGAGCGCGGCCACCCAGGCGGGCGCGGACCGGACGTGCGCCCCGGTGCGGACCGGGCGGGCCATGAACCTATCGTCCACCCGACCGCCGATTCGCGGCATGGGACGAGAGAGGGCGGGACCTTACGTCCTCGGAGAAGTCCTGTCCCTGGGGAGGTCGCGCGCCCCCTCGCCGGTGTAGATCTGCCGCGGGCGGGCGATCTTCTGCTCGGGATCCACGATCATCTCCAGCCACTGGGCCACCCAGCCGGCCATCCGGCCAGCGGCAAAGAGCGTGGTGTAGGTATCGACGGGCATGCCCATCGCCTCATAGATCAGGCCCGAGTAGAAGTCGACGTTCGGATATAGCTTCCGCTCGACGAAGTAGGCGTCCTGGAGGGCGATCCGTTCGACCTCGAGGGCCACGTCGAGGAGGCGATTCGTGCCGGTCACGGCAAAGACCCGCTCGGCGGTGGCCTTGATGATCCGGGCTCGCGGGTCGTAGCTCTTGTAGACCCTGTGGCCGAAGCCCATCAACCGATGCTCGCCGCGCTTGACTGCCTCCACGTACGCCGGCACGTGGTCGACGCTCTCGATCCCGTGGAGCATCCGGACGACCGCCTCGTTGGCGCCGCCGTGGAGCGGGCCATAGAGGGCCGCGATGCCGGCCGCGGTCGCCGAGTATGGATCGACACGCGACGACCCCACGGCGCGGACGGCGTTCGTGCTGCAGTTCTGCTCGTGATCTGCCTGGAGGACGAGGAGGACGTCGATTGCCTCGGACAGCGCCGGGTCGATCGCCTCGGAATCATCGGCGAACATCAGGCGCCAGAGTCGCTCGGCATGATCGCCCCGCGGCTGCCCGACGACCAGCGGGCGCCCCGTGCGGTGGCGGAAGACCAGGCCGACGAGGGCGGCGATCGCGCCGAGGAAGCGCGGCGTCTCCCGAAGCCGCTCGTCGGGATCGTCGACCGCCCGAGACTCGGGTCGAAAGGCGCCCAGTGCAGCCCAGGCAGCAAGGAGGACGGCCATCGGATGGGCATCCTCGGGGAACGTGGCGACGAGGGCGGTGATCTCGGGCGGGAGCTCGGTGCCAGCCTCCGCATCAGCCGCCCACTGCCGCGACTCCGCCGCTGATGGGAGCTCGCCATGGATGAGGAGCCAGGCAACGTCGAGGAACCGGACATTGCCGGCCAGCTGCTCGATCGGGTAGCCCCGGTAGCGGAGGATGCCCTTGTCGCCGTCGATATAGGTGATCGAACTCCGGCAGGCCGCCGTGTTCATGAAGGCCGGGTCGTAGGCCATCAGCGGCTCGGTGTCGGGCACGTCGGCGCCGATCTGGTGAAGATCCGTCGCCCGGATTGCCGCCTCGGCAATGGCGAGGTGGTAGTCGCGCCCGGTCCGCCCATCGTGGATATCGAGGGTGGGCCCGGCCTTGTCGCCGCCGGGGCTGCCGGTCGCGGGGCCTTCAGAAACGGTTCGGTTCATCTGATTGATCACCTTGCGGCGCGGGCCCGCCCGGCACCGCCGATTCGTCGCGCGTCGGCCGGGCCACGCGTCCAGGGGCGCCGCGGTCTCGAGCTTCGCCCGGATCCAGTCTGCCACCTCGCCGAGAATGCGCTTGGCGACAAGGATCCACGACCGACGCCCCAGTGCGACGGGCGCAACCCGACGAGGGCCGCGTCGCGGCTCAGATCACCTCGTCGTCGATCGAGTCGAACATGTCCGCGAAGATCCGTTCGTCGGCGCCGGCCCCTCGCAGCTCTGCGTCGGAGCGCGCTTCGATCGCGCCGAGGAGCGCCCGATAGACCCGGTAGCGCTGCCACTCCTCCTCGGGATCGAGCATGGTCTCGGTGGCGATCCGTCGGATGAGCCGGAGCGCCACCCCATTCCGCAGCAGGATCGAGCGTTCCTCGCGGGCCAGGGCGCGGAGCTTCTCGCCTGCTTCGCCGTCGGGCATGTCGCTCGTCTCGACGAGCGCCAGCGCGGAACGCGCGCGAAACGCGCTGTCATAGGGCATCCGGTCCGACCCTCCTCGGTCGCGTCGACTGGGAGAACGAGGCCCACCGCTCTCGAACGCCAGCCGCCATTGGTCCTGGTACTGAGCCGCCATCATGCGCCCGGAACAGGCCCCGGGAACAGGGCCGCCGCTGAAACGCGTTGCGACACCGCACCGCCAATCCGCTCCTCGGACGTCTCCGGGGACGCGACTGCTGCTCGTAGCCCTCAACAGTGCGGGTGGGCCGAGCGGTGGCGGCGGCGGGATCCTGGCCGGCGTCCCGCCGACCCATGCGCTGATGCAACAGGTCGTAGCAGCGATCGAGCTCGACGTTGATGACCTTGAGTCGCGCGCGATCGGCGTCGGACAGGCCGCTGCCGTCGCTCGCCTGGGCGTAGAGGCGCTCTTCTTCGCCCGACAACGCGTTGATGGTCTCGAAGATGTCGGTGTCGGCCACGATCTCCCGGCTTCCCTGCATGCTGGAGTGAGCCAGCTCTACGATCTGAGCCGGAGCGCTGACTTGGGAGCGCT
>JBEPVB010000077.1:0-11456 GCA_041691215.1 Chloroflexota bacterium
TCATGATGATGATCCGGTGGTATCGGAGCTTCGTGAGGTCGAAGCTGTCGCCGATGCCTTCGATCCCCGCCCCGAGGGCGATGATGAGGGGCCGGACGTTCTCGCTGGCCACGATCTTGTCGAGACGCGCCTTCTCGACGTTCAGGACCTTGCCACGGAGCGGCAGGATCGCCTGGTTGCGCCGGTTTCGGCCCTGCTTCGCCGAGCCGCCGGCGGAGTCGCCCTCGACGATGAACAGCTCGCTCTTCGCCGGATCGCGCTCCTGGCAGTCGGCGAGCTTGCCCGGCAAGGAGAGGCCGTCGAGGGCGCCCTTGCGGATCACGAGGTCCCGGGCTTTTCTTGCAGCTTCGCGGGCTCGAGCGGCAGTCAGGCATTTCTCGATGATCCGACGGCCGTCTCCCGGGTTCTCCTCGAGGTACTGGGTGACGCTGTCGGTGACGGCGGTCTGGACCTGGCCCTTGACCTCGGCATTGCCGAGCTTGGCCTTGGTCTGGCCCTCGAACTGGGGGTTGGTCAGCTTGACGCTGATGACCGCGGTCAGGCCCTCGCGGACGTCGTCGCCCGAGAGGTTGCCGTCGGCGTCCTTGAGCACGCCGGCCTTGTGGGCCCAGTCGTTGAGGCAGCTCGTGAGGGCCGCCCGGAAGCCGGTCACGTGGGTCCCGCCATCGACCGTATTGATGTTGTTGGCGAAAGCGAGCACGTTCTCGGTATAGGTGTCGTTGTACTGGAGGGCGACCTCGACGGCGGTTGATCCCTGCTTGCGCTCGACGTAGATCGGGCGCGGGTGGAGGGCCTCCTTGTTCCGGTTGAGGTGCCGCACGAAGGACTGGAGGCCGCCTTCGAAGTAGAACGAGCGCTCCTGGTCGCTGCGCTCGTCGATCAGGGTGATCCAGACGCCCTTGGTCAGGTAGGCCGACTCACGGAGCCGCTGGGAGACCATGTCGAACGAGTACTCGGTCGTCTCGAACATCTCGGGGTCGGCGTGGAAGATCGTCCTGGTGCCGCGTCGGTTGCCCTGCGGGCCGATCTTCCTGACGGGGCCGGTCGGCTTGCCCCGGACGTATCCCTGCGTCCAGACAAAGCCGTCGCGGGCCGATTCGACCTGGAGTCGATCGGATAGGGCGTTGACGACGCTCACCCCTACGCCGTGGAGGCCGCCCGAGACCTTGTAGCCGCCGCCACCGAACTTGCCACCGGCGTGGAGGACCGTGTGGACGACCTCCAGGGCGTCCTTGCCGGTCGAATGCTTGCCGACCGGGACGCCGCGGCCGTCGTCGATCACCTCGACCGACTCGTCGGTCTTGATCGTGACCCGGATCGTCGTGGCGTGGCCGGCCATCGCCTCGTCGATCGAGTTGTCGACGACCTCCCATACGAGGTGATGGAGGCCTCGAACGTCGGTCGAGCCGATGAACATGCCCGGCCGTAGACGGACCGGTTCCAGGCCCTCGAGGACCTGGATGCTCGCCGCGTCGTAATCCGACCCGGCCGCCTTCCGGCGCCTGCTCGGCGGCGGCGGCCCGCCCGAGCGGGCGGTGGATTCGGTCACGCCGTTCCTCCCATCAGGCGCTCGTAGAGGCGCCCGAGCTCTTCGTCGTTGAAGTAGTCGATGACGATGCGGCCGCCACGGCGCGAACGGGCAAGGCGGACCTTGGTCCCCAGCGCTCGGCGGAGGTCCTCTTCGAGTCGCTCGAGGTCGGGATCCGTCGATTTGGGCGGCGCGTCGGGGACAACGCGCGGGGTGCGCAGGCGCCGCACGAGCTCCTCGGTCTGCCGGACGGAGAGGTCCTGCTCGACGACCGTCGAAAGGACCCTGCCCTGGTGCTCGACCTCGAGTCCCCCGAGCGCGCGGCCATGCCCCTCGGTGAGCCGGCCGTCGGCCACGGCGGCTTGGACGGCGCCATGGAGGTCGAGGAGGCGCAGGGTATTGGTGACCGTCGAGCGTGCCCGGCCGACGCGGAGGGCGAGGTCCTCCTGGGAGAAGCCGAACTCGTCGATCAGCTGTCGGTAGGCTCGGGCCGATTCGAGGGGATCGAGATCCTCTCGCTGGAGGTTCTCGACGAGGGCCAGCTCGAGCTGCTCCCGATCCGCCAGCTGGCGGACCACGGCCGGGATGTGGTCGAGCCCGGCCGCCCGGGCGGCTCGCACGCGGCGCTCGCCGGCGACGAGCTGGTACCCGTCGAAGGTTTCCGTCACGAGGACCGGCTGGATCACGCCATGCTCGCGAATGCTGGCCGTGAGCGTCAGGAGCGCGGCGTCGTCCATGCGCTGCCGCGGCTGGCGCGGGTTGGCCTGAATGCGATCGAGCGCGATCTCGATGGAGCCGGCTGCCTGCGGCGCACGCTGCGGGATGAGCGCGGCGAGCCCTCGCCCGAGGCCCTGGGCGCGGTCAGCTCGGCCGTCCATCAGGCCACCAGGACGTGCGTGGCCATCGACCCAGCATCGGCGATCCGGCGGCCGGCGCGCGCCCGGAATTCGTCGGCCAGCTCCCGGTACGCGGCCGCGCCGCGCGAATCGGGGGCGTAGTCCTCGATGGTCTTGCCGTGGCTTGGTGCTTCCGACAGGCGGACATTCCTCGGGATGACGGCCTGGTAGACGCGATCCCCGAGATGCGTTCGAACTTCGGCCGCGACGTCCGCGGACAGGTTCGTCCGGCCGTCGAACATCGTGAGCACGGCGCCATCGATCTCGAGGGACGGGTTCAGGTGTTCGCGGACAAGGGCGATCGTGGCCATCAGCTGGGAGAGGCCCTCCAGGGCGTAGTACTCACATTGAATGGGGATGAGCGTGGCGTCGGCCGCGGTCAGGGCATTCACGGTCAACAGGCCGAGCGACGGCGGACAGTCGATGAAGATGTGGTCGAAACGATCCCGAACTGGATCCAGGAGGCGAGCGAGGCGGCGCTCCCGTTGCTCGAGCGGAGCGAGCTCCACTTCAGCTCCGGCGAGCGCGATGGACGAGGGGATGAGGTCGAGGTGCGGGGTCGACGTTGGCGTTATCAGCGTCGCCAGGGCGAGGTCGTCCACGACCGCGTCATAGACGGAGACGCTGGCGCTCCGATCGATCCCGAGGCCACTCGTCGCATTGCCCTGGGGGTCCAGATCGATGACGAGAACCCGATCTCCAGCGAGTGCCAGATAGCTCGCGAGGTTGACAACCGTGGTGGTCTTGCCCACGCCGCCCTTTTGATTGGTGCAGGCGATGGTTCGACCCACTAGGTCCTCAATCGAAGATCGTTCACAAGCACAAATTCTACCATTTCTGACCTCTCCACGGCCTCGCGGGACGCCTGCGCAGCTACCCCGTCGCTCGCCTGAGCGTGGCGCGCGACGGGCGCGAAGGATTTCACGGGCCGCTCGTCCGGGGATCACCTGGCGGTCAACGAGCCGACCTCTCGAGCATGGGTTGTCCGTCGCGACGCTGGGACGCGGCGAGGTTTCACGTGAAACACGGTCTCCGACGCCCGGTCGCGACGCAAACGCACCAAGCTTCACGTGAAACGCGGCTTCGCGGATGGCTCGCGACGACGCTGGCGAGGCGAAGTTTCCGTGAAACGTCCGTGCTGACGCCACCGCGCCCTTGCGCCGCACTGCCGGCAGGGCGTTGACGGACACTCGAGTCGGCACGAGGTGTCATTGCCGCTCACTCGCACCCGTGGGATACTTCGGCCCGGACGCGGCCCGGCCGTCCGTTCGTGGTGTACGCGGTTCCAGCTCCGCCTTCGACCCCTGGCCGGCACGCCGAGGATCGACGTCGCCTGATGACCCAACTGTTTGCCGCGATCGGCGCGACGGCCGCTGCCCTCATGGAGCTCAGCCTCGTTCCGTACCTTCGGATCGGGGAAGCGCATCCGCATCCGGTCCTGGTGTTCGGGGTGATCTGGACTATCGCCGTCGGTCTCGAGGCGGGCCTCGTCTGGGCCGTGGTCGGTGGCGTGGTTCTTGACAGCCTGGCGTCAAGGCCACTCGGCGCCTCTGCATTCGCCCTGGTGATCTCGATCGGCGCCGCCGCTCTGATTGCCAGATCGTTTATCCGGATCCGGCCGCTTGCGCCGGTCATCGCGGTCCCGATCGTCAGCCTGGTCTATTCGATGATCCTCTTCGGACTCCTCGCCGCCATCCGCCCGCCGGTCACCGTGGCCGATCCGATGGCCGCGTTCATGCCGGGCGCGGCCTACGACGCCGTGCTCGGACTCGTGTTCGGGCCGCTGATCCTCTCGATCCGGGACCGTTATCGCCCCGACGAGCGGGTGGACTGGTGAGCACTGGCACTGCCGGCCTCGGCGAGCGGCCGGCGACGACGGATCGTTCCCCGATCCGCTTCCTGATTTTCGGCCTCGTCGTCGCCCTCCTGTCGTCGGTCCTGGGCGTCCGCCTCTTCATGCTGCAGGTCGCCAACAACGTCCACTTCGCTTCCCTCGCCGAGACGAATCGTGCGGTCGACCAGGCCATCGTCTCGACGCGCGGCGTCATCGCCGACCGCACCGGCGTGCCGCTGGTCTCGAACGTACCGTCGTACGTCGTCAAGATCCGGCCCGCCGATCTGCCGGAAGATCGTCGCGCCGACGTCGTCGCCCGGCTGGCCACCCTCCTCAACATGGATCCGGGCGACATCAACGTCGCAATCGACGCGAATCCCGGCTCCCGGTTCGACGAGGTGCGTGTCGCCGCGGATGTCGATGAGAACGTCGCGAACTTCATCTCCGAATCCAGGCTCGACCTGCCCGGGGTCGATGTCGTCGTCGAGTCGCGACGGGAATACACGACCGGCGCGCTCCTGTCGCAGGTCGTCGGCTACACCGGACCGGTCAACGAAACCGAGCTCGCGGCGCTGCGCTCGGAGGGCTACCTGCCCGACGACCTGCTCGGGAAGACGGGCGTCGAGGCCGAGTACGAGGCCCAGCTGCGGGGCACCTACGGGGTCGAAAAGGTCGAGAAGGACGCTACCGGGCGCAAGCTGCAGGTCCTCCAGACGGTCAGCCAGCCCGTCGCGGGCAACTCGCTTGATCTCACGATCGACGTCCAGCAACAGAAGTACGCGGAGCAGGCGATGAAATGGGGCATGACCGCCGCCGGGCTGAAGCGCGGCGTCGTGATCGTCATGAACCCCCAAACGGGTGAGGTCCTGGCGATGGTCACGCTGCCGACCTACGACGACAACCTCTTCGCCCACGGGATCAGCTCGACCGACTACGCGGCGCTCCTAAATGACCCGAACAAGCCGCTCACGAACCATGCGATCAGCGAGCAGTTTCCTCCCGGTTCTACGTACAAGCTCGTCGGCGGCACGGGCGCCCTGGCCGACGGCAAGATCACGAAGACGACCCAGCTCCTGACGCGGGCCTTTCTTCAGTTGGGCAAGACCAAGTTCTTCGACTGGAATCACAAGGGCTTCGGGCGCTGCAGCATCCTGTGCGGCTTCGCCCACTCGAGCGACACCTTCTTCTTTCAGGTCGCCGGGATGCTCGGAATCGATCGCCTCGCGTATTGGGCCGCTCAGTACGGGTTCGGGGCCAAGACGGGCATCGACCTCCCGGGCGAGGTCGACGGGACTGTTCCGAGCAACCAGTGGAAGCTCGATACCCTGGGCGCGCCGATCTTCCCGGGCGAGGTCTATCAGGCCGGCATCGGCCAGGGCTACGACGTGGTCACCCCCCTGCAGCTCATCAACGCCTATGCCGCGCTGGCGAATGGCGGCACCCTCTACCAGCCCCAGGTTGTCCACGACATCAAGGACGCGGCCGGAAACATCGTCCAGGATTTCCAGCCCAAGGTGATCCGGAAGCTCGACGTTCGCGCGTCCGTGCTCCAGACGATGCGCCAGGCAGCCCGCAACGTCGTCCTCGTCCGCCACACCTACAACCTCGTCGACCTGCCGATCGTCGTCGCCGGCAAGTCCGGCACGGCCGAGTTCGGCAAGCGCGACTCGAAGGGCCGCCTGCCGTTCCACTCCTGGTTCGTGGCCTTCGTGCCCAAGGACCCGGCGGTGACGGCCCAGGATCCGACCGGGATGAAGGCCGTCTCACGGACCGACTCGGACCTCGTGGTCCTCGCCTTCGCCTATGACTCGGGGACCAAGGGCAACGCGGCCACCGAGATCGTCAAGTACTTCCTTCAGCTCCACTACGGGATCAAGAAGGACTACCGCAACTTCAACCTGCTGGTGCGCGGCAACTTCTACCAGTCGAACTGAGGAGGGCATGGGAGCAATCAACGCACGGCCAGCCCGGATTGCCGATTGGACCTCCAAGTCCGCCGGTACGGTCTGGCGTGCGTTCGATCTCCAGATCGCGACCTACGCGGTCCTGCTCACCTGCTTCGGCCTGGCGATGGCCTACAGCAACAGCGTTGCCGGCGGTGACGGCGCGCTCGCGACTGGCTCGGTCTTCCTCCGGGGCCTGCTCTGGACGTCGATTGCCCTCGTCGTCTTCATCGTCGCGACGTCCTTCGACTATCGCTGGATGAAGACCTTCGTCTGGCCCCTCTATGCGGTCCAGATCGGCCTCCTGACACTCACCCTGGCGATCGGCGGCGGGCTCGGCGGCTCGTCGCGCTGGATCAGCATCCTGGGCCTCCAGTTCCAGTTCTCCGAGCTCGCCAAGATCCTCATGATCGTGATCCTGGCCAACTACCTGTCGGTCCGGCGCGGCCAGATGGGCTCCCTCTGGAACATCCTCGGCGCCGTCGTGCTGGCCGGCCCGCCGTGGGTCCTCGTGCTCCTCCAGCCCGACCTCGGTACCTCCCTCGTCTTCGGCGGGATCGTGGCCGGTATGCTCTTCATGAGCGGCGCGAGCCTGCGCTGGCTGGGCGCCGGGGTGCTGGCCGTGCTGGCGGCCCTCCCCTTCGTATGGACCTACGTCCTGCTGCCCTATCAGAAGGTACGGCTGACCTCGTTCCTCGATCCGCTCAGCGAGGTTCGCGGCGCCGGCTACCAGCTCTACCAGGCGCAGATTGCCGTCGGCTCGGGCGGCTGGTTCGGCAAGGGCCTCACGAACAGCACCCAGAACCAGCTCGACTTCCTGCCGGTCCAGACCACGGACTTCGTCTTCGCGATCCTCGCCGAGGAGCTCGGCTTCATCGGAGCGATGGTCGTGATCGGGCTCTTCGTGGCCCTCATCTGGCGTGTCCTGGTCGGCGGCTGGCGATCCAGGGATCCTTTCGGGACCATGTTCGCCGCAGGCCTGGGCTCGATGCTCATCTTCCAGCTCTTCGTCAACGTCGGCATGGTGATCGGGATCATGCCGATCACGGGCATCCCGCTGCCCTTCATCAGCCACGGCGGGGCGTCGCTCATCAGCGTCGCCGCCGGCCTCGGCATCCTCGAGAGCATCAACATCCGGCAGGGCCGGGCCGAATGGTGAAGATCGGCGCATCACGCCCGATGTGCCCGGCCGCGTGGATGCCCGATGCGAGGATCCGGCCCTGACCGGACCCTCGGCCGACGCGCCGGCCGCGGTCCAACGCCCGCCGCCGGCAGAGGCCCGCCAGCGCTGGCGACTGACCTACGGCCGACGCCCCGATGCCCCGCCGATGACCTCGCGCGAGGCCATCGCCAGCTGGGAATCGGGGCTCGGCGATAGCGGCCTGCCGCTCGTCGGCCTCGACCTGCCCGCTCCGAGGCCCCGGATCGTCTTCGCGGCGCCGCTCCCGACCGGCCTGACGGCGGACCGCGAGCTCCTCGACCTGTTCCTGGTGGCCCGCTGGGCCGTGGCGGCCGTGCGCGATGCCGTCACCGGCGTCCTCCCGCCAGGCCACGAGCTGATCGAGGTCCATGACGTCTGGCTGGGCGAACCGCCGCTGTCGGGCCAGGTCGCGGCCGCAGACTACCGGGCCACGCTGGCGGCGGGGGACGAACGTCCGCTGGATCTCGCGATCCTCGACGCCGCCTGCGCCGAGATGCTCGCCGCCGAGGCCCTGCCTCGCACGCGGGACAAGGGCGGGCGGGAGGTCGCCTACGACCTTCGCCCGCTTCTCGACAGCGTCGCGCCCGTTGGCGTCGGGCCGGACGGGTTGGCGACGATCAGGATCCGCACCCGTTTCGACCCCGAGCGCGGCGTCGGCCGGCCGGAAGAGGTCGTGGCGGCGATCGCCGAGCTCGCCGGACGCAGCCTCGAGATCCACGACATCGTCCGTGAGCGCCTGGTGCTCATCGGGGAGGCCTGAACCGAGCCTCAGCTCGGGCCTTCCTCGATTGACGCTCAAGGGGCCTCGCCGTACACTCAGCGTTCGCGCCTCGATCAGGTCGAGGTGCTCACCCCTGTCTCCCAGTTCGCGGTCATTCGCCGCGCGACCGCCAGCCACGCCCAGAGGATCCATGTACGCAGTCATCGAGACCGGCGGAAAGCAATACCGCGTCGAGGTCGGCACCGAGCTCGAGGTCGAGCTCCTGGAGGTCGCCCCCGGCGATGCGATCACCCTCGAGCGGGTCCTCCTCGTGGCCGACGGCGACACCAGCGCGATCGGACGACCCCTCGTCCCGAACGCCAGCGTCGCCGCCGAGGTCGTCCGCCAGACCCGCGGCGAGAAGCTGATCAGCTTCAAGTACCGGCCCAAGGCGCGCCGCCGCGTCAAGAAGGGCCACCGCCAGGAGTTGACGGTCCTCCGGATCAGCGACATCGTCCTCGACGGGCATAGCGCCGCGGCCGACGCGGCCAAGGCCGCCGAGGCCAAGCGCACGGAGCGCGAGCGGCTCGAGGAAGCGGCCCAGCGCCAGGCGGCTGCCGACGCGGCCCTCGCGGCCAAGCTGGCCCCGCCCGCGCCGAAGGGCGACAAGACGGCCAAGGCCGCGCCAAAGACCGACAAGACGGCCAAGGCCGCGCCCAAGGCGAGCGCGACGTCCGGGAAGGGCTCGGCCGCCAAGGCAACCGCGGCGGCCAAGGCCGCCCCGGCAACGAAGAAGGCCGGCCCGGCCGCCACGAAGGCCACGAAACCAAGCGCCGCGAAGGCCAGGACGGCTGCGCCCAAGAAGGCTCCCGCCGCCAAGCCTGCCCGTAGCCGCACCACGAAGAAGGACGGGTAGACGAGATGGCCCACAAGAAGGCCGGCGGAACCTCCAAGAACGGCCGCGACAGCGTCGGCCAGCGCCTTGGCGTGAAGGCGGGCGACGGCCAGCTGGTCAATGCCGGGGCGATCATCGTCCGCCAGCGGGGGATGACCTTCCTGGCCGGCAAGGGCACCGGACTCGGCGACGACTACACGGTCTTCGCGACCATGCCCGGCAAGGTCAAGTTCGAGTACGCAACCAAGGAAAAGAAGCGCGTCCGGGTCATTCCGGTCGAAGCCGCAGCCGCGGCCGAGGCCTGACCGAGACACGCCCGAGCGGCGACCACCGGCGGGGCATCGCGACCCCGAACGGACGGCGTCGAGGAGAGCACCAGTGAAGCCCGATATCCATCCCACCTACGTCCAGGCGACGGTCCACTGCGGGTCCTGTGGGACCGAGTGGACGGTCGGTTCCACGCGGCCCGAGCTGCGCGTCGACGTCTGCGGCAACTGCCACCCCTTCTTCACGGGCAAGCAGACCATCATCGACACAGCCGGCCAGGTCGAGCGCTTCCAGAAGCGTCTCGAGCGCCAGGTCCGCGCCGGCTGAGATCGATGCTCGGACCGATGGCTCGGAGGGGCGTCGCCTCGATCCTCGGAGAGCGATCGATGATCCCGAGCTGAGGGTGCCGGCTCGGTCGCCCGGTAGACTTGCCGGCATGGCACGGTTCAGCTACGGGGGGCAGGCGCTCATCGAGGGTGTCCTCATGCGAGGCCGCAACGCGGTGGCGGTCGCGTTCCGGCACCCGGACGGCCGCATCGTGTGGGCCTCCGAGCAGCTCAACACGGGACCCCATGGCTGGCGATTCGCTCGCGCCCCGGGAATCCGCGGCCTTGTCGTCCTTTACGAGACCCTCGTCGTGGGCACCCGCTGGCTGATCCGGGGCGCCAATCTCCAGGCATCCGACGGCGATGAGGGCGCCGAGCTCGGCAAGGGCTCCATCGCCTTGATGCTGGGCCTGACCCTGGTCATCGGGGCGGGCGTCTTCTTCATCATCCCGCTCCTCCTGGCCCAGGCAGCGACCGGCAACAGTGGGAGCTGGGTCCAGCACCTGATCGAGGGCGTCGTCAAGGTCGTCCTCTTCCTGGGTTACCTCGGCCTGATCTCGCGGGCCCCCGACATCCAGCGCGTCTTCCAGTACCACGGCGCCGAGCACATGACGATCCACGCCCTCGAAGCCGGCGAGTCCCTCACCACGACCAACGTTCGTCGCCACCCGACGGCCCACCCTCGCTGCGGGACGGAGTTCCTCGTCGTCCTGGTGGCCCTTTCGATCGTCGCCTTCGCCCTCGTCGGCAAGCAGCCGCCACTCGTCGGCGTGGCCAGCCGGATCATCCTCATCCCCGTCCTTGCCGGCGTCGGCTACGAGCTCCTCCGCCTTGGCGCGCGCTACCGGGCCAACCGGGTCGTCCGGGCCATCATGTGGCCCGGGATGCTTGTCCAGAGGATCACCACCAAGCGGCCATCCGACGATCAGATCGAGGTCGCGATCGTGTCCATGGAACAGGCCCTCGAAGCGGACGGCGAGACAGTGCCCGGGGGGTCGGACGAGCCCGAGCGAACGCCCCTCGATCCGGTGAGCCCCGCCGCCGCTCCGGCATGAGCGATCTCGACGACAAGCTCGCCGACGTGGCGGCCCAGTACGACGACGTTCAGGCCCAGCTCTCCCTGCCGGAGACCAGCACCGACATCGAGGCCATCCGGCGCCTCGGCCGGGAGCTGTCCAGGCTCGAGCCGGTCGTCGAGGCCTATCGCCGCCTCTTCGAAACGCGGGCCGAGCTCACCGGGGCGCGCGAGCTCCGCGACCGCGATGCCGACGAGGACATGCGGGTGATGGCCCGCGAGGAGATCGAGCGCCTGGAAGCTGACGAGACGCGCCTCGTGGAGGAGCTCAAGGTCCTCCTCCTGCCCCGCGACCCGGCCGACGACGGCAACGTCATCCTGGAGATCCGGGCCGGGGCCGGCGGCGAGGAAGCGGCCCTCTTCGCGGCCGAGCTCCTCCGGATGTACCTCCGCTACGCCGAGCGCCACGGCTACAAGACCGAGGTCATGAGCCTCCACGAGACGGGCATCGGCGGGGTCAAGGAGGCGATCGTGGCGGTCGTCGGTGACGGGGCCTTCAGCCGCCTCAAGTTCGAGGGCGGCGTCCATCGGGTCCAGCGCGTCCCGGCCACGGAATCCTCGGGCCGGATCCATACCTCGACGGCGACGGTCGTCGTCCTGCCCGAGGTCGAGGAAACCGAGATCCAGATCGACGAGGACCGCGATCTCCGCATCGAGGTCAAGCGCTCATCGGGGCCGGGCGGACAGTCGGTCAACACCACCGACTCAGCGGTCCGGATCACCCACATCCCCTCGGGCCTGGTGGTCGAGATCCAGGACGAGAAGAGCCAGCACAAGAACAAGGCCAAGGC
>JBEPVB010000078.1:0-11205 GCA_041691215.1 Chloroflexota bacterium
CTCGCCTACGACCGGGCCGGCGACGGCCATTACGACACGGCGTCGGCCCTGATCAAGAGCCTCCGGGGCAACGACCCCGACGCTGCCGTCTACTGGCTGGCCGCGATGATCGCGGCCGGCGAGGATCCCAAGTTCATCGCCCGACGCCTGATCATCAGCGCCAGCGAGGACGTCGGGAACGCCGACCCGCGGGCCCTCCAGGTTGCCGTGGCCGCGGGCCAGGCCCTGGACTGGATCGGCCTGCCGGAGGCCCAGTACGCCCTGGCCCAGGCCGCCATCTACATCGCCAGCGCTCCCAAGTCGAACCGCGCCGGGCAGGCCTACTTCGCCGCCGCTGGCGACATCGAGGGCCGCGGCGCGCTGCCCGTCCCGCTCCACCTCCGCAACGCCGCCAACCCCCGGATGAAGCACCATGGCATCGGGGTCGGGTATCGCTACCCCCACGACTTCGAGGGCGCCGACGTCGAGCAGCGCTACCTGCCCGACGAGCTCGGCGATCGGCGCTATTACGTCCCGACGGACCAGGGCTACGAGTCGACCATCTCAGAGCGGATGTCTCGCCGGGCGGCGGCCCGAGCGGCGGCGAAGGAGCGTGGCAAGACCCCGCGGCAGGCGACGCAGGGACCAGAGATGCGACCCCGATCCGGCGACGGCCTGCTCAAGACCCGCGAAGAGAACCGCAAGCGCCTGGCCGAGACCGAGAAGCGGGACGCGTCGGACTGACCGAACCGGCCGAGGCCAGCCGCCGCACCATCGCGCAACGGACAGCCGTCTCTGACCCAGCCAGGTCCCCCACTCTGCCCGTGGATCAGCCCCGCGATGCTCGCCGGCCCGGTCGTCCTCGCCCGTCGCCTCCTCGAGCGCTTCGTGCCGCGTGGCGCCCTGACCCTGGCCATCCTGTCCCTCACCTATTTCGGGATGGGCCTGATCCGCAATCGCGTCTTCGCCAATGCGTTCGGCGCCGGGCCGGACCTCGACGCCTACAGCGCGGCCTTCCGGATCCCCGAGATCGCCCTCGACATCCTCGTGGCCTCGGGTCTCTCGGCCCCGTTCGTGCCGATCTTCAGCCGCCTTCGCGAGGACCCGGACGGCGCCCGCCGGGCCGAGCGCTTCGGACGGACCGTCCTGACGTTCGCGATCACGGTGACGGCGGTGGCGATGGGCGTCCTGTTCGTGCTGACGCCCTGGATCGCCGAGCGCGTCTTCACGAGCTTCGACGCTCCGACGAGGGACCTCTATGTCGAGCTCTTCAGGATCAACTGCCTGGCCCAGGTCCTCTTCGCCGGCTCGATCGCCCTTGGTGAGGTCCTCGTGGCCAACCGCCGCTTCCTGTTCATGGCCTCGCCGCGATCCTGTACACGGGCGGGATCGTCGCTTGCACCGTTCTCCTCGGCCCGGCGATGGGGATCCGGGGATCGGGGATCGGGGCGCTCGCGGGCGCCCTGGCCCATCTTGGGATCCGGGCCGCCGGGGCGGTCCGGACCGGCTTCCGGATCGGTCCGTCGGTCGAGGTCCGGACGGCCGAGTTCCGCGAGTTCATCCGGCTGATGCTGCCCCGGATGCTGAGCTACCCCATCGACCCCATCGTGGTCTTCTTCATCACCCTCCTGGCAACCCAGCAGGGTCCCGGCAACGCGACCGCCCTGTCGTTCGTCCTCGACCACCAGTTCGTGCCCGTCCAGGCCATCGCGATCACGTTCTCCCTGGCCGTTTTCCCCACGCTGTCCAGCGGCATATGCCGAGGACGACGGCCCGCGCTTCCGCTCGATCCTCCTCCGGAACGTCGTGACGATCGGCGGGCTCACCGCTGGGGCCGCGATCGTCCTCGGCCTCGGGGCCGGGCTCGTCATCCAGGTCTTCCTCGGCGGCGGACGGTTCGACGAGCAGGCCGTTCGGCTGACGTCATCGCTCCTGGTCGCCTTCGCCATCTCGATCCCGATCGACAGCCTGTCCTATCCGCTGTCACGGGCGATGTACGCGACCCACAACACCGTCTTCCAGGTCCTTGCCTCGGTCGTGGGGCTGGCAACGCTGGTCGTCCTCGCCGAGCTCCTCGTTCCGTCGCTCGGCGTCTTCGCCATCCCCATCGCCTACGCGATGGGCGGCGCGGCCAAGCTCGCCGTCCTCGCGAGCTTCCTCCTCCCCCGGGTGCGACAGATCGGCCGAGGCGGAGCGGCGTTCGCCGACCCGGGAGCCTAGGGCCTAACCCGTGAGCGGTCGGTCGGGATGAGGACGATGAACCGGCCGTCGCGGCCGGGGTACTTGCCCTCGGGCCGCTTCCAGGGCAGGAAGTTGCGGACCATCTCGGCCGCATCCTGGAACGTCCCGGGCGGATCCGATGCACCCCAGATGGAGCTGACGGTCGGGAACCAGGGATCGAGGATGTAGGCGCCGCTGATCTTCGCGTCGTGGAAGAGGCGGGGGTCTGCGTCGGCTCGGTAGCCGGTCATCACCCAGGTATGGGCGCCGCGCCAGGCGAGCAGGATGGCCGGCTCCACGGTCGTCGAGATGGCCGCCGCGGCATCCCGGAGGGCGTCGGCCCGGGAGTCATAGGCGCGCAGCTGATAGCCCGTCGCGCCGTACGCGGCCAGGGCCTGGACCATCGCCGCCGGGCCCCAGTCGCCGTTGTGGCTGTCGGCCCAGCTCTCCCACTCGTGGACGCGGCCGGCGATATCGCGCTGGAAGCCTAACGACGTATCGCCCAGCCCCAGGACCGCGAGGGTCATCTGGACACCGGCCGGCGAGCACCAGACGGCGCGGATCTCGTGGGCGAAGTGGCCGGCCGGATCGCGATCGACCTGGACATCCATGGCGACCCGTGCCGCGGTGGGAGCCGGCGTGGCCGGCGGGACGCCGGTCGGGACGGCCGTCGGTGCCGGCGTGGCCAGCGAGGGGCGCGGGGTGACGACGAGGATCGGGTCGATGGAGCGGTCCGGGACCGGCCCGGCAACGAGTCGGTCGACACGATCGAGGACCTTCTGCCAGGCCTGGCCCGAGCCGGCGACATCCGACCAGATGGCGCCCGAGGCGAGGATCCCCACGACCACGGCAACCGCGACGCCGCGGCGAAGGATGCGGGCGCGACGGGTCCGTGACGATGGCATCGGTTGCATGGTCCGTCAGACGACGGTTCGGCGCCGACGCTTGCGACGCCGGCTGCACCGCGTCGCCGCGCATGCGACCATCGCCCCTGCGACCCTTCAGCCATGGAGACCCAGCCGTGACCCGTTTCGAGCCGAACCTCCGAACCCCCGGCCCGACCTCGTTGCCACCCTCGGTCCGCGAGGCCGGCGGCCGCCAGATGATCAACCATCGGGGTCCCGATTTCGCCGCCATGTTCGGCCGGATCCAGGAGGGGATGAAGCCGTTCTTCGGCACGACCGGCGACATCGCGGTCCTCTCGAGCGCCGGCACGGGCGGGCTCGAGGCGGCGATCGTCAATGTCCTCTCGCCCGGCGACCGGGTCCTCGGCGTGTCGATCGGTTCCTTCGGCGACCGCTTCGCCAAGATCGCCGAGGTCTACGGGGCCGTGGTCGATCGCATCACTGCCGAATCGGGCTGGGCGGCCGATCCGAACGAGGTCCGCGAGCGCCTGCCGGCGGCCGACTACCAGGCCGTCCTGCTGACCCACAACGAGACCTCGACGGGCGTCCAGAACCCCATGCCCAGCCTCGTGGCCGCCATCCGCGAGACCGCTCCCGACGCCCTCATCCTCGTCGACAGCGTCTCGGGCCTCGGGGCCCTGCCGTTCGAGATGGATGCCTGGGGCTGTGACCTCGTCGTCACCGGCTCCCAGAAGGCCTGGATGTCTGCCCCGGGGCTGGCCATGGTGGCCGCCTCGGAGCGTGGCTGGGCGGCCATGGAGACGGCGCGGATGCCGCGCTTCTACTTCGACCTCCGCAAGCATCGCGAGAGCGCCCGGACCGGCGAGACGCCGTGGACGCCGGCGATCGCCGTCGCCTACCAGGTCGACGCCGGCCTGCGGCTCATGGCCGAGGAAGGCATCGAGGCGATCTTCGCCCGTCACGAGATGTGCGCCGCGGCGACGCGGGCGGGCCTCGAGGCCCTCGGCTTCGAGCTCTTTGCCGAGCCGACCCACCGGTCCGCCACCGTCACCGCCGCCCACGTGCCAGAGGGCCTTGACTGGAAGGCGTTCAACGCCGAGCTCAAGCGACGCAGGCTCGTCCTCGCCGGCGGCCAGGGCAAGCTCGCCGGCCGGATCTTCCGGGTCGGGCACCTCGGATCGGTGACGCTCGAGGAGATCCTCGGAGCGATGGGGACGATCGAGGAGGCATGCCTGGCCGTGGGCCGGTCGGTCGAGCCGGGGGCCGCCGTGGCGGCCGCCCAGCGAGCGGCGCTCGCTGCTGCCGGACGGGTCGCCGATCGAGTGGCGGTAGCCGCGCCGGCATGAGGATTCTCGTCGCCGAGTCGATCGCCGCCGAAGGCATCGCCCGCCTTCGCGACGATCACGAGGTCGACGAGCGAACCGGACTCGGGCCGGAGGCGCTGGCGGGGATCATCGGCTCCTACGACGCCCTGATCGTCCGGAGCCAGGTTCAGGCCGATGCCGCGCTCATCGCGGCCGGTACCCGGCTCCAGGTCATCGGGCGGGCGGGGGTCGGGGTCGACAACGTCGATCTCGAGGCGGCCACGCGGGCCGGGATCACGGTCGTCAACGCCCCCACGGGCAACACCATCGCGGCCGCCGAGCACACCCTGGCCCTCCTCCTGGGGCTGGCCCGGCGAGTCGCGGCGGCCGACGCCTCGATGCGTCGGGGCGAGTGGAAACGGGCCCAGTTCCAGGGCGTGGAGCTGCGGGGCAGGACGCTCGGGATCATCGGTCTCGGCAAGATCGGGATGGCCATCGCCGACCGGGCCCGGGGCTTCGAGATGACCCTCGTGGGCATGGATCCCTACGTGACCACCGAGCAGGCCGCCCTCCATGGCGTCGAGCTGATGGACCTCGAGGCCGTCCTCGGACGGGCCGACGCGATCACGGTCCACGTGCCCCTGACCCGGGCCACGCGGGGTCTGATCGACGCTCGGGCCATCGCCCGCCTCCGACCCGGGGCGTTCGTCCTCAATGTCGCCCGCGGCGGGATCGTGGACGAGGCGGCGGTGGCCGACGCGCTTCGGAGCGGCCATCTCGGCGGGGCCGGCATCGACGTCTTCGAGACCGAGCCGCCGACCGGCTCGCCGCTCCTCGACGCCCCGAACACGATCCTCACCCCCCATCTCGGCGCCTCGACGGCGGAAGCCCAGGTTGCGGTCGCCGAGGAGGTCGCCGACCAGGTCATCGACGTCCTCGCCGGGCGGCCGGCCCGCTACGCGGTCAACGCCCCGCTGCTGGGCCCGGAGGCCGCCCAATCGATCGCGCCGTATCTGCCCCTGGCGGAGATGCTGGGCCAGTTCTTCAGCCAGTTCGCCGGCGCCGGGGTAAAGACGCTCACCCTCGAGGTCGCCGGCGAGCCGGCGGAGTTCGATGCAGCGCCGATCACGGCGGCGCTCCTGCGTGGGCTCCTCGAGCGGGTGACCACCGAGCGGGTCAACCTCGTGAACGCCTCGCTCCTGGCGCGGGCCCGGGGGATCACGGTCATCGAACGCAAGACCCGCGACGCCGGCTCGTTCAGCTCGCTCGTCACCGTCTCGGGCGAGATCGACGGTCGCGTCGTCGCCGTCGGCGGCACGGTCGCCAACGGCGAGCCGCGGATCGCCCGGTTGAACGACTACCGGCTCGACATGGAGCCTTCGAAGGTGATGCTCCTGACCCATCACCAGGATCGGCCGGGGATGATCGGGCGGATCGGCGGCATCCTCGGCGCGGCCGACGTCAACATCTCGGCCATGCACGTCGCCCGCTCCGCGCCACGAGCCGACGCTCTTATGATCCTGGCCCTCGACGACGACGTGCCCGAGTCCCTCGCCGGCTCCATCCGCGATCACGAGTCGCTCATCGACCTCTGGACCATCCGCCTCGGAGCCGACCACTGAGCACCGATCCTGTTGGCGAGCCGGGCCGCCAGCGACCGGCGGCGCTGATCCCGGGCGGCCTCGACGCGACGATCGTCCTCCTCCGTCACGGAGAGTCGGCGTGGGTGGCCGAGGGCCGCTTCCAGGGCCAGGGGGACTCGCCGCTCTCGGCGGAGGGCGTCCGCCAGGCCCAGCTGGCCGCCCAGCGCCTGGCCCGACCGCACGTCGTCCCGGCCCTGCCGATCCCGGCCGGTCCGCCCCTGGAGATCCGCCACTCACCACTCCTCCGGACCACGGCCACGGCTGAGGCCGTCGCGGCCGCCATGGCAGCGCCGGATGCGATGGCCGTCGTCGTCCCGCGCGTCCCGGATCCCGGCTTCCTGGAGATCGGCCAGGGCGAGTGGGAGGGCCGCCTGACCGCCGAGATCGAGGCCCGCTGGGCCGACGACCTCGTCGGCTGGCGCCGTGATCCGATGACGACCTGGGCGCCTGGCGGCGAGTCCCTGACCAGCGTCGACGGGCGAGTCCGCGAGTCTCTTGCCGCGGTCCTCACCGCGCTTCGAGGCGGATCGACCGGGACCGACGTGCCCGGCTCCCAGGTCCTCGGCTATGGCGGCGCCCCGTCGGATGAACCGTGGACCCTGATCGTGGCCCACGACGGGGTCTTCAAGGTGACCCTCCTCGCCCTCCTGGACCTGCCGCTCGAGCGCTTCTGGACGTTCCCCTTCGCCCTGGCCGGGATCTCGATCGTGGAGGTCCGGGCCGGCCGGCCGCGCCTTCGGGCCCACAACCTCACCGACCACCTCGAGGCGCTGGAGACGGAACGTCGCCAGGTCCTCGACGACGACCGGAGCCGCTCTGGGGCGCTCTGAATCGGGCCCTGGCGCCGTTCTGGTCGGGGAGCACATGAGCCCCGGAGTGCCCGAGCCCTAGCCCTGGCGGCGCTTGACCGGCCCGGGCCCCCGACCCTTCCGGGGGCGGCGGCGGAAGGCCAGGCGGAGGAGCCCGAATCGCAGCCGCCGATGGGCCTCGGCGACGAGCTTCATCCGATCGGTGCCAAGCTCGCGCCTTCCGTACGAGATCTCGACCTTGGCGTTCGCCACCGTCGAGAGCTCTGGACGGACGATGGGCAGGGCGTCGCCGAGCGCGCCCGCGAACTCGTAGACGGTCTGGGACGGCCGCGGCCCAACCCCGAAGCGGGTCGCCCAGCGGGCGAGGGAGCTCCAGGCTCGATCGGGGTGCATGGGCCGCGGACCACGCCGCCAGGCCACCGAGATGAGACCCGCCGCTCCGATGAGGAGGAGGATCGCGATGACGATGAACGGCCCTGGCGAGCGGCCGGCCGGTGTCGTGACGCCGGGAATGCTCGGGGGCCTGCTGGACCGCGGGTCGCGCTCGCTGGACAGCGGGTTGTCGGTGACGAAAACCGCCGATGGCCGCGGTGTCGGCGACGCCGGGGCGCCGGACGGCAGGACGGTGGGCTGGCCGACGGTCCCGCCGGTGGGATCGAAGTCGACCCAGCCGTAGCCGGGGAAGTAGACCTCCACCCAGGCATGTGCGCCGGAGTTGTCGACGGTCTCCACGCCGGCCGCGGTCCGCTTGCCGGGCAGGAACCCCTGGGCCAGGCGGGTCGGGACGCCGGCCTTTCGGAGGAGGATGGCCATCGTGCTCGCGTAGTACTGGCAGTAGCCGGCCCGGATCCGGGCGAAGCACTCGACCGTGGAGAGGCCCGAGCACTGCTCGTTGACGAGGTCGGTCACGTCGGACTGGTAGTGGAATCGCGAGCCGTCGAGCAGGTAGTTCTGCATGTTGAGAGCGAGGTCGTAGGGGTTCTTGTCGGGTGTCTCGACGAGGACGTCGTCGAGGATGGCCTGGGCCGCGGGCCCGATGGCCTTGTCGGGAACAGCGGTGTAGATGTGCTTCATGTCGTTCGAGTAGTCGCGGCTGGCTGCCCGGAGGCGGTTCTCGGTGATCCCGCCGGGCACGTCGCCGATGACCGGGACGAGGGCCGTCACGGTGTACTGCGCCGCGCCATCGAAGGCGACGGTCGCGAACCAGTCCTCCGTGCCGGTGACCTTGACACGCGTGGCTTGGTCGACAGTCTCGATCGCTTGGGGGCTCACCACGTAGTCGTTGATGATCGACTTGGGGGTGATCTGGGCCCGGACCTCGCGGCGCCCGACCAGCTTCGCCGCGTCATCGGCGGTTCCGGCCAGGACGTCATCGCGGGCGGGCACGCCGAGGGTCGTGGTCGAGCCCCAGCTCCAGGCGTTGAGGTCGAACTCGGCGTACGCGCCGACACGCCATTTGAAGTGCTCCGCCTCGGCCGACGGAAGCTGGGCCGTGAAGGCCACCCGATTGTCCTGGTTCCACGACGACGTGATCTTCGAGTGCTCGCCGAAGACGACGATGCCCGGGTCGCGAGAGTTACCGCCGAGCGGGACATAGCGCTGGATCCACTCCGAGAAGCTGACGAGCGCGCCCGGGACGTTCTTCCAGAGGCCCTGGAGGGGGGCCGAGGACGCGGTCGCGGTCAGGAACAGCGAGCCGATGACCGCCGCGGCGATGAAGATCGCCCCGCCCCGGAGGTAGAGGCCGGTGACCAGGGACGGATCGCCGATGCGCCGGCGGAGCCAGGTCGTCCGCTCATCGAAGGCATGCGTCCGGGCCAGCAGGGCCAGCGCGGCCAGCGAGAACAGCACGATCAGCTGGAGCTGGTCGTTCCGGGTCAGGGCCATGTTGCCGAGGAGGACGAGGCCCGTGACGATGACCGCGTCGAGGGCCCGGCGATGGCCGAAGACGGCGTAGGACGCGAACTGGCCGGTCCCCCAGACCAGGGCCCCGAGGGCGATGAAATAGTGGCCGTATTCCGACGTGAACGGCAGGCCGCGGACCCCGAGGTCGAGCCAGACGCGTCCGACGATCGCGGCCGCTTCCTGGTAGCGCGCCGCCAGCGCCGCGGGGCCGAAGCCGGTCACGCTGTCGCCGAGGACGATGCCGCCGGCGACGATGGGCAGGACGATCGCCGCGAAGGCGACCCCGAGGAGGTGGGTTGTCCAGCGACCCCAGCCGAGCTTCGGGCCGAGGAGGCCGATCACGATGCCAGCCAGGCCGGGCAGGGGCAGGAAGTCGGTCAAGGAGTCGACGCCGTTGACCCACTTGACGTCGTCGATCGACCAGGCCAGGGCAACGATCATGACGATCACGCTGGCCAGGGTGGTCCAGCCCTCGGCCGGTCCGGCCAGGATGCGGCGGAGCCCGGTCTCGGGTTGATCCCACCTTGCGGGGGCGGCAGCGGCCGTGGTCATCCGATCAGGACCTCTCCAAGGGGGCGCGCGGGAACGACCGCGTGGACGGACACGTCGAACTCGGACAAGGCGTGATGCAGGGCCCTCGTTCGCTGGTGGAGCGCGGCGTCCTCCTCCGCCGGGGGCGGCAGCTCGATCCCCCTCCGTCGCGCCTCCTCGTCGGCGGCGAAGCGCTGGAACGAGGTGATGTCGAAGGTGATCGCGACGCAGCCGACGCCGCGCGCCCGGAGCGCTGCGAGGGGCTTGACCCACGCCCGATCGAGCGAGGGGGTGATCATGACCGCGGTCATCCCTCGCCGAATCCGGGGCACCGTTGCGACCAGCGATTCACTGAACGGCGTGCCGCCGTCGCCGTCGACCGCTGCGAGGAGCTGCATGATCTTGAGGTGCTGACGGCTGCCGCGATCGGGCGGCAGCTGGGCCAGGCGATGGGCGCTGACGGTCAGGCCGACAGCGCGGTTCTCGCGGATGGCGCGCTCGGCCACCGATGCCGCCACCCGGACCGCGACCTCCGTTGTGGATTCATCGCCCCGGCCGAACTGGACCGCGCGCTCGAGGTCGAGGACGATCCAGGCATCGGCGGTCTGCTCGAGCTCGAACTCCTTGACCTGGATCTCGCCGTGGCGGGCCGTCGACTTCCAATGGATGCGGTTGAAGGCGTCCCCCGGAGCCCAGGGCCGGACGGTCGTGGCGAGGGGCGAGGTCTGGAGGGTCCGCTCGGGCGTCGCGTGGCTGCCGTCGACGTTGGCGGCGGGCAGCTTCCAGAGGGGCAGCGGGTCGACCCGCGGATAGACGACCGCTGTCACGCCGGTCCCGACGGCGGCGGACGATTCAAAGAAGCCGAAGGGGTCGCCGGTTCGGATCTGGAGCGGCTCGATCCGGAAATGGCCGCGCCGGGTGAGCGGCGTCCGGACGAGCCACGACCGTTCCGTCTTGGCCCCCAGCGACAGCGCCCGGCCCGGCAGGCCCGCCGGCAGCGAGGTGGGGTTGTGGATTTCCAGCCACGGCTTGGGGACGCGGCTGGTGTTCCGGATGGTGTAGGTCACCCGCAGCCGGTCCCCGACGTGCCCTGACAGCTGGTTGACCGCGTAGCCGGCCTCGAGGTCGGACAGGCCGAGGCGGGTCAGGACATAGGAGCCGCCCACCACGAAGATGCCGAGATAGACGAGGTAGAAGAGGAAGGGCAGGCCGGTCGAGAACGCCGCGATCACGAGGATCGCGCCGATCACCAGGAGCTGCAGGCGGCGGAGCACTACGGAGTCACCGGATTGCCGCTCGCGAGACGCACGCTGGACACGCTTCTCTCCGAGGACCGAGGCGACGCTCCGCTAGCCATCGGTCCGAGGGAGTCAGGCCTCGGCCGCGGACGACTGGGCGACGACCTCGCGGGGCCCCCCATGCATGCCGCCCGAACCCGTTGGCGTGACCCCTTCGACGGGTGTCGTGTCGAGGAGCTCGGCAACTACCTGGCCCGGCAGGATGTCATGGATGGTGGAGCTGGTCTTGATGATCAGCCGATGGGCCAGGGCAGATTCGGCCAGGGCCTTGACGTCGTCGGGCAGGACGTAGTCGCGACCCATGAGCCCGGCCAGGGCCTGGCCGGCCCGGTAGAGGGCGATCGAGCCGCGCGGCGAGGCTCCGAGGTACACGTCCGGGTGGGTCCGCGTCGCGCTCACCAGCCGGACGATGTAGTCGGCCACGCTCGGGTCGACGTAGATCTCGCGGACCGAGGCCTGCATCTCCCGAAGCTCGTCCACCGAGCAGACCTCGGCCAGCTCGTCGATGGGGTGGCTGCGCTTCTGCTCGTCGAGGATGACGATCTCCTCGACCAGCTGGGGATAGCCGAGCCGGATGCGGAGCATGAAGCGGTCCAGCTGGGCCTCGGGCAGGGCGAACGTGCCCTCGTACTCGATCGGGTTCTGGGTGG
>JBEPVB010000079.1:0-11161 GCA_041691215.1 Chloroflexota bacterium
CGATCGACGCGCCGAGAAGAGCGCCGCGATCGCGACGAGGAGCAGCGACCAAGCCACGACGAGGAAGTAGCGGACATTCGAACTTGGACTTGTGATCCGGTGAAGGTCAAGCGACAGGAGGCCCGAGACAATGATTGCGATGCTTACGAAGGAGAGCAGGAGCGACGTTCGCATCGGTAGACTTCGAACGGCAAACCCGACCGCGAGGAGGGTCACCGCTGGGACGATGACCATCAGGATGGGAATCGTCGGGACGATCTGACCCAGGCGATCGCCCAGGGGGGACGTCAATGCGCGCTCGGTTCCGCCGAAGATAAGGGCCATGGGTTCGGCAACCAACCCGGGGCGCTTTGAACCCAGGATTGAAGCCAGCTGAATCAGGGCCCCACCGATCACGACCCACGACACTGCGCGCCTCGGTCCGCGCAGACCGCTGGCATAGATCGGTGCAAGCAGGAGACTTCCTGACCCGGTCAAGCTGCAGATTGCGGCGGTGATGACATCCGAGATCTGCCAGAGTTTGGTCTTCGGGGGGTCGGCCAGCCAAAGTGTTGCGAGGTAAATGGTCAGCCAGAAGCCGACATCGAGCATCGTCCCGTAGACGAAGCCAGTGCCGAACGGCAGCAGGCCTAAGGCGAGACCAGCGCATACGCGGACCTCTCGCCGCGGCAGCGCCGTCGCGAGCCGACCACTGGAGATGAAGCCGGCGACGAGTGCGATGGTCGTGGCGTACATGGTGAACGGGACGATCGGGGCCACGTCGACTGGAACCAGCCGCGAGGCTTCGAAGGCTGCGCGGACCAGGACATAGAGAAGACCGTTCCATGGGAGTCCCAGGAGCTCGGACGGCGTTCTCACAAAGGTGGGTGCCCAAAACCCGCCAATTTCCTCCTCGAGAAAGGCCGGGTGCAGGAGTGCACCCGAAGCCCGCGCAGCGATCAGGAGTCCAACGGCTGCCGCGACCCAAACCGGCAACGTGCCTAGTCGGACGCGATCACCCATGAGGCGAGCCGGAATGGGCTAGATCCGGGCCAAGCGGCATGAGAACCGGCAACCCGGAAGGATGTGATCGACAAGCAACGAGGCCGGCCGTCCCCAGTCGGTCCACATGGCGACCATGGTAATGGCCGGCTTCGCTGCGTTCGCGAGGCAGTCTCCAATGACTTCCATGATCGTGGCGGACGTCACACGGTCCCGAGGTGGGGACACTCTTCGACACGGTCAGCGTCAAGTCGGCCGATCAACTTTGGATCGGGCCACCCAGGATCGTTGGGCCGACCGACGCCGCTAGAATGCCGCCATGCAGCAGATGTACCACCCGTCGGACCTCGCCGCGATGGATCCCCTGGTCCTCATGAAGAACCTGGACCATGTCAGGATGACGAGCCGGCGGCTGAGCTACATCCTCCAGCAGCAGGTCCACCTGTACGCGCCGGAAGCCAACCAGCTGCGCGAGCAGATCGACCGCTACGTCGAGGCCGAGCGCCAGATCGAGGGCGAGATGGCGAGGCGCCAGATCCGGGCCTGATCAGTCACCGCGGGATCCGCTTGGGCTTCGCTCGTGGCCCGACCCGGCACGCCGGTTGACAGGAGCCGAGGGAGCCGGGACTCAGGCCGGGGCGGGCACCGCCCGAAGCTTGGCCCTGGCGCGGTCCTCACTGACGATCTCGGTCACGAGAGCCGCCAGTGCCGGCATCTGGAAGAGACTGAACCCGATCCCGTGATTGGCCAGGTCGTCCGCGCCCCAGCCCCGGAAGAGACCGCGACCGGCCACGCCGCACATCTCGTCGTACAGCTCCGGCCAGCCGACCTTCTTCCGCGCGTAGCAGAAGCGGACGAACTCGACCGCCTCGGCGGACGGCGCGCGGTCAGGCGCGGGGCGCGAAACCATCGATCCCTCTCCTCGGTTTCAGGGCGCAGAAGGGCAGGCGCGGGCACGGCGAGATGAACCGTCACCCGCGGTCGGGCAGAGCTGGGTGTCGGCGGACCCTCCTCGGTGGTACGCAACCGACCCCGGAATGGTACGTCCGAGGCCCCCTCCGCCGATAGGGCCTTCTCCACCTTTTCGTCCACCAAGTTATCCACACGCCGCTCAGTGGCGTCAGGAGGCCCGGCGGGACACCCCAAGGCCGGGCCGATCGCCGAGCTGCCAGCGGTGGTCCGGACCGAGCACGAGGCCCTCGAACGGGTCGTCGGCGAGGAGGAGGCAGCCATCGAGGTCGGCCCAGTCAACGAGCGAGGCGCAGGCGGCGGACGCCGCGATGACGACCGACGTCTCCTCCATGCAGCCGAGGAAGGTCAGGAAACCGAGCTCCCGGGCCCGCCGCAGCATCCGGGCCGCCGGCCCCGGCCCGCCCACCTTGGCCAGCTTCACGTTGACCCCGGCCACGATCCCGACCAGACCGTCGAGATCCTCGTCGCAGACGCACGACTCGTCGGCCACGATCGGCAGCTCGGAGCGATCCTGGAGATCAGCGAGCCAGTCGAGACGGCCGGCCGGGAAGGGCTGCTCGATCAGCTCCACGCCGAGGGCGACGAGGTCCGGCAGGAGCTCAACGGCAACCTCGGGCGTCCAGCCTGTGTTCGCATCCACGCGGATGGGGCCGTCGTAGACCTGGCGCACGGCGCGCAGGGTGGCCACGTCGTCCGGCCCACCGCACTTGATCTTGAGGGCCGGAAAATGGGCCGCTCGGCGGGCCCGCTCGGCCACGACCTCGGGTTCGTCGAGGCCCAGGGTGAAGTCGGTGGGACGGATCTCGGCCGACAGTCCCAGCAGGTCCCAGACGGGCCGGCCGGTGACCTTCCCGACCAGGTCGTGGAGGGCCGAGTCGACCGCGCACTTGGCTCCGCCGTTCCAGCGGATGACGTCATGCATCGCGTTGCCGGCGGCGACAAGGCCCTCGGGCGAGGGATCGGGCTCGCCGATCGCCTCCAGGAGGAGCGGGTAGACGGCGGCCATCGTCTCCGGGGTGTCGCCGTAGTACCGATCCGGGTAGCCCTCGCCGATACCGACGAGGCCTGGGAATCGATCGTCCTCGATCTCCACGACGACCGTCGTCACGAAGCGGCCGGCGCCATGCTCTGAGCGCGCGATCCGGAAGGGTTCGCGGAGGTGGAGGTGGAGGGTCTCGGGCCGGATCCTGAGGGTCACGCCCCGGCCCGGGCGTCGTTCTCGCGGACCCACGGCAGGACCTCGACCGCAGCGTGGATCGAGGCCCACAGCTCGTCGCCACCGAAGCGGACCGGATCCCCGGCCGGCAGGCCCGTCTCGGCCGCGATGTCCGCGACGACACGCCGCGCCTCGGCCTCGTCCGGGTAGAGCGAGGTGTTGATGGCGATCGCCACGACCTTCGAGGGGGCAACCATCCCGGCCACCGCTTCATGGAGGTCGATGAAGGGCCGCAGCCGGGCGATGGGAAAGGAAACGTCCGGCAGGTGGTCGAAATCGTGGGCGGCCATGCCGGCCTTGTGGACCATCACCATGGCCTGCGGCGTGGAGCCGTGGATCAGGCCCAGGGTCACCGAGGAGTAGGCCGGATGATCGAGCGAGCCCTGGCCCTCGATGAGTATCCAGCGACCTCGCGACTCGGCCTCGCCGACCATCCATTCGACGGTGCCCTGGACGAAGTCGCTGATGACCCGATCGACGGCCACGCCCCAGCCGTCGATCATCATCCCCGTCTGGCCGGTCGGCACGAAGACGACATCGTCGCCGGCCCGGCGGGCAGCCGCCCGGAGATCGAGCGCCACCGACATCTTGCCGATCGCGCAGTCCGTTCCGACGGTCAGGATCACCCGCGAACCGGGATCGTGGCGCCGGCCGACCGCGGTTTCCTTGCGCTCCGGCGGCCGCCGGAAGTCGACGATCGTGACGCCCGAGGCGCTGGCTTCGGCGGCGAACTCGGGATCGTCCCCGAGGAACGTGTGGAGCCCGGAGTGGACGTCGAGCCCCGCCCGCAGCGCTTCCACGATCGCGGTCCGCCAGTCGTCGGGAAGCTTCCCCCCGGTCGGGGCGATCCCGATCAGGAGCGTGTTCGGGCGGACCGGCATCGCCAGAGCCTCGCCCAGGCTGGCCACGATCGGGATGTCGTGGCGCGGCAGGAAGCTCGAGACGTTGCCGCCGGCCTTCGTCGAATCGATGACCGCGACGGTCCGGTCAGGGCCGTAGCGGATGACGCCCATGGCGGTCTTGCCATGGTGGAATCCGAAGTTGCCCTCGGCAAGGATCACGAGGCGGCGGGGGTCGGGGCCGGTCATGGACCGGGAGTGTACGGGAACGGAAAGGCCCGGCGAGAAGGGCTCGGGGTGGACGTGGAGGCGTGGCGCCTCAGCCGTCGGCGGGGTGCGACAGGCTCGACCGCGCAGCGCTCCGGGCGCTCGTCCGCGAGCCCACGATGAGGGCAAGGCTTCCGATCACCGCCGTCGCAACGAGGGCGATCCGGTTCAGGAGGGCCGCCGCCAGGGCCGTGTCCGGGGACAGGCCCAGATGAACGAAGAGGAGGGTCAGCGCGCCTTCCTGGATCCCGATCCCGTTCGGCGAGATCGGGACGGCCAGGCTGAGCCTGGCGACCGCGAGGGCGGCGAGGACGTCCATTGGCCGGCTCGCCGCCGCCGGATCGACCGCCGCCACGAGGACCAGGCCCAGCAGCAGGCTCGCGCCATGGAAGATGAGCCCGAGCCCCAGGCCGTCGCGGAGGACCGTCGACATCCAGCCACGCGGTGGGCCGGCAACCGTCTCGAAGCCCACGCGGTCGAGGATGCGCCGCATCGGACCGGAGACCTTGCCGGAACGGGTGGCCACGGCGCCCACCATCGCAGCCAGTCCGAGCATCAGGACAAGGAACAGCGCGGCAAACGAGCCGAAGCCGCCGATCGGCAGGACCAGGGCCGCGATGAACCCCAGGACGAGCAGGGCGCCGATGCTGGTCAGGCGCTGGGCCACCACCGGCACGGCGAGGCGCGATCGGCTCGCACCGGCGTCGAGGGCCGCCACCCGGTAGATGTCCGCGCCGAGATTGGCGGGCGTGATGGCCCCCCATGCCTGGGCGGCGTAATAGAGCCGGATGGTGGTCCGCCAGTCGAGCTGGAGGCCCGACAGGCGCTCGGTCAACCGGCGCCATGCCGAGGCCGCGACGAGATGGACCCCGACCAGGCCGAGGATCGCCGGCAGGGCAAGCCGTGGGTCAACGGTTCCGAGGCGGGCCGCGACCGAGCCCGGATCGAACCAGGCAAGGAGCGCCCCGAGGACCCCGATGCCGAGGACCCAGCGAGCCGCGCGGCCCTTGGTGCGCTTCATCCGGCGAGCCGCTCGACGGCCCGGCCGACGGTCCTGGCCAGGGCGGCCGGTCGAAGGTCGGCCGAGGGCATCGACCGCTCCGCCAGCCAGTGGCGGCATTTCTCGGCATAGGCAACAGGAATGATCGGGATTCCGGCTCGTTCTGCGAAGAGGAGGCTGTGATAGCGCATGCAGACCGCCGCGCTGAAGGCTTCGAAGATGGCGACCACCTCGCCGGGGTCGTCCGGGGGGACGAGGAGCTTCAGGCGCGGACTGGCGGCCATCAGGCGCCGGGCGAAGACCTCATCGTTGTGGGCCACGACG
Source organism: Chloroflexota bacterium (assembly GCA_041691215.1). GTDB lineage: Bacteria > Chloroflexota > Limnocylindria > Limnocylindrales > CSP1-4 > UBA5189. The sequence continues at coordinate 5,600 of JBEPVB010000079.1, forward strand.
AATGGATGGCGGCTCATCGGGAAGAGGCAGAAGTCGAGATCCGGGCGGGTCGCGACCAGGGCCGGGATGGCCCGGGCCACCTCGGTGCCGAGGTCGTCATCGACAGCCGTCAGGCAGAGCCCGACGACAGGCCGCCGGCCCGGGTCAAGGCCCGCGGCCTCGAGGTGACGCAGGCCGGCGGCTCGTCCGGCCGAGGGAACGGCCGCCGACAGGTCGGGCCGGCAGTGCGCCTCGACCCCGATCGAGGCGAGCGACGCCCGGGACTCCTCGTCGCGGACGACGACTGCGATCGCCCGGCGTCCGAGAGCACCGACCAGGCTGGCCGTGGAACCGGCCATCTCGCGGTCAACGCCGATGCCCAGCAGGGCGACCTGCCAACCAGCGCCGGCCGCCGCCAACCCGGCCAGGGGCAGGAAACGTCCAAGCAGCCCCATGTCTCGCCCGAAGAGCCCACCGCCACCGATGATGATCCCCGGATGTGACCGGAGCTCGAGGGGCACCCGGGCCGGGCTCACGCTCCGAACGCCATGCGTAGCCGCTGTCTCGACCGGCGAGCGAGACATGACCGTCACGCCATCCCGACCGATGAGCCGCAGCAGGCCGGCGAGGATTGCTTCGTCGCCGGCGTTCAGGTAGCCATAGCCGCCGACGACCAGGGTCGGCCTGGGCGGCAGCTCGACATCGGCCAGGATGTTCACGCCGGGCCTCGCTTCACGGCCGCCGACCGGATCATGACGACGTAGGGGCCGCCGGCATCGGCGACATGGAAGCCCAGCAGCTCGAGCCGGGCGCGCCGCCCGTCGTAGCTCGGGTCGTGGCGGAGGATCACGGCGCCGACGTTGTACTGGGCGATGAGGGCCGCCGGGTCCAGGAGCCGCAGCGAGGTCGACGCGCCGCCGGCGGTGAGATCGGTCACCTCGAGGCTGAGCGACCTGCCCGGCGCGCCAATGGCAAGGCCGCCGCTGGTGGTCAGGGTCACGGATCCGCCGGGCACCCGGAGCCGAAGACGCGGCTCCGACCGGCCGATTCGGGCGAAGGAAATGTCGGCACGCTCGCCGGACCCGCTCGAAGCGACGATGGTCACCCCGGCCGGAGGGCGGAGCTCGAGCCGGAGGCCGCCGACCGGGGCCGCGGTCTCGACCCCAACGGTCAGGCTGAACGAGGCGGCGCCGGCGGCAAGGTCGAGGCGTTGCGAGTAGGCCAGGGCACCGCCCTGGCGCGTCCCGGTCCAGCGCGTGGTTGCGACGAGCCTGTCAGGACCGCTCGATCGGTCGAGCCCCGCCGGCTGCAGGCTGGGCAGGCTGGCCAAGATCCTGCCGGACGGATCGATGATCAGGCTGGCTGCCGGAACGACCCGCAGCAGGTCGACGTTCTCACCCCCGTGATTCGGGGCGATGACGAGCGACCGTGGCTCCTGGCCCCCGGCCGAGGGGATGCCGTCGGTCAGGGTGAGGACGAACGATTCATTGGCCAGGGACAGGTTCCCCCGCATCAGGGCGTCCGCCGCCAGGCTCCGCTCCCACTCGACGGGCCGGAATGCGTAGCGCACCTGGCTGCTGAAGAGCGACGAGCGGCCGGTCAGGCCCTCGACCCACTTCGCCTCCCGGACCGGAGCGAGGATCGCCGAATCCTTGACGAGGTGAGCGTCGGCCCAGCTCGCGACGGCCGCCAGCGAGGCGTCGTCGGGGAGCTCGTAGCCGACGGCCTCGGTCTGGTAGCCGGCGATGCTGAACGGCGCCACGAGGGCCACCGACAGCCCGATCGCGCCGAGGCCGCGCTCCAGGGTGAACGTCCGGGGTTGACGGCGCGCGAGGGCCGCCCCGGCTGCGGCGAGCGTGGCCGCGGCGCTGACGACCAGCGGCCCCACGAGGAGCGGCACGAAGCGCGGATAATCGGTCGATGCCCCCGTCAGGGCCGACACGCCGAACGCGGCCCAGGCCGCGCCGAGCCAGGCCACGAGGACCAGCCAGCGATCACGCCTGCCCGGGAGCCTCCGGGCCGCCACGAGGCGAATCGCCCAGGCAGCGACACCGATGAGCCCGACCAGGGCGATGACAATCGTCGGTGGGTAGTCGGCGAGCAGCTGGAGTGCCCGCTCCGGGCCTCGATAGGCGAGGCTGGCGGGATTGACAACATAGCCGAGCGACGCAGGGGCGATGACCAGGAGCCAGTAGGCGCCGATGAGGCCGAGCGCCGCCGCGAGGGGCACGATCGTCCGAAGGCGTTGGCGGATTGGCTCGCCACGCTCCGGCAGCGCAGAGATGCCAGCCGCGGCCAGGCAGACCGGCATCGCCACGGTTGCCGTCGGGACGTGGGCAAGGCAGGTGGCGAAGAGGGCGGCGCAGCCGACGAGCCACCACCGGCGCTCCGTGGCCCGCCTCCGCAGGGCAAGCATGAACGCGGCCACCGTCAAGAGCAGCAGGACGATGGCGGTCGCCTGGAGCAGGCCACCGAACGCGAGGAGGTCCAGGAAGACGTTCGTGGCGAGGAGTCCGAGGACGCTCGAGAGGAGGCCGCCGATCGGCCGCCCGTGGAGGGCGGTGCCGGCAGCGAAGAAGCCGAGGCCGAGACCCAGGACGATGACGAAGCCCACCGCGTGCAGGGCTCCAACCGGGCTGCCCACGGCGCCCTGGAGCGTCGCGATCAGGATCGGGACCAGGGGCGGCACATCGCTCAGGGCCCGGTAGTCGGGGGTGGTCCCGCCGCTGACACCCCTCGACACCATGAGCCATTGGCCATAGTCGCCGCTCCCGATCGGCGTCGCGGCGACGAGGGCAGCCACGACGGCCGCCACGCCGATGGCCGAGATGGCCGGGACGATCGACGGCAGGCGTTCGACCCGGCCAGGCGAGGCCGCCGCGGCGCTCATCGCCCCCAGCCGCCGGACGATCACCACGGTGGCTCACCGGCCGTCGCGGCGGCGACCTCCGGTCGGGCATCGTCCGCCACGAATCTCGCTGCTCGCGACCGAGATCCGGCCGGCCTGGCCGCGATCGCCTCCCGATAGATCCGCTCCATCGCGACCGCTCGCTCCGCCCAGTCGTGCTTCGACGCCGAGCGCCGGGCCGCGGTCGCCATCCTGCGGCGGCGACCAGGATCGCCGAGCAGCTCGCCGATCGCGGCCGCGAATCCGGGGACGGTCGGCTCGGAGATCACGCCGTCGACGCCGTCATCGATCAGGTCCGGGGCGGCGCTCAGCGGGCTCCGGGCCACGACGGGTGCGAGCCCGCAGGCCATCGCCTCCACGACCGTGATCGCGTAACCCTCCCGGGCCGAGGGCAGGACGAAGACCTTCGATCCACGAAGGAGGGCCGGCAGGCGCTCGTCCTCGACTCGTCCCAGGAAATCGACATGGCCATCGAGCCCGAGCTCCTTGGCAAGGCTCGCGAGATGCTTGTGCTCGGGACCATCGCCCACGATCAGGCAACGGATCGCGGGGAATGGACCTACCAGGGCCGCCACGGCGCCGAGCAGCAGGTGGATCCGCTTCTCATCGATGAGCCGCCCCACGAAAATGATGTCGGATCGCTCGGCGTCCGGTCGAACCCGGCCCATCGAGGCCGCGTCGACACCGTTGCCGACGATGGCATTGGCCGCCCGATGGCGGCCGCGGCCCATTCGGGCGGCGGTGAAGGGCGAGACGGCCACCCGTAGATCGGCCAGCGATCTGGCCCAGGACTCGCCTGCCCGGGCGGCTCGCCCAACGAGGCGGCGGTGGGGCAGGTATTCCCTCCAATGCTCGCCCCAGAACTCGTGCCACGTGGCGACGATCGGCGTCCCCGAGCGACGGGTCCCGAGCCAGGCGCCATAGAGCGGCAGGTATGGCGTCGCCGACACGTCGACAACATCGACGTCCAGGCGGCCCAGCACGATCGGCAGGCGGGCGGCGAACTCGACCGCCTCGCGGAGCGTCCGCCGCCCATCTGCGCCGTAGAACGGGCGGGGCCGGCCCACGCCATGGAAGGTCATGCCATCCCGAGCGGTCGTCGGCTCGGGACCCCAGAACCCCCAGCTGACGACGTGGACGTCATGGCGGCGGGCGAGCCGGATGGCCAGCTCGTGGACGCGCCGCTCCGCGCCCCCCGAGCTGAAGGGGACGAGGGCGTCGCTGACGAAGGCGATGCGGAGAGGCGGGCCGGCCGTCGGCGTCTCGAGGGTCATGGCTGGTCTACAGACGCCGGTCTTCGATGGCGACACCGAGGAACCCGGCCAGGCCGAGGTTCGCGCCGACGATCATCAGGCTCTCCGCCAGGGCCGCGAGCTGGAGGCCGACGGCGATTCGGCTCCCCGAAAGCCAGATGACGAGCAGCCCGAGGTTGATCAGGCCGCCCACGACGAAGAGCGCGGCCGCCAGGCCGAGTGTTCGCTCGAGGCTGAAGACCCGGCGATAGGCCCGGACCCAGGCATCCTCGCGGAAGATCCCCCGATCCGCCCCGAACGTCTTGGTCATCAGCCCGAAGACGAGGGCATTGGTGCCGATCGCCAGGAAGATGCCCCCGGCGAAGACGGACTGCCAGGTCAGGGAGCCGATCTCGATCCCGGCCGGGGCAAGGAAGGAGATGGCGGTCACCGCGACGCCCATCCCGATCAGGGCCAGGCCGGGCAGGACGAACAGGAAGTTCGGCGCCGCCAGGAGCAGGAAGCGGAGGTGTCGCCAGCCGTCCCGGACCGTGTTGAGCTTGCTTTCGCCGAGGCGGGGGTTGTATGGCGCCGGGACCTCGGTCACCCGGAGCCCCTCGCGAGCCGCGTTGACGATCATCTCGGACGCCAGCTCCATGCCGCCCGAGCGGAGGCGGAGCCGCTCGTAGGCCGAGCGGGTGAAGGCTCGAAACCCGCTCTGGCTGTCCCCGATCCGGATGCCGATGAACCGCCGGATCATCAGGTTGATCACGGGGCTGCCGATGTAGCGGTGGGCCCAGGGCATCGCCCCGGGGCTGATGCCACCCGAGAAGCGGTTCCCGAGGACCAGGTCGAAGTCGCCTTCGAGCGGCGCGACGAGGTCGTCGAGGCGGCTGAAGTCGTAGGTGTCGTCAGCGTCGCCCATCACGATGATGTCGCCACGCGCCTCGGCGAAGCCCCGCAGGTAGGCGTTGCCGTAGCCCCGCCGCCGCTCGTGGATGACCTGTGCCCCGGCGGCTTCGGCCAGCTCGGCCGAGCGATCGGTCGAACCGTTGTCGACGACCAGGACCTCGCCGAGGATGTCTCGCGACGCGAGCCAGGCGCGGGCCTTGGCGACGCAGATCGAGACGGTCTCCGCCTCGTTGAGGCAGGGCATGACGATCGAGATGCGCACGGGGACAAGGGACGCCGCCATGATTCCTCCCGGGACTGCGCTCGCGCCAGCCAAAGCCGTCGCCTCCCCGGTCCCGGGGGCACGGCGCGAGGATGGAAGCCCGGGATCAGGGGCCGTGCGGCCTGTTCACCGGGCAGCTTCAAGCCGGACCGGGGCCCCCCCCCCGGGGGGGGGGGCCCGGGGGCCGCGGGGGGGGGGGGCGGCCCAGGGGGGGGGGGGGGCCCCCCGCCGGCGGGGGGGCGGGCGCGCGGTCGGGGGGGAGTTTGTGT
>JBEPVB010000080.1:0-11103 GCA_041691215.1 Chloroflexota bacterium
CCCCGCGGCCGAGCCCCGCGGCCGAGCCCCGCGGATCCCGCCCGGATGGGGCCTTCGGGGACTGATCCCCGGGGTTCGCCCAGGGGCCGCTGGTCCTAACGACTGGCCCAGATACAACGGACGTACCCCTAACAGGCCGGGGGCACCCCTCGTTACCAAAGGCAGTACAACCACCACAATCAGGGAGCCTGACTATCGTGACCTCCGCATTCCACCGCCTCCGGCCCCTCTGGATCAGCCTCGTTGTCTTGATCCTCACCGCCGGCATCGCCTTCGCGGCCAAGCCGTCGACGCCGGCCAACGGCCACCCGGTCGCCGAGACGACCGAGACGACCGAGACGACAGAAACCAAGACGACCGAGACCGACGAGTCAGCGGAAACCACCGAGACGGTCGAGACCACCGAGACGGTCGACACCACCGAGACCTCGGATAGCACCTCAGGTGACCACTGCGCCACGGATCCGACCAACCTGGCGCCTGCTGATCTCGCGCTCCTGAACCACGGCGCGATCGTCTGCTGGGCCGCCCACCAGCCGACGCCTGCGGCATTCGCCAACCATGGTGCATGGGTCTCCCACTGGGCCCACATGGGGACGCACGGCAAGTCCGCCTCCCACGCGCCTGCCCATTAGGCAAGGACCCTCGGGGCTCGACCCCGGCCCGCGATACCGATGAAGCCGGCGCCCATGGCGCCGGCTTCACGTTTTGGATCTCGGCGTACGGAGCCGGTGCGTTCGACCGGACCCGGATCCCATGCGGGATCAGCTGTTCTCACTCCGGACGAGGGCGATCACGTTCTCGAGCTTGAGCTTGGTGATCGTCAGGTACTTGGCGAGATTCGCCCGATCGACCTGCCCGATCGCAGCCACGACATTGGGGGCCCGGAGGACGTCGATGAGCTCCTCGACCGCGTCGGACAGCTGCTGCTTGGCGGTCACCAGGGAGTCGTCGCCCAATGGCCCGTGCCTCGCCCGGTGCCCGGTCCAGGCGGCATCCGCATCGTCGACGATCCCCTCGGAACCGTCGTCGGCTTGCGTCGCCGGGGCATCTGATGGTTCGGGAGTCTCCGGCGCCCCGCGCGGCCGGCGGCCCTCGATCTTGTCCTTCAGCTTCAGGAGCGTCAGCTCGCCCCGGGCGACCTGCTCGCCGAGCCGCTTGCGCTTCTTGGGATCCTCGACCTTCATCAGCTCGTAGGCATGGGAGAGCGTGTCTTTGCGCAAGGACACCAGCTGGCGGACATCTTCCGGGGCGTCGGCGAGTCGGAGCCGATTTTCGAGGTAGCCCTTGTCCTTACCGAGTTTCTGGGCCAGCTTGCGAACCGAGTAGCCGTGCTCCCGGACCATGCGGTCGTAGATGGCCGCTTCATCGAGCGGGGACAGGTCCTCGCGCTGGAGGTTCTCGATGATCGAGATCTCAAGGGCCGTGTCATCGTCGATGTCCTCGACGAGGGCCGGGATCGTCTCGAGCCCGGCGGTCTTGGTTGCCCGCCAGCGGCGCTCACCGGCGATGAGCTCGTACTGGTTGTTGCCCCGAGGCCGGACCAGGATCGGCTGGAGGACACCGTGCTCCCGAATCGATGCCGCCAGCTCCTCGAGGGACGTGGCGTCGAAGGCGAGGCGGGGCTGTTGCGGATTCGGGCTGATCTGGACGATCGGAATGACGCGGACGCCGGATGAATGTCCGGTGTGCTCGGCGGACAGAAGGCTCACGATCGCGGGCGAGAGCTCGCGCTCCTCGGAGAGTCGCCGCGCCGCGGCGGCGCGGAAGTCGGTCCTAGCCAAGTTCGATGACCTCCCGTGCCAGCTCGCGGTATGTCCGGGCCGCATCGGTGTTGCCGGCGTACGTCGTGATCGGCCGCCCGACGAGCGGCGCCTCGCCGAGCTTCACCGTGTTCCGGATGATCGACGTGAAGACGTGGTGGTCCCCGACGACGCGCAGCTCGTCGAGCATGTCGCGGGCGAGATTCGTCCTGGCATCGTAGAACGTCGGCAGCAGGCCGAGGATCTTCAGCTTGCGATTCAGCTTCAGGCGGATCGTGTTGATGACCTTGACCAGGTTGGTCAGGCCCTTCATCGCGTAGAACTGCGTCTGGACCGGGATGATCACACCGTCTGCCGCGACCAGTCCGTTGACGGTCAGCAGGCCGAGGTTGGGCGGGCAGTCGATGAGGGCGTAGTCGTAGCGATTCTTCAGCCGCCCCTCGAGCGCGTCGCGCAGGATCGATTCGCGACCGAGCATCGTGAAGAGCTCGCCCTCGGTCGCCGCCAGGTCGATGTGGGCCGGCACGACGTCGAGGCGTTCGGTCTCGGTGGCGAGGATCACCTGGTCGAGCGTTGCCCGTCCGACGAGGACATCGGCCATCGATCGCTCGATGGTGTTCAGGTTGATGCCGAGGCCTGCCGTAAGGTTCGCTTGGGGATCCATATCAATGCACAGGATCCGGTAGTTCTCTTCGGCGAGTGCGCCGGCGAGATTGATCGTCGTCGTCGTCTTGCCAACGCCGCCCTTCTGATTCGCAATCGCGATCACGTTGGTCACCGGGGATCACCTCGCAAAGAGACGGAAGGCGTCGATAGGGGAGTGCGGACAGCGTCGTCGACGCAATCCATGAAGCAGGCGTCCCGGAATCCTACCCCAGCAAGCCTCAAATTCCCCGGTCTACTTATCCACAGGATCCGCCACTTGTGCACCGAAGTGTGGATTACGCCCGGGACGTCGCGGGTCCGAATTGGCGGGTGAATCGACCCCTCGCATGCCGATTCCGACGCTGGGAACGGTCCGCCGCCCGTCTATGATGAGATCTCGGGCGGCCGTCCTCACCCCACTGTCCTTGCGCAAAGACGGAACCCGCGTCCGTGTCTCGTCCGCCACGAATCGTTGAATCACCTGGGGAGCCGCGACCGTGCCGACGAATGAAGAGCGCCTCACCAAGCTCGATCGGATGCGAGCCGAAGCGTTGCTCGGTGGCGGGTCCGTTCGAATCGAACGCCAGCATGGCTGGGGCAAGCTGACCGCGCGCGAGCGGCTGGACCTCCTGCTCGATCCCGGATCGTTCGTCGAGCTGGACGCTTTCGTGACCCACCGCTCGACAGAGTTCGGACTCGATGAGCAGCGCTTCCTCGGGGATGGGGTCGTCACGGGCCACGGCACGATCGACGGCCGCCTGGTGTTCATCTTCAGCCAGGACTTCACCGTCTTCGGGGGGTCGCTATCCGAGGCGTACGCCGAGAAGATCTGCAAGGTGATGGACCTGGCGATGAAAGTCGGAGCGCCACTGATCGGCCTGAACGACTCCGGCGGCGCCAGGATTCAGGAAGGCGTCGCGTCCCTGGGCGGCTATGCCGAGATCTTCCTGCGCAACGTCCTGGCCTCCGGCGTCGTGCCCCAGATCTCGGTGATCATGGGTCCCTGCGCCGGCGGCGCGGTCTACTCCCCGGCGATGACCGACTTCACCGTGATGGTCGAACGAACCAGCTACATGTTCGTGACCGGCCCGAACGTCGTGAAGGCGGTGACCCATGAGGAGGTCGATTCGGAGTCGCTCGGCGGCGCGATCGTCCACACGACGAAGAGTGGCGTCGCCCACCTGGCGGCGCACGACGAAGCCGAGGCGCTCGACGCGGTTCGGCGGATTCTCGGCCACCTGCCTCAGAACAATCTCGCGGCGCCGGCGATCGTACCCACCGACGATCCGATGGATCGCCAGGACCCTGAGCTTGATGACATCGTCCCCGACGATCCGGGCAAGCCCTACGACATGCACGACGTCCTGGCCCGCATCGTCGACGATGCGGCGTTCCTTGAGATCCAGCCCGGATGGGCGCAGAACATCATCATCGGGTTCGCCCGGCTCGGCGGACGGAGCGTCGGCATTGTCGCCCAGCAGCCGGCGATCCTTGCCGGCTCGCTGGATATCGAGGCCTCGACGAAGGCGGCCCGGTTCGTCCGGACCTGCGACTGCTTCAATGTTCCCCTCGTGACCCTCGTCGATGTGCCCGGGTTCCTGCCCGGTGTCGCCCAGGAGCACGGCGGGATCATCAAGGCCGGGGCCAAGCTCCTATACGCCTACTGCGAGGCTACCGTCCCGAAGGTCACCGTCATCACCCGCAAGGCCTACGGCGGGGCCTACGATGTCATGAGCAGCAAGCACATCCGCGGCGACATGAACTTCGCCTGGCCGACGGCCGAGATCGCGGTCATGGGCGCCGAGGGCGCCGTCAACATCATCTTCAAGGATGCGATCACCAGGGCCGATGACCCGCCAGGGGAGCGGGCCCGGCTGGTGGCCGAGTACGAGGAGCAGTTTGCCAACCCCTACATCGCCGCCTCGCGCGGCTACGTCGACGACGTGATCCGGCCATCTGAGACTCGCCCCCGCCTCATCCGGGCGCTCGACATGCTGGCCGACAAGCGCGACACCAACCCGAGAAAGAAGCATGGGAACATCCCGCTCTGAGGTGGGCCGAGCCTTGTCTTTGCGCAAAGACGTTGCCGAGACGCCACCCTTCCAGCGGATCCTGATCGCCAACCGGGGCGAGATCGCGATACGCATCATCCGGGCCTGCCACGAGATGGGCATGGAGGCGATCGCCGTCCACAGCGACGCCGATGCGGCCGGGGCCCACGTCCGGCTGGCCGACCGGGCCGTCCGTATCGGCCCGGCGGCACCTGCCGAGAGCTACCTCAATTTCGGGGCGATCCTCGACGCCGCGCGGGCCACCGGCGCAGAAGCGATCCATCCCGGGTACGGGTTCCTGGCCGAGCGGGCAGCCTTTGCCCGGGCCGTGGTCGAGGCAGGCATGGTCTTCGTCGGCCCGCCCGCGCAGGCCATCGATGCCCTCGGTGACAAGCTCCACGCGCGGAGGATCGCGAAGTCCGTCGGCGTGGCGGCCGTCCCGGGGACCCTCGAGCCGGCCGCTCTCGACCGGCCGGACCAGGTCGAGGCGATCCTCGCGGAGGCCGAGGCGATCGGCTTTCCGTTGCTGGTCAAGGCCGCGGCCGGGGGCGGCGGCCGTGGCATGCGCCGCGTGGCGACGGCCGCGGAGCTCCCGGCGGCGCTCGTCTCGGGATCCCACGAGGCCGCCTCGGCGTTCGGTGACGGCGCGGTCTATCTCGAGCGCGAGATCTCACCGGCCCGCCATATCGAGGTCCAGCTCCTCGGTGATGCCGGCGGCCGGATCATCGCCCTCGGGGAGCGCGACTGCTCCCTCCAGCGGCGCCACCAGAAGCTCGTGGAGGAGGCGCCCGCCCCCGGCCTGACCACCGCGGAGCGTCGCCAGCTCCACGAGCTGGCGACGCGCGTGGCCACGGCGGCCGGCCTGACGAACGCGGCCACGGCCGAGTTCCTTCGGTCCCCCGACGGCGCGTTCCATTTCCTGGAGGTCAACACGCGGCTGCAGGTCGAGCACGGCGTGACCGAGCTGGTCACCGGCGTGGACATCGTCCGGGAGCAGTTCCTCCTCGCCGCGGGCAGGCCCCTGTCGGCGGCCGCCCTGGACGCGGCTCAGCGGGCAGCCGAGCCTGCCGGCCACGCGATCGAGGTGCGCCTCTCGGCGGAGGATCCCGCGCGCGACTTCGCGCCTGCGCCCGGGCGCGTGACCCGCTGGATCATGCCGGCCGGACCCGGCGTCCGCGTCGACACGGCGATCCAGGCCGGTGATCGGGTCCCGCCCGAATACGACAACCTCATCGCCAAGGTCATGGTCCACGCCAGCGATCGGGGAGCGGCCATCGACCGGCTCCGCCGGGCCCTCGACGAGGTCGAGGTCGCAGGCATCCAGACGACCCTGCCCTTCCATCGCGCCGTGGCGCGGTCGGCCTCGTTCCGGGACGGGGACCTGTCGACCGGCTGGGTCGGCGAGCACTGGGCCGGTCCCACGTCCTTCGCGCAGGCGGCGGAGATCGCGCAGCTCGCGGCCGGCCTTGCCGCCCTCGGGGAAGGGCCACCGACCCGCAGCGCAGGGATGGGCTTGGGTGACCGCGCGGCCGCCGCGCCCGACATGGACGACGCCTGGTTCCGCGCCGGCCTCGAGGCCGCCCAGGATCGATGGCCGCGGTGACGGACGGTCGCGTTCCGGGTCGGTCACGGATCACGGGGCACGACGAGATCGCCGACCCCCGGGGCATCCGGGTGACGCTCGTCCCGGGCGCAGCCGCGGGCCCGGCCGCGGCCGAGTTGCCGGCCATCGTGGTCGCTCCGGCCGACGCCCCCGGAACCGTCCTGGTCGATGGCCGGCCAAGGGCGGTAAGCCTGACGACCCTTGGTACCGAGCGAGCGGTCCTCGTCCACGCCGACGACCCGGGTCATCGGACCGCGGTCACCCTGCTCCCGGTCGCGGCGCCTGGAGGCCCGGGCCACGGCATCGCCAGGCGCGAGGTGATCGTGGATGGCTGGCGGTTCGAGGTCGACCTCGAACCAGCGGCTCGGGCCGCCCTCCGAGCGCGGGCCCGGCGCGGGCGGGAGGAGCTCGGGGAGAGCGGCCCGACCGAGGTCCGTGCCATCATCCCGGGGGTCGTCGTCTCCGTGGCGGTGACCGCCGGCGACGCCGTGTCGGCCGGACAGCAGCTCCTGGTCGTTGAGGCGATGAAGATGCAGAACGAGCTCCGCGCGCCGCGCGACGGCAGCATCGAGCGCGTTGCCGTCGCCAGTGGCGCGAAGATCGAGGTCGGCGACCTCCTCCTCGTCCTCGTCTGAAGCGGTTGACGAAGATGCCGGAGGGTCGGGATCCCGGGCGAGAGCGCTGGCGAACGGAGAGTCGGGACGCCGCGCTCAAGGGAACGCCCGAGCGGCGGCCTCGCTTCGAGACCGCATCCGGGCTCGAGATCCGGGACCTCTACACGGCGGCCGATACCGCCGGCCTGGATGAGGATCGTGACCTCGGGCGCCCGGGCGAGTTTCCCTTCACCCGCGGGGTCCAGCCGACGATGTACCGGAGCCGCTTCTGGACGATGCGCCAGTACGCCGGCTTCGCGACCGCCGCCGAGACGAACCGGCGCTTCCGCTACCTCCTGGAGCAGGGCCAGACGGGGCTCTCGGTCGCCTTCGACCTGCCCACCCAGATGGGCTATGACGCGGACGCAATGGAGGCGTCCGGCGAGGTTGGCCGGGTCGGGGTCCCGATCTCCAGCCTGGCCGACATGGAGGTCCTCTTCGACGGCATTCCGCTCGACGCCGTCTCGACCTCGATGACCATCAACTCGACGGCGGCAACACTCGTCGCGCTCTACGTGGCCGCCGCCGAGCGGCAAGGCGTTGCCCGGGACCGCCTTTCGGGCACCGTCCAGAACGACATCCTCAAGGAGTACATCGCCCGGGGTACCTGGATCTACCCGCCCCAGCCATCCATGCGCCTCGTTACCGATATCTTCGAGTTCGGGGCCCGCGAGCTGCCCAAATGGAACACCATCTCGATCAGTGGCTACCACATGCGCGAGGCCGGGGCGACCGCCGCCCAGGAGCTCGCCTTCACGCTCGCCGATGCGATCGCCTACGTCGAGGCGGCCCTGGCCCGGGGTCTCGAGATCGACGACTTCGCGCCCCGCCTGAGCTTCTTCTTCGCGGCCTGGTCGGATCTCTTCGAGGAGGTGGCCAAGTTCCGGGCCGCCCGCCGGATGTGGGCCCGGATCGTGCGCGACCGCTTCGGCGCCCGGAGCCCGCGCTCGATGGCCTGCCGTTTCCACGTCCAGACCGCAGGCAGCTCGCTGACGGCCCAGTCGGTCGACAACAACGTCGTCCGGACTGCGCTCCAGGCCCTGGCCGCCGTCCTCGGCGGGGCGCAGAGCCTCCACACCAACTCCCGCGACGAGGCCCTCGCCCTGCCGACCGAGGAGTCCGTCCGCCTCGCCCTCCGGACACAGCAGATCCTGGCCTACGAGTCGGGCGTCACGGACACCCCGGACCCCCTGGCGGGCTCGTATTACGTCGAGTCGCTGACGGACGAGCTCGAGGCCGCCGCTGCAGCCTACCTCGAGGAGATCGACGCCATGGGTGGCACGCTGGCCGCCCTTGATGCGGGCTTCCAGCAGCGCCAGATCCAGGAGGCCGCCTACCGGCCCCAGCGGGCCGTCGACGCCGGCGACCAGGTGGTGGTCGGCGTGAACCGCTTCCGGGACGAGGAAACGACCATGCCGTCGACCCAGCGGATCGACCCGGAGGGGGAGCGCCGCCAGGTGGAAGGCCTGAGGCGCGTCCGGGCGGAGCGCGATCCTGCCGCCTGGGCCGCCACCCTCCGGCGGCTCGACGACGCGGCCCGCGGCACCGACAACCTCCTGCCGCCGATGATCGAGGCGGTCAGGGCCTACGCCACGGTGGGCGAGATCGCCGACCGCCTGCGGGCGGCGTGGGGCGTCCATCGCGAGCTCATCACGGTCTGAGGACGCTGATGTCGCTGCCGCCGGGTCGCATCCACCACGTCGCCGTCGTGGTCCGCTCGATCGAGGCCAGCCTGGCCCTCTATCGGGACGTCCTGGGCCTGCCCCTCGAGACGATCATGGACATCCCGTCGGACCGGGTCAGGATCGCCTTCCTCGGCATCGGGGAGTCCAAGATCGAGCTCGTCGAGCCGACCGACGACACGACGGGCGTCGCCCGTTTCCTGGCCAGCAAGGGCGAAGGCTTCCATCACCTGTGCATCGAGGTCGAGAACCTCGCCGAGGAGTTGACGCGCGTGGCGATCAGCGGCATCGAGCTCATCGATTCGTCGCCCCGGCGAGGCGCAGAGGGGCCGGTCGCGTTCCTACATCCGCGATCCTGCGGCGGCGTCCTCGTGGAGCTCATCGAAGCCCCGGGCGGGCCCTCGTGGCGGGCGCTCGGGATCAGGGCGGCCGGCTAGGGGATCAGCGCTCGAGCTCGGGCAGGACCATGCACCGCCGCCGAGGTCACAGGGACCAGGCGAGGATCACCGCCGCGGACTGGTCCGACCGTCGGGCGAAGCCGACGAGGTCCCCGGCGACCTGCCGGATCCACGGCTTCTCTTCGCGCGGGAGGGCCCCGATGTCCTCCTCGACCAGCTCGATCCAGCGGCCCGCAACCGCGTCGACCTGGTCCTCGACGAGGCGGGCGATGCCCGAGATCCAGGCGGGATCGATGCGTTCCACGGTTCGATCGCCGATATCGCCCGGGCCTTCGAGGTCCCGCCGGGCATCGATGAAGTCCACCGGTTCGTCGCTGCCGGCCACGTCCCGGACGGCCTCGCTGAAGCGGTCGAGCCAGGTCGGGTCCATGGCCCCGCCCAGGGAGATGTGGGCGTCGAACCGGCCCGCGTCGTCGAGGCCGGCCCAGTCGTCGACGGCGATCGCCAGCAGGATCTCACGGCTGTCGCCCGACACGAGGTCCATGAGGAAGCCCATCAGGAAGGCTCGACTCCGGCCAGTGCCTCCGCGTAGTCGAGCATGTCGAGGTCGCCCGGCGAGCGACCGGCCGTGGTCAGCAGCGCGGCCGCCTCGGCCCGGTGCTGGGTCCCGTGGTTCATGACATGGGCCAGGAGCTGCCACATCGGGATCGGCTCCAACGTCGACAGCAGGGCCTGGTCGTCGAGCGTGGCCAGCCAAGCTTCCCAGGCCGCCCACTCGGCACCCCACAGGCCGGCCATCGCCTCGGGCGAGGGGAGGGCCCCGCGCTCGGGGCGGGGGAGGTCGCCGGGCATGCGTCCCAGGCCATGGCGCCAGCGCTGGGCGGCCCCGAGGTGGTGGATGAGGATGCCCCCCAGCCCACGGTCGCCGATCGAATTAGGGGCCGACCAGGTTCCGTCGTCCAGGCCGGGAACGACCGCCAGGATTCGCCCCGTTGCCCAGCGCTCGTAGCCGAAGAGGAAGCGGATGTCGTCGATGCGCACGGCGCGGCGTCCTCCCTAGCCGGGGTAGCCGGCCGCGCGCAGCAGGGCAGGCAGCTCGGTCGGCGATTCGGCGACCTCGAAACCGGCGGCCTCCAGGGCCGCCACCTTCGATGCCGCCGTGCCGGCACCGCCGGAGATGATCGCCCCGGCGTGGCCCATGCGCTTGCCTTCCGGGGCCGTCCGGCCGGCGATGAAGGCCGCCTTGGGGATGCCGGCCAGGTGCTCCGCGGCCCAGGCCGCGGCCTCCTCCTCGGCCGCCCCGCCGATCTCGCCGATGAGGACGAGCGCCCTGGTCTCGGGATCGGCCGCGAAGAGGCGGAGGACGTCGAGGAAGGTCGTCCCGATGATCGGGTCGCCGCCGATGCCGACGCAGGTGGACTGGCCGATGCCCGCATCGGTCATGGCCTGGACCGCCTCGTAGGTCAGGGTCCCGGAGCGAGAGACGACCCCGACGTCCCCCTCGCGGTGGACCGAGGCGGGAATGATCCCGACCTTGGCCCGGCCGGGCGACGTGGCCCCGGGACAGTTCGGGCCGATCAGCCGGGCGCCAGCCAAGCGGACGGCCTCGACCACGCGGACCATGTCGAGGGCGGGGATGCCCTCGGTGATGCAGAAGATCGTGCGGATTCCGGCGGCCACGGCTTCGAGGATCGCATCCGGCGCGCCGGGTGCGGGCACGAAGATGCAGGACGTGTTGGCCCCGGTTTCCCGGACCGCCTCGGCCAGCGTGTCGAAGACCGGCACGGATCCGTCGAGGGCCCGCTGGCCACCCTTGCCCGGCGTCATCCCGGCCACGATGACGGTGCCGTAGGCCTGCATGGCCCGGGCGTGGAACTCGCCCTCGCGGCCGGTGATGCCCTGCACGACGAGACGCGTCTCGCGCCCGATGAGGATGCTCATGCGATGCGGCCGTGGGACGCCGCGACGGCCTTGGCCGCTGCCTCGTCCAGGCTGGCCGCGGTCTCGAAGTGGGCGGCGCGAAGGAGCTCCGCCGCCTCGGCGGCGTTGGTGCCGACGATGCGGACGACCATCGGGACGTCGCGAACCTGCTGTCCGCGGGCGTCGATGAGGCCGCGGGCCACCTCGTCGCCGCGGGTGATGCCGCCGAAGATGTTGACCAGGATCGCGTTGACCTTGGGGTCGGCGAGGATCAGCCGCATGGCCGCGGCGACCTTGTTGGCCTTTGCCCCGCCGCCGATGTCGAGGAAGTTGGCCGGCTCGCCGCCGGCCCGCTTGACGAGGTCCATGGTGGTCATCGCCAGGCCGG
>JBEPVB010000081.1:0-10935 GCA_041691215.1 Chloroflexota bacterium
CTCAGGCCAGGCGCTCAGGCCAGGCGCTCGATTGTTTCGCTGCCGTCGAAGCCAGGCCGGGTGTCGACGCCCCACCGCACGGCGGCGACGTCGAGAAGGGCGAGCCCTGCGACGATGAGCCCCAGGATTGCGAGGCCGGTCATCGTGCATTCCTTTCCGTATCGGCCTGGTGTACCTCGATTTGGTACAGTGGACTAGGCCAAGTCGAACGATACTTGGACTAGTGGACTATGTCAACCATCGACCTCGACACCAAACCGACCCAGACCACCCCGTCCGGGGGCAATCTGGACGTCACCCGGGACAGCGACGTCCCGATCTCGACGCAGATCTACTGGCAGCTCGTCTACCAGATCGACTCGGGCCGCCTCCTGCCGGGATCGCGCCTCTCCCCCGTTCGGGAGCTCGGAGCCGCGCTGCGGGTCAACCCCAACACGATCCGCGCCGTGTACCGGCGCCTTGCCGACGCCGGCTACGTCACCAGCCGCCACGGTGCCGGGACGGTCGTCGCCGATCGGCCGCCGACCGGGCGACGGCCGGACGCCCTGGCCGGGATCGTCTCGGAGATGCTCCGTCGCGCGGCCCAGTCGGGCTTCACCGCGGACGAGGTCGCCGCCGCGACGTTCGCCGCGTCCTCGGAGCGTCGCCGGCCCGGGCCCGTCGTCCGGGTCCTCTTCGCCGAGTGCACGACGGCCGACGCCGGCTATGACGCCGAGCGCCTGAACGACGAGTTCGCCGGTCAGATCGAGGCCGAAGGGACGCTCCTCGACGAGCTACCCGAGCGCCTCGACCGCTTCCACTACGACCTCGTGGCAACGACCACCTTCCACGCCGACGAGGCCCAGGCCTTCGTCGGCGGGCGGATCCCGGTCGTGGCCATGCTCGTCGGGCCGGGCTACGTCGAGATGGTCCACGAGATCGCCGGCCTGGCGGCCGGCACGCGGGTGGGCATGGTCTGTGCCTCCGAACGCGGGGCCGACAACATGGCCGAGACGCTGGCGATCGCCGGCACGAAGGGCGTCGAGCTCGTCTCGGTCCTCATCGGCGACCGCGACGGCCTGGCCGAGCTCGATCGAACGGCCGACCTGATCCTCATGTCCCGCGAGGCCCTGGCCCGGGGACTGGACCAGAAGCTGGAGCATCCCGAAAAGATCAGGCCCTGGACGTACGAGTTCGATCCGGCCGCGATCGAGCACCTCCGCCGCGCCATCGAGCACGTGGCCGCCGCGCGGGCGTGACATCCTTCGCCCAATGAGGGCGACGTCGCGGCTCCGCACCGATCGCGACTGGCGAGCACTCGACCCGGCGATGGCCCGTCGGACCGCGGCCGACATCAACGCCGAGCGGGCCCGCGGGACGATGCCCGGCCCGCCGACCCTGACCGGCGGCCAGCTTCTGGCGGCCCGCGTCCTTCGAAGCGTCGCCCGGCGCCTGGTCGAGGCAGCGGCTCCGGTCTTGGCCGATGGGACGCCCGACGAGACCCGCGACGCGGACACCGCTCGGGGCGGACGGCGTCCGGCCCCCCCCAAGGCCCTCGTGGATCGCCTCGTCCTCGAGCTCCTCGGCGACGATCCGGCCACCTCGAGCGTGCGCGACCTCCTCGAACCGGCCGGCTCGACAGACGACCTCGCACCGGCGACCCGGGCAATCCTCCGGGACCTGCCTCGAGCCACCCCGGAGTCGCTCGTCGGACGGCTGCTCTGGATCCGGGACCATTGGCCCCATCTCCTCGAGCCGCGCCACGAGGTCGAGCCGCTCCTCCTCCTCGCCGCCGACCTGGTGGCCGAGGAGGCCCGGGCCCTCCAGCTCCAGTACCGGCCGCCGACCGGTGCCGGAGCCCGCCCGAGGGCGGCGGATGGCGCCGATCAGGCGGACGACGCCGATGCGATCGCGGCCCTGGGCTTCGGTGGCCACGGGGCGGGCACGGGGCCGGACTATGCCGGGCTGGACGCGGAGCCCGAGCGCTTCTCCGTCGACACCGCCTGGATGCCGGACGTCGTGCTCCAGGCGAAGGCCACGTATGTCTGGTTGGACCAGCTGTCGCGCCGTCATGGCCGCGACATCCGGACCCTCGACGCGATTCCCGACGAGGAGCTGGCCCGGCTGGCCTCGTGGGGCGTCACGGGCCTCTGGCTGATCGGGGTCTGGCAGCGGAGCCACGCCTCGGCCGAGATCAAGCACCGCCGTGGCAACCCCGATGCGGTGGCGTCGGCCTACGCCCTCGACGAGTACCGGATCGCCGACGACCTCGGCGGAGAGCCGGCCCTCGAGCGCCTCCGCGAGCGGGCCGCGAGCCACGGCATCCGCCTCGCGTCGGACATGGTCCCCAACCACATGGGGATCGACTCGAGCTGGGTCATCAGCCATCCCGAGCGCTTCCTCTCCATCGCCGAGGCCCCCTTCCCGTCGTATTCGTTCAGCGGCCCGGATCTGGCCCAGCACCCGGATGTCGAGATCCGGCTCGAGGACCACTACTGGGACGCCACCGACGCCGCGGTCGTCTTCCAGCGGACGGACCGCGAAACCGGCGAGCGCCGCTACGTCTACCACGGCAACGACGGGACGTCCTTCCCCTGGAACGACACGGCTCAGCTCGACTACCTCCGGGCCGACGTCCGGGAGGTGGTCATCCGGACGATCGTCGACGTCGCCCGACGCTTCCCGATCATCCGCTTCGATGCGGCGATGGTCCTCGCCCGGCGCCACATCCGGCGGCTGTGGTGGCCGGAGCCGGGCGGTGGTGGCGGAATCCCGTCTCGGGCCGAGCACGCCATGTCGAGCCGGGCCTTCGCGGCGGCGATGCCCCGCGAGTTCTGGCGGGAGGTCGTCGACCGGGTCGCCACGGAGGTCCCCGGGACGCTCCTCCTGGCCGAGGCCTTCTGGCTGATGGAGGGATTCTTCGTCCGGACGCTGGGCATGCACCGCGTCTACAACAGCGCCTTCATGCACATGCTCCGGGACGAGAACGGCGAGGGCTACAGGCGGGTCATCAAGGAGACCATCGCCTTCGACCCCAAGGTCCTCGGCCGGTTCGTGAACTTCATGACCAATCCCGACGAGGCGACCGCGCTCGAGCAGTTTGGCGCTGACGACAAGTATTTCGGGGTGGCTGCGGTGCTGGCCACGATGCCCGGCCTGCCGATGCTGGGCCACGGCCAGCTGGAGGGCCTCGGCGAGCGCTACGGCATGGAGTTCCGGCGGCCCATGCGCGACGAGCGACCCAACACCGGCCTGCTGGCCAGGCACGAGCGCGAGCTCGTGCCGCTCCTCCGCCAGCGGCAGCGCTTCGCCGGGGCGGCCGACTTCCGCCTGTATGATCTCGTGAACGCGGACGGCGGCGTCGACGAGCACGTCTACGCCTACTCCAACGGGACGGGTCCGGATCGGTCCCTCGTCCTCTATCACGACCGCTTCGCCAGCGCCACCGGCCGGATTCGGGACAGCGCGACGTTCGCGGTGACCGACGCCGCCGGGAACCACGTCCCCCGGACCTCGACCCTGGCAGCAGCCCTCGGGCTCGAGGGTGGCACGACCAGGACGGTGACCTTCCACGATCCGCGGACGGGCGCCACGCTCGCCTCCACGATCGGCGAGATCCGGGATCGAGGGCTGGCGGTCCACCTGGACGCCTACGAGCATCACGCCTATACCGAGATCGCCGTCGGCGACGGGTAGGCGGCCCGGCGGTCAGTCTCGCTCGAGGACCGCCCGTCGGAGCAGCGGCAGCGACAGCTCGCCGTGGCTGATCAGGGCGTCGAGGTGGGGACGGTAGGCGAAGCCGGGCGTGTCCGGGTAGCCGCCGATGATCGCCGGGACGGGGACCGCATCCACGCCGCGCGGGTCATCCGATGCGGCGGCGGCGCGGCGACGGACCTCGTGCTCCAGCTCCCAGAAGGCGAGCGAGCCGACGAAATAGGTGCTCAGCTGCGTGGATGTCAGGCGCGCCCGGCTGTACTTGGCGTGCGCTTCGGCCGGCTCCTGGAACCCGCCCTCGATCATCAGCGCGAGGGCCTCCGCCTCGGTCATGCCGGCGGTATGGATCCGGATGTCGATGATGGCGTTGATGACCGCCCTGAGGTAGTACTTCCAATGGGCAAGGACGAGGGCCAGATCGCCCCGCCGATAGCCGACGTCCATCATCACCTGCGTGACGTAGACGGCCCAGCCCTCCGCGTACAGGCCGTCGCCGTAGACCGCCCGGACCGTCGAGGCGACCCGGTTGCCGTAGACCCCCTGGAGGTAGTGGCCGGGCACGGCTTCGTGAATCGTCAGGATCTCGAGCTGATGGCGGTTCATCTCGCGGAGGTATGAATCGCGGTCCTCCGGCGGCCAGGCCGAGGGCACCGGGGTGATCATGAAGAACGCCTTCTGGCCGGCGTCATAGCGCCCCGGCGAGCTCAGCATCGCCTGGGCCGAGCCGCGCAGGAATACCGGCGTCCAGCGGATCTCGAGGGGCTCCCCGGCAAGGCCGATGAGGGCTCGGTCGCGGCAGAAGTCCTCGATCCGGCGCAATGCGCCGCGGCAGACCTCGAGCAGGTCGTCGGCCTCGCTGTGGTCGTCGGCGATCCGATCGAGGACGGCACGGGTCAGGGCGTCGGGTTCGGCCGGGGCAGGCAGACCCGGCTCGAAGACCTCCCAGAGCTCGCCGGCCAGGCGAGCCATCTCCGCCCGTACGGCAATGAACAGGCGGTCGGCCGCGGCGAGCACATGGTCCACGGTCATCTCCGGGTCGCCCAGGGTGTGGGCGAGCTTGGCCGCGTACCGTCCAGGGCCAAGGCGGCCCTCACCGCTGGCGATCGGCCGGACGGCCGTCCGGAGGTACTCCCGATAGCGCTCGATCCCCGCGAGGGCCGGCGCTGCCGCCCCGTCCAGGCGGGCCCGCAGGGCCGCGACGGCGGGCGATGCCTCGAGCGTCTCGGCCAGCGCCCGAGCCTCCTCGATGAGGTTGGGGATGCCGTCGAGATCCTCGAGGGCGCGGTCGGTATGGAACGCCGAGACCGGCCGCTCGGGCACCGACCCGAGCATAGCGATCGCCGCGTCGACGAGGGCCGGCAGGCCTTCCAGGCGGCCGGCAACGGACGCCAGCCGAACCGCATCCGGCGCGAACTCCCTGGCCAGCAGCCCGAACAGGCCCTCGCCCATGACGTAGATCCACCAGAGGGGATCCCAGGCGTCATCGCGGCTCTCCACGAGGGCGAAGCGCTTGCCCGCCAGGACCGCCAGCAGGCGGTCGCGATCGATCCGCTCGTCGAAGGTCAGGCCGTCGTCAGCCAGGGCAGCGAAGCGAGCATGCCAGGCGTCGATGGCGTCGATTGCCGCTCGCCGGCCGGCCTCGGAGAGATCCGGCCAGGCGGCGTCGTGATCGTGGATGCCGGCGGCCGTGGCCGACAGCGGGTCGAGGCGGAATTCGTCCTCCATGTACGCCTGGACGAGATCGTCGAACACCGGGCCGGCAGCCCTCCCTGCATGGTGACGGGAGTGTATCGGCGCTAGCATCGACCCCGCGCCACCCGGCGCTCCATGGGAGGGCCGCATGACCGACGAACGTCCGATGGCCATGACACCGGCGCCGGCCGGCTGGGTTCGCCCGGTCGTCCTGCGCGGCCGTCGAATTCGCCTCGAACCGCTCTCGCTGGCCCACGTCGACGACCTCACGTTGGCCGGCGCCAATCCGTCGATCTGGGCCCTGACCACGGCCCGACCCACCGACCGGACCGGCATCGAGGCATGGGTTCGCAGCGCGGTCGCCAACGCGGCCGCCGGGACGGAGGTCCCCTTCGCCACGGTCGACCTCGCCAGCGGCAGGGCCGTCGGGAGCAGTCGCTTCATGTCCATCGTGCCCGACAATCGGCGGCTCGAGATCGGCTGGACCTGGCTGGCCCTCGAATCCCAGCGCAGCGGAGCGAATCGCGAGGCGAAGCTGCTCCAGCTGACCCACGCCTTCGAGGACCTCGGCGCCAACCGGGTCGAGTTCAAGACCGATGCCCGCAACGAGAAGTCGCGCAAGGCGCTGCTGGGCATCGGGGCGACCTTCGAGGGCATCTTCCGGAGCCACGTGATCATGCCCACCGGACCGCTCCGGGACTCGGCCTACTACAGCGTCATTGCCACCGAATGGCCGGCCGTCAAGGCCCAGCTCTCCGCGCTTCTCGAGCGGTCCTGAGCTCGGCCCGGGTCCGCCTCGGAGGACCGCGATGCGCCGGAGCGGCCCCATCTGCCATGATCGAAGCCGGCGGGACGGCCAGCATCGCCGCCAAGGGACCGGAGGGACCACATGAGTGATCTGATCATCAAGGTTGTCATCAACGCGATCGGCGTCTTCGCTGCGATCAAGATCGTGCCCCAGATCAACTTCGCCTTCGGCGGTGACTGGTGGAAGCTGCTGGCCGTCGCCCTGATCCTGGCCCTTGTCAACAGCTACATCAAGCCGATCCTGAAAGTCCTGTCCTTCCCGATCACCCTGATCTCCCTGGGCCTCTTCGCCTTCGTCCTGAATGCCCTGCTGTTGCTCCTGGTGGCCTTCGTGTCCGTCCAGCTTGGCCTGAACTTCACGATCGGCGGCTACCCGCCCCACTTCACCGCCGATTCGTTTATCGGGGCCCTCCTCGGATCCATCGTGATCAGCGTCGTCGCAACCCTCCTGGGCATGGTCAACGCAGGCCGGAGGGTCGTGACCTAGCCAGGTGGATCGCCTGCCCGAGATCTCGGCGGCGCTCCGACTCGCCGCCCATCGCTTCGGAACGCCCGTCGCCGTCACCGATGTCGCGGCGCTCGAGGTTGCCGCCGCGGCCATCGCGGCGGCTTTCCCCGATCCGTGGCTGCGCGCCTACTCGATCAAGGCCAACGACGTCACGGCCGTTGTCAACCGGCTCGGGACGTTGGGCTTCGGGGCGAACGTCGTGTCGCGCGGCGAGTGGGCGATCGCCCGGCGGGCCGGGATCGCCAACGGCCGGGTCACGGTCGAGGGCGTCGGCAAGTCCGATGATGACCTGCGGGCCGTCGTCCGGGCGGCGCGAGCGGGCGACCCTCCCCGCTGGCTGGCGGTCGAATCGGCTGACGAGGCCAGCGCCCTCGTGGCCATCGCCGATGCCGCAATCGGGGACGGGCGTCTCGACGTCCTTCTCCGGCTCAACCCCGCGGTCGTGCCCGACACGACGCCCGGCCTGGCGGTGGGCGCGGCCGGCTCCAAGTTCGGGATGACCGCCGACGAGCTCTCAGCGGCGGCCGGGATCATTGCCGGCGGGCGCGGCCTCCGGCCTCGCGGGATCCATCTCCATGTCGGATCCCAGCTCCGCTCGGTCGACGCCTGGCGTGACGCGGTCCACCGGGCGCTGACCCTCGGGGCGCTCCTGGGCGGCGCGTGGCCGGCCTTCGACACGCTCGACGTCGGCGGCGGCTTCCCGATCCTGCCGCTCGACGAGCCGGCCCCTGACGCGGTTCGCTTCGCTCGAGAGGTGGTGCCGCTCCTCGAGACCGTGGCGGTCGACCGGCGGCCACTGCGCCTCGCGATCGAGCCCGGCCGGGCGCTGGTGGCCCGCTCGGGCTACCTCGTCGGGCGCGTCCTCCACGTTCGGGACCGAGGCGGCCGCCAGGTCGTCCTCGACGTCGGCATGACGGAGCTGATCCGGCCCGCCCTGTATGGCGCTCGCCACGACGTCATCGCCCTGACATCGCTCGGCCGTCCCTTCGTCGATGAGCCCGCCAGGGCCCGGATCGCCACCCACCTCGACGGACCGGTCTGCGAATCGACCGACGATCTCGGCCAGCACGCCTTGCCCGCCCTGCGGCGCGGCGACCTCGTGGCGGTCTGCGACTCCGGCGCCTATGCGGCCTCCATGGCCAGCGCCTACAACGGCCGGCCCCGGCCGGCCCAGGTCTTCCTCGAACCCGACGGGCGCCTCGTGGCCGTCCGGCGCCGGGGGACCGCGGCAACCCTCGGCTGAGGGTACGCTGCGCTCATGGCCAGACGTTCGATGCAGACCCTGCTGGCAGCTGTGGCCGCGTTCATGCTGCCCTTCGCCGCCGCCCTCGCGGCCGACCCGCCCGGACCACCCTTCCCGAACCCCGTCGTCAACCAGGCCGTCTACGACCAGGCTGGCGTCTTCAGCAAGGCAACGACTGCGACCCTCGAATCCACGATCGACGCGATCGAGGCACGAACGGGCGCCGAGGTCGTTGTCTACACCCAGGTCTGGCCGTACAAGATCGACCAGACGACTTCGGAAGCGAACGCCGCCGCCCTGATCGACCAGTGGGGCGTCGGCCGGCGGGGGTTCGACGACGGGCTGGTCATCCTTTTCGACCTCGATCCGTCGCTGGTCCACGGCCAGGTCAGCCTCTACGCCGGTTCCGGGTTCAAGGCGACCTTCCTGTCCGACTCCGAGCGCCAGCAGATCTTCGACGCCGAGATGCTGCCCCGCCTCGAGGGCGGTGACCTCAACGGCGCGGCGCTGGCCGCAATCGCCCGGGTCGACGCCGCCGCGACCCCGGAGCATGCCCAGCGGTTGCAGTTCGATCGCCAGCTCAATGCCGTGATTGGCATCCTCGGCGGCGGCCTCGTCCTCCTGGGGCTCGGCGGCTGGGCCCTCTTCCACTGGCTTCGATTCGGTCGCGATCCCGTGTACGTTGACTCGGCCTCGGTCCTCGTCCCGGCGCCGCCGGACGGGATGACCGCTGCCGCCGCCACCCTGGTGTTCGACGGCCAGACGTCCCGCCGGTCACTGACGACCGCCCTCCTCGACCTGGCCAGTCGGGGCAAGCTGGCCTTCCGAGAGACCGAGGGGCTGCTGGGACTCGGCCGCAAGAAGCTGTCCATCGATCTCGGCGCGCGGGCCGAGGCCGAGGCTGTCAACGACCTGGCCGGGACGGTCATCGATGCCCCGCCGCCGGCGGGCCCGGGGGAAGCCGAGGGCCCACAGGGCGCCTCGACGACCAAGGCCACGACGGCCCAGGACATGGCGGTTGCACGATCGCGGATCGCCCTGGCCAATCGTCGGCCGACCTCCCCCGCAGAGGCCTACCTCCTGACCCGTCTCGAAACGATGGCTGAGGACGACAGCATCGATCCCGAAAACATGCCGAAGCTGGCCGAGGACGTGCCCGTCTTTGAAGGGATGCTCCAGGATCACGCGGTTCAGCAGACCTGGTTCGCCCAGAAGCCGTCGACGGTCGTCGGACGCTGGCGCCTGATCGGCACCGGCGAGGTCGTTCTGGGCGGCATCGCGATCTGGGCCGGCTTCACGATCCCGGCCAGCGGGCTGACCCTCATCGGCGGGGCCGCGATCGCGATCGGTATCTTCACCTTCCTCATCGCCTCGGCGATGCCGGCCCGGACGATGGCCGGAGCGATGCAGCGGGCATGGCTGGCCGCGTATCGCCGGACCCTGTCGAAGACGATGGACCAGGCGCGCTCCATGGACCAGGTGGTCAAGGAATCGGGCCTCGACTGGCTCGAGACGCCGGACCAGGCCGTGGTCTGGGCCGTGGCCCTCGGGTTGGCCGGCCAGGTCGAGGACGTCCTGGGCCGGACGATGGCGGATTCGGAGGCGACCGGGTCGCGGACCGGATTCCTGCCGCTCTGGTACCGGGGCGATAGCGGGGCCGGTTTTGCGGGTGCGGGTGGCGGGGGTGGCGGCGGGCTGTTCTCCTCAAGTGGCGTGCCCGACGTCGGGGGGATGTTCTCGGCCCTCGGAACGATCGGCAGCGCTCCCGCCTCGTCCGGCGGCGGAGGCGGGGGCTTCGGTGGCGGCGGGTCGGGTGGCGGTGGCGGGGCCGGCGGCGGTTTCTAGGCGCGGGCTCCCGGGATCGGGTCGGCGGCGGCGAGACGGCGTCGCCCGTACACTGGCCCCATGGGAGCTGTCGACACGATGGAAGTCTTCTTCGAGAAGCTGAACGAGGGTGACCGCCTGGGCGCAGTGGCCCTCATGGATGAGCGCGTGGAAATGCGGATCCACGTCGGTGACAACGCCCAGGTCTACCGCGGCGTCGAGCGCGTCGGGGGCTGGTTCCTGCGCGGTGAGGCGGGCCTCAAGATGATCCCCGGCGAGGTCCGCGACCTCGGGATCACCTACCAGGCCGACGTCCTGACGGTCCGCCCTGGCGCGCTGTCACAGCACCTCGACGCCTCGTTCCGCGTCGAGGCCGGCAAGATCACCTCGATCAACCTGGCCCCCCGCTAGGCCGCCCCTCGCGGAGGCCGCCCCTCGGAAGGTTCGTCCCGCGCCAGATCGCGCGACCACGCGAGGCCCTCGCCACCACGCGTCGGTGCACTCGGCGAGGCAAGGCTAGGGCGATGCCGAAGGGCCCACGCCGGGCAGCGTCGTCGGCGTCGTGACGGGGATGATCAGCGTGTCGCCGATCTTGACCCGATCCGGGTTCGGGATGGTGGCCTTGTTGGCGTCGATCAGGGCCTGCAACGGCACCCCGAAGCGCTTGGCGATCTTTGACATTGTGTCGTTCGCCTGGACCACGTACGTCTGCTGCGTGGGTGCCGGAACCTCGGTCGGCAGGAGCGGCGTCGCCGAAGCCGCGGCCGTGCTCGATCCCGGACTGCCCGTCGGAGACCCGGCTGCGTGGGGCGCGGTGATGATCCCGATCAAGGTCGGGAGGAGGAAGAGGGCAACTGCCGCGATGACCAGCGCGACCACGCCGAGCATCACCGGTGGCAGCGACAGGCCGCCGAGCTCCATCCGCGTCTTGAGGGTCGGGTAGGCCTCACGGCGGCGCGGCCGCTCCCAGACAGGACCGGCCTGGTCGACCGTCCGCTCGCGTTCCGGCCCTCGCGGGCCCGCGGCGACACGCCGGGAGAGCTCCTGGACAAGGTAGGCGTCGGCAGCTTCCTCGGTCGTGGGGGGGGGGGGGGCCCCCGCGGGGGGGGGGGGGGGGGCCCCCCCCCCGGCGGGGGCCCCCCGGGGGGGGGGGGGGGGGGGAGAAAAA
>JBEPVB010000082.1:0-10635 GCA_041691215.1 Chloroflexota bacterium
GTGAGGCCGGCACGTGATCCTCGTCATCGACAACTACGACAGCTTCACCTTCAACCTCGTCCAGGCCCTCCAGGCCACGGGTGCGAGCGTGACGGTGCTCCGCAACGACCAGATCGACCGGACCGGCCTCGAGACGATGGCCGACGACCCGGCGATGGACCTCCGGGGCATCGTCATCTCCCCGGGTCCGGGCGATCCCGACGACGCCGGCGTCTCGATCGACGCCATCAAGGTCGCCGCCGCGCGGTCCCTCCCGCTCTTGGGCGTCTGTCTCGGGATGCAGTCGATGGCCGCCGCCTACGGGGCCCGCATCGTCCGCGCCCCGACCCTCGTCCACGGCGAGGCGTCCGAGGTCACCCACGACGGAGCGGGGCTCCTGGCCGGCATGCCCCCGAGCTTCATGGCCGCCCGGTATCACTCCCTGGCCATCGATCCGGAGACGCTCCCGGCCGAGCTCCGGGTTACGGCGATGTCCGAGGTCGACCGGGTGATCATGGGCATCCGCCACGTCAGCCTGCCCCTCGAGGGCGTGCAGTTCCACCCCGAGAGCGTCCTCACCCCCCAGGGACCGCATCTCATGGCCAATTTCCTGCGCCTGGCCGGGGAAGGGGAGGCCTCGCTGCTCGATGACCGGACGGGCTCGTTCGCGACGGCCGGCCTGGCCGAGACCGGTGTCCCGGGCGGCGATCGATGAGCGACGAGGTTCGGGCCGCCCTCGCGGCGGTCATCGAGGGCCGAACGCTCGAGGTCGAGGAAGCCCGCCTGGCGATGGGCTCGGTCATGGACGGTGAGGCCACACCGGCCCAGCTGGCGGCACTGCTGGTAGCGCTCCGCATGCGGGGCGAGACCGTCGAAGAGCTGACCGGCTTCGCCACGGCAATGCGCGAGCGCGTCCTCCGGGTCGAGGCGCCGGCGGGCACGATCGACGTCGTCGGAACCGGCGGGGACGGCTCCGGCACCTTCAACATCTCGACGACATCCGCCCTCGTCGTGGCGGCCGCCGGCGTGCCGGTCGCCAAGCACGGTAACCGGGCGATCACCTCGCGCTCCGGATCCGCCGATGTCCTCGAGGCGCTCGGGGTCCGGGTCGATCACACCGCGGAGTCAGCGGCCGAGGACCTCCGGCGGTTCGGGTTCGCCTTCCTGTTCGCCCAGGGCTTCCACCCGGCGATGCGCCATGCCGGGCCGACGCGCCGCGAGATCGGCGTCCGGACGGCCTTCAACCTCCTCGGACCCCTGACGAACCCGGCCGGGGCGACCCGGGCCCTCATCGGCGTCGGCGACGCCAAGGCCGCGCCGCGGATAGCGGAGGTTGCCCAGCGCCTCGGGACCGAGCGGACGCTCGTGGTCTGCGGCGCGGGCGTCGACGAGCTGCCGCTCGACGGCAGCGGGGTGATCCTCGACGTGACCCCGGCAGGAATACACGAGTCGACGATCGATCCGGGCGCGGTCGGCCTGCGAGCCGCCGCGACAAGCGACCTGGGCGGCGGAACGGCCGACGAGAACGCCGCCCTGACAGTCACGATCCTCGACGGCCACGGTGAGGCGCGACGCGATGTCGTGCTCCTGAACGCCGGCGCCGCGTTGATGGCGGCGGGCCGGGTCGAGACGGTGACCAACGGGATCGCCCTGGCGGCCGAGACCATCGACAGTGGGGCGGCCCGGCGCCTCCTCGAGCGGATGCGCGAGGCGAAGGTTGCCGCGGATGCTGAGCCCGGCCTGCACGGCGCCGCGTCATGAGCGTCGCCCCGGCGAGGTCAGGCGTCGCCCGGGGGCGGGCCGGCGTGGTCGCCGAGATCGCCGCCCGACGGCGGGCCGACATCCGGGCCGAGCTGGCTGGCCTCGATCGGGCTGAGCTCCGGCGCGGACTTCGGGCCGCGCCGGCGCCCCGAGCCATCGCCGAGCGCCTGGCCGCGCCCGGCCTTCACGTCATCGCCGAGGTCAAGCGATCTTCGCCATCGGCCGGCGCGATCGCTGCGACCGGCGAGGACATCGTGGCTCGCGCCCGGGCATACCAGCGGGGCGGGGCGGTCGCCGTCTCGGTCCTCTGCGAGCCGCACTGGTTCGGCGGCTCGGTGGCCGACCTGGCCGCGGTCCGCCGGGCGATCTCGGTCCCCGTCCTGGCCAAGGAGTTCATCGTCGACGCGCGCCAGCTCGAGCTGGTTCGGGCGGCCGGGGCCGACCTTGTCCTCCTGCTCGCCGTCCTCCATCGCGGGCCGGCCCTCGCCAAGCTCGTCGGGGCGGCCCTGGACCTGGGCTTGGAGCCGCTCGTCGAGGCGCACGACGAGCGCGAGCTCGAGGCGTCGCTGGCGACGGCTGCCCGACTCCTCGGGATCAACAACCGTGATCTGCGGACCCTCGAGGTCGACCCGGAGCGAGCGGCACGCCTGCGCGAGCTGGTCCCCGAGGATCGTCTGGTCATCGCCGAGTCCGGCGTCCGCGATCGGGCCACCGTTCGCGGCTGGCGCGCGCTGGGCTTCGACGCCGCGCTGATTGGAGAGGTCCTCGTCCGGGCGCCGGATCCCGAGGCCGAAACCCGAGCCTACGTCACCGCCGGCCGGCCCTCGACCGATCCGGCCAACCTCGATCGCATCCCGTTCGTGAAGATCTGCGGGATCACGGACATCGCCGGCATCGAGGCGGCCATCCGCGCCGGCGCCGATGCGGTCGGGCTGAACCTGGTGCCGGGGACGCCGCGGGCGCTCGAGCTCGGCGAGGCCGTGGCCCTCGCCGCCCATGTCCGGGCGGTGACCCCGCCCGATCAGCGGCCCGCCATCGTGCCCATCACGGTCGACCTGTCCGCCGCCGAGCTGAACCGGATCGGTGAGGCGCTTGATGCCGACGCGATCCAGCTGAGCGGGGTGGAGTCGACTTCGGTTACGGCCGCCCTCGAGCGACCTGCCTGGAAGGTCCTCCACCTCCCGGCCACCGCAGCCGGCAACGCGGCAGGGATCGCGGATGGTGCGATCGGCGCTGCGCGTGCCCACCTCGCCGCCGGGGCCGCCGTGGTCATGCTCGATACCGCGGGCGGCCCGCATCCGGGCGGCACCGGCGTTCGGATCGACACTGCGCTCGTGGCGGCGATCGCCCGTGAGGTCCCGGTCGTCCTTGCCGGCGGGCTCGGCCCGGCGAACGTGGCGCCGGCTCTCCGATCCGCGCCCATCGTCGGTGTCGACGTCACCTCGGGCGTCGAGTCGCCACGGACGCCGGGAGCGCGGCCGGTCAAGGACCCCCTGAAGGTGGCCCTCTTCGTCAAGCGGGCCCGGTCGTCTCGCATCGACCGGCCCAATCTCGCGGTCCGGCCGACGCCGGTCCACGCCGGCCTCCTCGAGGCCGACGATCGCGGCCGCTGGGGGATGGAACGCGACTTCGGGGGCCGCTACGTGCCCGAGACGCTCATCGCCGCGCTCGAGGGGCTCGAGGCCGCCTACGCCGCGATCCGCCACGACCCCCGCTTCTGGGTCGAGCTCAACGAGCTCCTCGCCCGCTTCGCCGGCCGACCCACCGCGCTCTATCGGGCGGATCGGCTGGCCGAGGCGGCGCGAACTGAGGCGCTCCGCTTGGCGGGCGGCGTGGGGATGCCCCGGCCGACCCTGGCGTTGCGCCTGTACCTGAAGCGTGAGGACCTCGCCCACACCGGCGCCCACAAGATCAACAACGCCCTCGGCCAGGCGCTCCTGACCCGCCGCCTTGGCAAGAGCCGGGTCATTGCCGAGACGGGCGCCGGCCAGCATGGCGTCGCCACCGCCACCGCCTGCGCCCTGCTCGGCCTCCCGTGCGTCGTCTTCATGGGTGCGGAGGACATGGGGCGCCAGGCGCCAAACGTCCTCAGGATGCGGGCCCTCGGGGCGGAGGTCCGCTCCGTGACCTCGGGGACGGCGACGCTCAAGGATGCCGTGAACGAGGCCATGCGCGACTGGGTGACCAACGTCGAGACGACCCATTACGTCCTCGGCTCGGCGATGGGTCCGCATCCCTATCCGACGATCGTCCGTGATCTCCAGCGTCGCATCGGCGACGAGGCCGCCCGCCAGCTCTTCGAGGTCGAAGGGCGCCTGCCGGACCTGGCCCTTGCCTGCGTCGGCGGGGGCTCGAATGCGATCGGGCTGCTGGCCCGCTTCATCGGGGAGACGTCCGTACGGCTGGCGGTGGCCGAGGCCGCCGGCGATGGCGTGGCGACGGGACGGCACGCGGCAGCGATCGCGGGCGGAACGCCGGGCATCCTCCACGGCTCGCGCTCGCTCATGCTCCAGGACCGCGATGGCCAGGTCGTCGAGGCCCACTCGGCCTCGGCCGGCCTCGACTATCCCGGCGTCGGGCCGCAGCTGGCCGCGCTGGCCGAGGCGGGCCGCCTCGAGGTCACCACGGCCACCGACCGCGAGGCGATCGCGGCGATGCGGGCCGTGACCCGGACCGAGGGCATCCTGCCCGCCCTAGAGACCGCCCACGCCGTGGCCGCCCTCCCCAAGCTCCTGGCCGGCGTGGAGGGCTCGGGCCGTCCGCTGCCCGAAGGCGCCGTCGTACTCCTCGGCTTCTCCGGCCGCGGCGACAAGGACATGGCCGCCCTCGAGCACTTCGCCGACGTCGGAGCCTGGTCAGGGATCGCGTGACCTGCGAGCGCCCCGGGTGACGATCGACGAGCTCCGCGCCTTCTGCCTGTCCCTGCCGGGCACCCACGAGAAGGAGACCTGGGGCGATGCCGATCACGCCGGCGACATCACCTTCCGCGTCCGGGACAAGATCTACCTGATCACTGGGCCCGAGGGCGGCGGCGCCACGATCCGGACGACGGTGGACCAGCAGGGCGAGCTCATCGAAGCCTTTCCGGCCGCGTTCAAGGCGGCGGCCTACGTCGGGCGCTTCGGCTGGGTCAACGCCGATCTCGAGACCCTCGACGACGCCGTGTTGCGGGGCGTCATCGCGGGTGCCTGGCGCCGAACCGCGCCGAAGGCCGTCGTGGCCGAGCACGATCGGACCGGGTCGTGACGTCGGGGCTCGGGGTCGAGAACATTGCCACGAACGAGACAGCCGGCGGCCGGCGCATCGCTGCCGCGTTCGCGGCCGCGGCCCGCGACGGCCGGGCCGCCCTGATTCCGTATGTCGCGGCCGGCTATCCGACCTACGAGGTCTCCTTCGCCGCAGCCTGCGCGGCGATCGATGCCGGGGCGGATCTCCTCGAGATCGGGCTGCCCTATTCGGATCCACTGGCCGACGGCGCGACGCTCCAGCGGGCCTCCCACGCCGCACTCCTGGCCGGCGCGACGTTCGGTGGGTCGCTCGCCCTGGTCGCCCGGGTGGCGGCCGCGAGGCCCGGGATCCCGCTCGTGCCGATGGGCTACGCGAACCAGCTGATCGGTGGCGGGGACGGCCGCGATCGCGTCCGCGCCCTCGTCGCAGCGGGTGCCTCGGGCGTCATCGTCGCCGACCTGACGTTGGACGAGGGAGCGTCCTTCGAAGCCGTCGCGGCGGAGGCCGGCCTGGCCGTCGTCTACCTCGTGGCGCCGACGACGTCGGCCCAGCGGCGGGCGGCCGTTGCGGCCCGGAGCGGGGGCTTCCTCTACTGCGTGAGCCTGATCGGGGTCACGGGCGCCCGGGCCAGCCTGCCCGCGAGCGTGCGCACCCTGGTCGCGAGCGTCCGTTCGGCTTCACCGGTGCCGGTTGCGGTCGGGTTCGGCGTCTCCAGGCCGGCCCACGTCCGAGCCCTGGCGGCCGCCGGCGCGGACGGTGTCATCGTGGCCTCGGCCCTCGTCGACGCGCTCGGCCCGGAGGGGACCGATGTCGCCCGGATGAGTCGCCTCGTGACGAGGCTCCGCGCCGCCACGGGGCACTGATCGCGCGCCGCGAGACCTACTGGGCGAGCCGAGGATAGAGCCGAGCGCTGACCAGGACGAATATCGCCGTGACGCCAACCAGGACCGCGACGTCGAGGGGCAAGCCGTGCTCGGCCGTCCCGCCCACGATCATGAGCCCGCGGGCGGCATCGACCATGTACAGCCCGGGCCGCCAACGTGCAAGGGGAGCCGGCGAGGTACCCTGCGCCCGATGACCACGCGGATCGCCGTCTCGGTCGAGGAGACGCCAAAGCGGTCCTTCGCAACCGCGATCGACTGGCCCGGCTGGTCGCGCTCGGGCAAGACTGTGGCCGCGGCCCTTGAGGCCGTCGCAGCCTACGCCGGCCGTTATGGAGCCATCGCCCGAGCGGCGGGCGAGCCGTTTCCCGCCGACGGGGTCGAGATCGAGGTCTACGAGACCCATCCTGGCGACAGCGGCACCGAATTCGGCGTGCCCATGCGGGTGAGCGAGGCCGATCGCCGGCCGACGAGCGTGGCCGACGGTGAACGGCTGGCGCGGCTCGTCGCGGCGGCCTGGGCAGGGCTCGACGAATTGGTTGCCGCGGCTCCAGAAGCGCTCCGCAAGGGCCCCCGCGGGGGCGGCCGCGACACCTCGAAGATCGTCGACCACGCCCTCGCGGCCGACCATGGCTACGCGCAGGCCATGGGCCTCAAGATCCCCGCGCCAACGGTCGGCGACCAGGACTCGATCCATGCCCTGCGCGTCGCGATGCTCGAGCTGATCCGCCGGCCGTCAGATGGGTCGACGCTCAAGGCGCGCTGGACCATCCGCTACGCCGCTCACCGCGTCGCCTGGCACAGCCTCGACCACGCCTGGGAGATCGAGGACCGGCGCGGGCCGGAGAACCCGGCTTAGGTATCGAGCCCGATCGCGGACGCCGCCCGGGCGCGCAGGGCCGCCGGCGTCGTCCCGGCCAGGAGGAGCTCCCGAATCCCGGTGGCGCCGTCGGCCTTGGAGAGCTTTCGCCCATCGGGCCTTCGGATGAGCGGATGGTGGAGGAACGTCGGTGGCGCGGCCCGTCCGAGCAGCCGACCAAGGCGCACCTGGGCCGGCGTTGCCTCGCTGAGGTCCTCGCCCCGGATCACGAGATCGATCCGGTGGCGGAGGTCGTCGACGACCACGCACAGGGCGTAGGTCCAGCTGCCGTGGCGATCGCGGATCGGGAGGTCGCCGGCCAGCGCCACCGCACCTGACAAGGGACCGAGGACCGCATCGGTCCACGCCTCGTCGCCCGCCCCCAGCGCCGCCCGCCAAGTGGTCCCCTCGGCGCCGCGGTCGAGGCCTCGGGGGGCACAGCCGCCGGGGCAGCCGGCCCCCGACCAGGCCTGTCCGTGGCGGGCGGCCCAGGCCACGAACGTCGATCTCGTACAGTCACATGCATAGACCAGGCCGCGCCGGTCGAGGCCGGCAACCGCAGCCGCATACGCCGGGCCGTTGTCGCTCTGGCGGTACGCCGACGGCGCGCCCGCCAGGAGCGCAGCGATCGAGGGCTCGTCGGGCGCGAAATCGAGGCAGCGGAGGTCTTCCAGCAGCGCCGTCTCGAGCACGGGCCGGCAGCGCTGGCGGTCGTGGTCCTCGATCCGGAGGATCACCTGCCCGCCCGCGGCCCGCGCCACCCGCCAGATGACGAGCGCGTTGGCGACATGCCCGAGATGGAGGAAGCCCGTCGGCGCGGGCGCGAACCGGGTCCGCAGGCCGCGCGGAACGTTCTCGATCGCGCGGTCGAGGGCAAGCCCGAACCCCACCGAACCCCGGTCTCGCGGCGAGGCGTCAGGCGTCGCCGGTCTCCCGTGCTCGGCGGCGATCCGTTGCCTCGAGGGCCCGGGTCGCGCTGAACAGCCGGCGATACAGGGCGAGCAGGTCGGCCTGGGGCATCGGGCCCTCGTTGGCCATCGCGACACGAAGGAGGATCTCGCGCTCGCGATCGACGTCGCGGATCGGCCGCCGACCCATGGCCGCCTTCGCCCGCCCGGCCCCGCGCGCCAGCTCGGCTCGATCGTTCAGGAGCTTGATGATCCGGCGGTCGAGGGCGTCGATTCGGCGCCGCAGCCGGCGCAGCTCCGCCGAGTCGTCGGCCGGGTCAGTCCGGGCCACGGCCATCCCCGAAGTCGGCGGCGATGCGGTCGAGGGCCAGGTGGTAGCCGCGCACGCCCTGGCCGACGATCGAGGTGATCGCGATGTCGCTGACGAAGTTGACGTGCCGGAAGGCTTCCCGCTTGGAAGGATCGGAGAGGTGGACCTCGATGAACGGCTTCTGGACCCCGAGCAGGGCGTCACGGATGGCGATCGATGTATGGGTCAGGCCGCCCAGATTGACGATGGCCACGTCGAAGTCCCGCTGGTGGAGCCGATCGATGAGGGCGCCCTCGTGGTTCGACTGGAAGAAGTCGATCTCGAGGCCCAGCTCGGCTGCGCGGGCAGCCATGCCGGCATTGATCTCGTCGAGCGTCTCGCGGCCGTAGATCTCAGGCTCGCGCGAGCCCAGGAGGTTGAGGTTCGGACCGGCGAGGACCAGGACCCGGGTCATGCGGCCCCGCCGACGCCGACCGGCAGGAGCAGCCCGGCCGCGACGTCGCGCACCAGATCGTCAGGGATGTCATCACGGACCGTGTGGCCGGTCGCCGTCGGAAGGACCCAGCGCAGGTGGCCGGCCCGGTGCTTCTTGTCGGCGTCGAGGTGGTCGAGGACGGCGTCGAGCGGGTAGGGGAGCAAGCCGCGCCCGAGCCCGATGGCATCGAGGACGCGCTCGATCCGGGCCGCCCGCTCGGGCGGCGTCACGCCCGCGGCCACGCCGATCCGGCAGGCCGCGCGGAGGCCATGGGCGACCGCCTCGCCGTGGCGGAGGTCGTGGTAGCCGCCTGCCGCCTCGAAGGCGTGGCCCAGGGAGTGACCGAGGTTGAGCGCAATGCGCACTGCCGTCTCCTTCTCGTCTGCCGTCACGATCTCGACCTTTGCCCAGGCACAGCGTTCCACGAGCTCGGCCAGCGAGCCGTCCTCGTGGGTCGCGGCGTCGCCATCGGCGAGGGCCCGGCCCCGGGCCTCGAGGAGGTCGAAGAGGCGCTCGTCGCCGAGGGCCGCCATCTTGACCGCCTCGCCGAGGGCCGCCCGTCGCTCGCGTTCCGGGAGCGTCGCCAAGAGGGCGATGTCGATGACGATCGCGGCCGGCTGGTGGAACGCGCCGATGAGGTTCTTGCCCTCGGGCAGGTCCACGCCGGTCTTGCCCCCGATCGCGGAATCGATCTGGGCGACGAGGGTCGTGGGCACCTGGATGAAGGGCAGGCCGCGGAGGTAGGTCGCTGCGATGAAGCCGGCCGTATCGCCGAGCGCCCCGCCGCCGACCGCGATCAGGGGCTCATTCCGCTCGACGTGGCGGCGGGTGAGCTCGCGCGCCGCCGTCTCGACCACGGCCAGCGACTTCGCCGCTTCGCCCTCGGGCAGCAGCACCACGTCGACGGCCAGGCCGGCCGCCCCCAGGGCGCCTTCGAGCCCCGCGCCGACACGCCCCCACGCCCCGGGCTCGGTCAGGATCACCGCTCGCCGCGCCCCGAGCCGGCCGAGCTCCTCGACCAGGGCCTGGCCGGCGATCCCCTCGCCGATCATCAGCCGCCCGATCATGGTCTCAGCCCGGAGGAGGGTCGTGCCCGCGCCCGCGCCCGCGCCCGCCGTCCGAACGGCCTCGTCGACGGCCTCGACGACCGTTCCTACCTCGGCCATACCCGGCACGCGTATCGCGGCGCCGTAGAAACGCCCCCGGGCGACAGTCAGGTCGCGCAGGGACCGGATGGGATCGCGGCCGGTGAAGAGGGGTCGCACGTTGGGGCTGCGCCGGAGGCGCTGGGCCAAGATCTCCGGCCGGCCGTCGAGCCAGACCGGCACCCGGCCGCGATAGAGGAGCCAGCGGTTCCGCGGGTCGACGACCGCGCCGCCGCCCGGCGCGATCACCCGCCGGATGCTCGCGGACCGGTCCGCCCGGCCGAGACCGGCGATGGCGGCCCGCTCCCGCGACCGAAAGCCGGCCTCGCCTTCGTCCGTGAAGATCTGCGGCACGCGGACGCCGGCCTCGCGCTCGATGACCTCGTCGAGGTCGATGAAGACGGCGTCGTGACGAGTGGCCAGGCGGCGCCCGACGGCGCTCTTGCCACTGCCCGGAAGCCCGATCAGGACGACATCCATCGCCGCGGCCCTAGTCGTCGCCGCCGGAGCCTGCTTCGTCGCCGCCCGCGGCGGCCGAACGGCCGCCGATGAGGGGCGCCGGGGGCGTCGAGGCCATCAGCGCTCGATGGGCCGCCATCCGCGCGCAGACAACGTCCATGCGATCGCCGCCCAGGGTCTCGTGGACGAAGCGGGCCAGGGTCAGCATCACCATCGCCTCGCCGATCACCCCGGCGGCCGGCACGACGCTGATGTCGCTCCGCTCGTAGTGGGCCTTGTCGACGGGCTTTCCCGTGATCAGGTCAGCCGAAGGGAGTGGCCGGGCCAGGGTGGAGATCGGCTTGACCGCGCCGCGCACGACCAGGGGCTCGCCGTTCGAGATCCCGCCGGTCGTCCCGCCGGCGTTGTTCGAGCGATGGATCCAGTGCCCATCATCGGCGCGGCCATCGATGATGTCGTGGACCGCGCTGCCGAAACGGCGGGTCTGCTCGAAGCCCAGCCCGAGCTCCACGCCCTTCACGATGTTGATGCTCATGATTGCCGCCGCCAGGGCCGCGTCCAGGCGCCGGTCCCACTGGACGTACGAGCCCAGCCCGATCGGGACGCCGTGGGCCACGACCTCGAAGACCC
>JBEPVB010000083.1:0-10594 GCA_041691215.1 Chloroflexota bacterium
AACGACCCACCGACGTTCACCAAGGGCCCCAACCAGGTCGTGAACGAGGACAGTGGCGCCAGGACCGTGGTCGGCTGGGCGACCGGTGCTTCGGTCGGGCCGCCCAACGAGGTCGGCCAGACCCTGAGCTACTCCATCACGGGTGACACCAACCCGAGCCTCTTCTCCGCCGCTCCGAACGTTGCCTCGAATGGCACGCTGACCTTCACCCCGGCCGCCAACGCCAACGGCCTCGCCACGATCACCGTTCGCCTCACCGACAACGGCGGCGGGACGAACATCTCCGAGCAGTCGTTCACGATCACGGTGAACCCGGTCAACGATCCGCCCAACGCCGCCAACGACGTCGGCCTGTACGTCAACCAGAACGCGGGGCCGACCCCGCTCGGGGTGCTGGGGAATGACTCGGACCTGCCCGACAGCGGCGAGACCCTGAGGATCGTGGCGCACTCCACGGCCGGCCACGGGACGGTCGCCATCACCGGTGGCGGTACGGGCCTGACGTATACCCCGGCGACCACGTACATCGGCAGCGACGCCTTCACCTACACGATCAGCGACGGCGCCCTGACCGACACCGCGACGGTGCTGGTGAACGTCGTCAAGGCCGGTACCGTCACCCGCCTCGCCGGGCTCGACCGCTACGCCACCTCGGCCGCCGTCAGCCGGGCCTACTACCCGACCGGCACCGGCGTCGCCTTCATTGCCACCGGCCTGGGCTTCGCCGATGCCCTCGCCGGAGCCCCATTGGCGGGCAAGCTGGGCGGCCCGATCCTGCTCATCCCGGGGACCTCGATCACGGCCAGCGTGGCCACCGAGCTGACCCGCCTCAAGCCCGGCCGGATCATCATCCTGGGCGGCACGGGCGTCGTCTCGGCCGGGGTCGCAACCCAGCTCGACGCGTACACCACGGGTACCGTCACCCGCCTCGCCGGGCTCGACCGCTACGCCACCTCGGCCGCCGTCAGCCGGGCCTACTACCCGACCGGCACCGGCGTCGCCTTCATTGCCACCGGCCTGGGCTTCGCCGATGCCCTCGCCGGAGCCCCATTGGCGGGCAAGCTGGGCGGCCCGATCCTGCTCATCCCGGGGACCTCGATCACGGCCAGCGTGGCCACCGAGCTGACCCGCCTCAAGCCCGGCCGGATCATCATCCTGGGCGGCACGGGCGTCGTCTCGGCCGGGGTCGCAACCCAGCTCGACGCGTACACGGCCGGCCCCTAGTTCCACGCCCCGTCCGTGGCGGCCGGCGGGGCCTGCCTGCTATACTCCGCGGGCTTTGTCAGGTCGCCCGTGATCGAGCCCGGACGTGCCGGCGCGTACATCGCGCTCTTTTCCGAAATCGGCTTGATTCTCTTGGTCACGACCCTGATCGGCGTGCTGGCCGGCCACTGGGCCGACGAGCGACTGGGAACCTTGCCGCTCTTCCTGATCGTCGGGTTCCTCGTCGGCGCCGGGTTGGGAACGGCCATGATCTACCGATTGGTCAGCAGGTTCCTCAAGACGATCGGATAGCGACCAGGCGGTCGGCCAGATCGAGATCGAGCGCGGCGCAGGGCCGCGCTCGCGCATGTGGAGGGAGCGTTGTCGAGCGAGCAGCTCGCGACCGAGACGGTCGCGGACGCCGACGATCCGAGTGGCGCAGCCGAGCCCAAACGCGGCCGCCGCCTGTCCTCGCGCTGGCTGGCCCTCATTGCCGGGGTCATCCTCGTCGACGCCCTCGCGTTCGTTGCCTTCCCGCCCTTTCCGAAGGGCCAACCCGGTGAGGCCTGTTCGTTCCCGGTCTGCTTCATCGAGAGCAGCCTCGAGTTCCCGGCGCCGGCGACCGTCATCGACTTCGCGCCCGACTCGGCGCCAAGCGCGGCCGACCTCGTGACCTTCCATCCCAGCATCAGCTCAACGATCCTGACGATGTGGATCGTGATGGCCATCGTCCTCGTGGCGGCCATCGTCATGGCCCGCGGCGGCGCGCTGCTGCCCGGCCGAGGCCAGAACCTCTTCGAGTTCGCCTACGAATCGCTGAGCGACTTCGGGCTCGGGCTGGCGGGTCCTGCCGCGCGGCCCTACATCCCCATCTTCGCCGCGTTCTTCCTGCTGGTCCTGTTCGACAACTGGATCGGGCTGGTGCCGCCGGTCGGCAAGGTCGACTTCCTGCGGGCCCCATCCAGCGACGTCAACATCACTATCGGGATGGCCCTCATCAGCTTCACGATCTTCCACGTCGAGGGCATCCGCCACCTGGGGCTGTGGGGCTATCTCGGCAAGTTCTTCCCTGTCTACGAGTTCAAGAAAGGCATCGGCGCAGGGTTCATCGCCATGTTCGTCGGCCTCATCGAGCTCATGCTCGAGTTCGTCAAGCCGGTCACGCTGTCGATGCGACTCTTCGGCAACATCTACGGCGGTGAGGTGGCCCTCGGGGTCATCACCGCCCTCACGATCGGCTTCATCCCCGTCCTCCTCATCGCGCTGGAGTTGATGCTCAACGCGATCCAGGCCCTAATCTTCAGCGTCCTGACGCTGATGTTCATCGTCCTGGCCATCGAGAGCCACCACGAGGAGGAGGGCCATCTCGCCGAAGAGGTGATCGCGGCAGCCGACGGCAACGGGCCGCCTGCCCTGCAGCCCAGCCACTGACGCCTCGCACCAGCTCGGTCCACCACGCTACGCATGATCCCGGGCGGCTCGTCCGGGGAACAGGAGGAAGTCTGGAATGGAACACATCGGCGCCGGACTCGCGGCACTCGGGGTCATCGGCCCCGGCATCGGGATCGGCATCCTTGCCGGACTGTCGGCCTCGGCCATCGGCCGGAACCCCGACGCGGCGGGCCAGATCCGCGGCATCGCCATCATCCTGGCGGCGTTCGCCGAAGGCCTCGGCGTCCTGGCGATCGTCGTCGGCCTGCTTGCGATCTTCATCAAGTAACCGGCGGGGCAGGGAGCACGGATGATGGGTCTTCTGGCCGTCGCGACGAGCGCCGGGCATCAGGTCGTACCCGTGGGCGCGGCCGCGGAGGCCCTGTTCCAGATCAACCTCTTCCAGGTGATCATCGCGGCCGCCAACGCGGTCGTGTTCCTGGTCCTGATCTGGACGTTCGCCTTCAAACCGGTTTCGTCCATGCTCGCCACCCGCCGCGAGCGGATCGAGCAGGGCCTCAAGGACGCGGAACAGGCGCGCAAGGATCGCGAAAGCGCCGAGCAGGAGCGGCTGGCCGCCCTGACCGAGGCCCGGCGCGAGTCCAACGAGATCCTGGCCCGGGCCCAGAAGGTGGCCCAGGAGACGCGTGACGCGGACATCGCCGCGACCCGCGAGGAGCTGGAGCGGATGCGCACACGGGCGACCGCGGACATCGAAGCCGAGAAGCAGCGGGCGATCGCGGACCTCCGGGCCGAGGTCGCCGACCTCGCCCTCGCCGCGGCCGGCAAGGTCGTCGGCGAGACCATGACCGATGCCCGCCAGCGCCGCCTCGTCGAGGAGTTCCTCGCCGATTCGGCCGGCGACGTCAAGAAGGCCAAGGACAAGCGCAACTGATGAGCCGACCCACGACCGCCGGGCGCCGCTACGCGGAGGCCGCCTTCCAGCTGGCCACCCGTGACAAGGCGCTCGACGCCTGGGCGGAGGGGTTGGCCCTGGCTGCCCGCTTCGCCGCCGACGAGGGCGTCCTGCACGTCCTCGACAATCCCTCGATCCCGCACGCCGAACGGCAGGCCACGGTCAACCAGCTCCTCGAGGGCCGCGTCCCCGGTGGCGTTCTCAACCTCGCCCGGCTGCTCACCCAGCGCGGCCGGTTCGGGGCCTTGCCGGTCGTCGCCACCGAGTTCACTCGCCTCCTCAACCGCCGCAACGGCGTCGTCGAGGCCGTCGTCACGAGCGCCGCGCCCCTCACGGCAACGGAAACCGACGCCGTCGGCGAGCGGGTCCGGGCGATGACCGGCTCCAAGGTCAGCCTCCGGGCGGAGGTCGATCCCGAGCTCATCGGCGGACTCACCGTCCGGATCGGCGATCAACTGCTCGATGCGAGCGTCCGCGGCCGCCTGGAGCGGCTCCGCGACCAGCTCGTGGCGGGCTCCCGCTAGGCCACCCAACCCGCCTGACGGCGGATCAGCGGGCCGAAGGCGCCCGAAACGGAGAACCAATGGCCATTCGCTCGGA
Source organism: Chloroflexota bacterium (assembly GCA_041691215.1). Taxonomy (GTDB): domain Bacteria; phylum Chloroflexota; class Limnocylindria; order Limnocylindrales; family CSP1-4; genus UBA5189. The sequence continues at coordinate 4,151 of JBEPVB010000083.1, forward strand.
CGAGATCATCAGCATCATCAAGTCGGCGATCGACACCTTCGACCAGGGCGCCGAGACGCGCAGCGTCGGGACCGTGGTGGAGGTCGGCGACGGCATCGCCCAGGTCTACGGCCTGGCCGGCGCCCTGTCGTCGGAGCTCCTGGAGTTCCCCAACGGCGTCCGCGGCATGGCCCTCAACCTCGAGGAGGAGACGGTCGGAGCCGTGATCCTCGGCGACGCCCGGGCGATCAAGGAAGGCGACACGGTCAAGACCACCGGTCGGGTGGTCGAGGTCCCGGTCGGCCAGGCCCTCGTTGGACGGGTCGTCGACCCGCTCGGCCGGCCGATCGACGACAAGGGCCCGATCAAGACCACGAAGACACGCCCGGTCGAGCGCATCGCCCCCGGCGTCATCGTCCGGTCGCCCGTCGACACCCCGGTCCAGACCGGGATCAAGGCCATCGATGCCCTCATCCCGATCGGGCGCGGCCAGCGCGAGCTGATCATCGGCGACCGCCAGACGGGCAAGACCGCGATCGCGATCGACACGATCATCAACCAGAAGGGCAAGGGCCTGGTCTGCGTCTACGTGGCCATCGGCCAAAAGCTCTCGACCGTCGCCAACACCGTCGCGATCCTCGAGAAGTACGGCGCCATGGAGCACACCATCGTGGTCGTAGCCGGCGCCGAGGAGGCCGCCCCGCTCCAGTTCCTCGCGCCGTACTCCGGGGTGGCCATGGCCGAGGAGGTAATGGAGGTCGGCGTCAAGATCGAGGGCAAGACGGTCAAGGACGCCCTGTGCATCTACGACGACCTCAGCAAGCACGCCTGGGCCTACCGCGAGATGGCCCTCCTGCTCCGCCGGCCGCCGGGCCGTGAGGCCTACCCCGGCGACGTCTTCTACCTCCACAGCCGGCTCCTCGAGCGGGCGGCCCGGATGAACGAGGAGAACGGCGGCGGCTCGATCACGGCCCTGCCGATCATCGAGACCCAGGCCGGGGACGTGTCCGCCTACATCCCGACCAACGTCATCTCGATCACCGACGGCCAGATCTTCCTGGAGACCGATCTCTTCAACGCCGGCCAGCGGCCTGCCCTGAACATCGGCATCTCCGTCAGCCGCGTCGGCTCGGCCGCCCAGACCAAGGCCATGAGGAAGGTCGCCGGGCCACTGCGCCTGGACCTTGCCCAGTATCGGTCCCTGGCTGCCTTCGCCCAGTTCGCGTCCGACCTGGACAAGGCCACCCGCGATCAGCTGACCCGGGGCGAGAAGCTGTCCGAGGTCGTCAAGCAGCCCCAGTACCAGCCCGTCCCGGTCGAGAACCAGGTCGCGATCCTGTACACCGCCACGACGGGCAAGCTCGACGACGTTCCGACCAACCGGGTCAAGGACTTCGAGACCCAGTTCTTCCGCTACCTCGAGGCCGAACAGCCGACGATTCTCAAGGACCTGGCCAAGGGCGGAGCCCTCACCGACGAGATCGCCAAATCGTTGGATGAAGCGATCGTCAAGTTCCGCGAGAGCTTCCTCGCTTGAGCACGTTTTCGATCCTTCGAGCCGCACCCCGCCGCTATGGCAGCAGCGGCCGAGGTCCCTGACGCATGGCCTCACAGCGGGACTTGCGTCGCCGGATCCGCGACGTCGCCAAGATCAAGCAAATTACCCGCGCCATGCAGTTCGTGGCCGCCTCCAAGCTCAAGCGGGCCCAGGACGCCACGCTCACGGCCCGGCCCTACTCGGAGAAGATCGACGAGGTCCTGGCCGATCTCGCGGCGGTCCTCGGCCAGGAGGAGCACCCCCTGCTTGCGGATCACTCCGAGACCGGCAAGCGCCTGATCGTGCTCATCACTTCGGATCGCGGGCTGGCCGGCCCGCTCAACACCAACACCATCCGTTTCGCCGCCCGGGCGATCACCGAGCACAAGGGCGAGATCACGGTCGTCAGCGTCGGACGCAAGGGTCGCGATGCGATGCGCCGCAGCCGGGTGCCGCTCGAGGCCCATTTCGCGGGCTTCGGCGACCGGCCGGCGTTCGCCGACGTCCTGCCCCTTGCCCGGCTCATCACCGACGGCTTCATCAGCCACGAGTTCGGGCAGGTCGACCTCGTCTTTCCCCGCTTCGTGTCGACCCTCGTCCAGCGGGCCCAGCTCGAGACCCTCCTGCCGGTGAAGGCAGCCGAGGACACCGAGGGCATCCCCGGCAACCAGTTCATCTTCGAACCGAACCCCACTGCGGTGCTGGAGCAGCTCCTCCCGCGCTACGTCGCCGCGCGCCTGTTCCAGGCGGTCCTTGAGGCGAAGGCCTCCGAGGAATCGTCGCGGATGGTCGCCATGAAGAACGCCACCGAAAATGCCGACGACCTGATCGAGGAGTACACCCTCGCCTACAACAAGGTCCGCCAGGCCAACATCACCCGCGAGATGATCGAGATCGCGACCGGCGCCCAGGCGCACTGACGGCGCGCACCAGGAGGCATCAAGACACCATGGCGACCGCCACTGCTCCCGCGACCGGCCGGGTCATCCAGATCACCGGACCCGTCGTCGACATCGAGTTCCCGGCCGGCCAGCTGCCGGCCATCTACAACGCCGTCGAGCTCGCCCTGCCGGGCGGCGGGACGCTGACCTGCGAGGTCCAGCAGCACCTCGGCAACAACTGGGTTCGGGCCGTGGCCATGACCACCACCGACGGCATGCCCCGGGGCATCGACGCGGTCGACACCGGCGCCCCGATCACCGTCCCGGTCGGCGACGTCACCCTGGGCCGCGTCTTCGACGTCCTGGGCCACCCCATCGACGGCAAGGGCCCGGTCAAGGCCAAGACCATGCTCCCGATCCACCGCACCGCACCGGCCTTCGACGAACAGTCGACCGAGGTCGAGGTCTTCGAGACGGGCCTCAAGGTCATCGACCTCATCTGCCCCTTCCGCAAGGGCGGCAAGATCGGCATCTTCGGCGGCGCCGGCGTCGGCAAGACGGTCATCATCCAGGAGCTGATCCGGAACGTCGCCCAGGAGCACGCCGGCGTATCCGTGTTCGCCGGCGTCGGCGAGCGATCCCGCGAGGGCAACGACCTCATCCACGAGATGACCGAGTCGGGCGTCATCGCCAAGACGGCCTTCGTCTTCGGCCAGATGAACGAGCCGCCCGGGGCCCGCCAGCGGGTGGGCCTGACCGGCCTGACGATGGCCGAGTACTTCCGGGACGAGGAGGGCCGCGACGTCCTCCTCTTCATCGACAACATCTTCCGCTTCACCCAGGCCGGCTCGGAGGTCTCCGCCCTCCTCGGCCGGATGCCGTCGGCGGTCGGCTACCAGCCCAACCTGGCCACCGAGATGGCCGCCCTCCAGGAGCGGATCACCTCGACCAAGAAGGGCTCGATCACCTCTCTCCAGGCGGTCTTCGTGCCGGCCGACGACTACACCGACCCCGCCCCGGCCACGACCTTCGGCCACCTCGACTCCACGATCCGCCTCGAGCGCAACATCGCCGAGCTTGGCATCTACCCCGCGGTCGACCCGCTCACGTCCACGTCCCGGGTCCTCGATCCGCTCGTCGTGGGCCAGGAGCACTACGACGTCGCCCGCGAGACGCAGCGCGTCCTCCAGCGCTACCGCGATCTCGAGCAGATCATCGCCATCCTTGGCATCGACGAGCTGTCCGAGGAGGACAAGTCCACGGTCGCCCGGGCGCGGCGCCTCCAGCGCTTCATGAGCCAGCCGTTCTTCGTGGCCGAGGTCTTCACCGGCCGATCCGGCAAGTACGTCAACATCAAGGACACGGTGGCCTCGTTCAAGGAGATCCTCGAGGGCAACACCGACACCCTGCCCGAGCAGGCCTTCTTCCTGGCCGGCACCATCGACGACGTCCGCGAGAACGCCAAGAAGCTGGAAGCCTGAGCGACATGCCCCTCCAGCTCGAGATCGTCACGCCCGAGAAGCTGGCCTACAGCGACGTGGTCGATGCCGTGACCCTGCCCGGCACCGAGGGCGAGCTCGGCGTGCTGCCCCACCACGCGCCGCTGGTGGCCATGCTCGGGGTCGGCGAGCTCCGGATCCGCAAGGGCGGCCAGGTCGAGACCTTCGCCATCGCCGGCGGCTTCCTGCAGGTCCGGCCGGACAAGGTCGTGGTCATGGCCGAGATGGCCGACATGGCCTCGGACATCGACCTCGAGAAGGCGGGCGAGGCCCGTCGTGAGGCCGAGAAGGCCCTCGAGGGCGGCTTCCAGGAGCCGGCCGACCTGGCTGTCGCCCGAGCGTCGCTCCAGGTCGCCCTCCTTCGCCAGCGCCTCGCCGAGCGTCGCCACCGGGAGGGTCCGCGTCATCGCGGATGAGGCCGGTGGTTGATCAGCGGCCGTTCCACTGGGAATACGTCCCCCAGCCGGTCCCCAAGGAGCTCTTCCGCGTCGAGGGCGGCGCCGTCCTGCGCGGTACGGTCCCGATCGCGGGGGCCAAGAACGCGGCCCTCAAGATGCTCGCCGCGGCCTGCCTGACCGGGGAGCGCTGCCGCTTCACGAACGTGCCCGAGATCGAGGACGTGCGGGTCATGGCCGAGACCCTCCGCGATCTCGGCGTCGTCGTCGACCATCCCGTCCCGAACACGTACGAGATCTCGGCCGGCGACGTGGACTGGCTCTTCGTGCCCCTCGAGGCGGCGGCCAAGATGCGGGCCAGCTTCATGCTCCTGGGGCCGCTCCTGACGCGCTTCGGCGAGGTCATCATCAGCAACCCCGGCGGCGACCGCATCGGGCGACGCCCGGTCGACCTCCACGTCGACGCGATGCGGGCCATGGGCGCTGACATCGACTATCGCTACGGCTACTACTACGCGAAGGCCCCCGGCCGCCTCCGGGGGGCCGAGATCCGCTTCCCGTTCGTGTCGGTCATGGGCACCGAGAACGCCATGCTGGCGGCGACCCTGGCCGAGGGCCACACCGTGATCCGACCGGCCGCCCAGGAGCCCGAGATCGACGACCTCGTCGCGTTCCTCCAGAAGATGGGCGCCGACGTCCAGCGGACCTTCCCCGACACGATCGAGATCCAGGGCAAGAAGCGCCTCCGAGGTGCCGACCACCACGTGGTCCCGGACCGGATCGAGGCCGGCACGTTCGCCGTGGCGGCCGCGATCACCGGCGGCCAGGTGACCCTCGAGGGCGCCCGCTGCGACCACCTCGAAGCCCTGGTCGAGATCCTCGGCCGGATGGGCGTGGCCGTGGACTGCGGCAAGGACACCCTTGGCATCGATGCCACCAAGGTCGGGCCCGGCGACTTCCAGCCGATCGACATCGAGACGGCGCCCTATCCGGGCCTGGCCACCGACCTCCAGCCGCCGACGAGCGTCCTCCTGACCCAGGCCAAGGGCCGCTCCTCGATCTACGAATCGATCTTCGAGGATCGCCTGGAGTGGATGACCGAGCTGCGCAAGATGGGCGCCGCGATCGAGCTCCCGGATCCCCATCATGCTGTCGTCGACGGCCCGGCCAGGCTGCGCGGCGCCGAGGTCGACATCTCGGACCTGCGTGCCGGTGCGTCGCTCATCCTGGCCGCGCTGGCGGCCAAGGGCACCTCCACGATCCACGGCGGGCACCACGTCCGGCGAGGGTATGAGAACATCGAGGCGAAGTTCCTGGACCTCGGCGCCAGGATCGAGCGCCTCCAGGAAGGGGATCCCGGCACACCTGCATGAAGATCGGCATCGACCTCGGCACCGCCAACGTGCTTGTCCACGTCGAGGGCAAGGGCATCGTGATCCAGGAACCGTCCGTTGTGGCGGTGGATGACGAGAACCGCATCCGCGCCGTGGGCGAGGAAGCCCGCGAGATGATCGGTCGGACCCCCGGCAACATCACCGCCATCCGGCCGATGAAGGATGGCGTCATCGCCGACTACGTCATCACCGAGGCGATGCTCCGCTTCTTCATCGGCAAGGCCACCCAGGGCAAGTTCATGTTCGGCCGGCCGGAGGTCATGATCAGTGTCCCGGCGGGCGTGACCTCGGTCGAGAAGCGGGCCGTCCGGGATGCCGCCCTCAAGGCCGGAGCCAAGGAGGCCTACCTCATCGAGGAGCCCCTGGCCGCGGCGATCGGGGCCAACGTCCCGATCAGCGGGCCGTCCGGGAACATGGTCATCGACATCGGCGGCGGCACGAGCGAGATCGCCGTCATCGCCCTCGGCGGGATCGTCGTCTCGACCTCCCTGCGCGTCGGGGGCAACAAGTTCGACGAGTCCATCGCCACCTACATCCGCAAGAAATACAACCTCATGATCGGGGAGCGGACCGCGGAAGAGGTCAAGATCCAGATCGGGACGGCCCTGCCGCTCGAACGCGAGCTGACGATGGAGGTCCGGGGCCGCGATCTCATCGCCGGCCTGCCGCGGACCATCCCGATCACCTCGTCCGAGGTCATGGAAGCCATCGAGGCGCCCCTCCAGCAGCTCGTCGCCGCGGTCCGCCAGGTCCTCGAGC
>JBEPVB010000084.1:0-10494 GCA_041691215.1 Chloroflexota bacterium
CGGTCATGGAGACCGGCTACGACATCATCTTCTTCTGGGTCGCCCGGATGATGATGCTCGGCCTGGGCCTTGCCGAGAAGGCGCCCTTCCGGACCGTCTACCTGCACGGCCTGGTCAAGGATCCCTACGGCAAGCGGATGTCGAAGACCAAGGGCAACGTCGTCGACCCCCTCGAGGCGATCACCGAATCAGGCGCCGATGCGCTGCGCTTCGCCCTCGTCCACGGAACGTCACCGGGCAACGACCAGAAGTTCCGGGCCGAGCGCCTCGAGGACGGGCGCAACTTCGCCAACAAGCTCTGGAATGCGACCCGCTTCGTGATCGGGGCGCGACCCGCGTCGATCGCGGCGGGCACGCCGCGCCAGGTGCCGGATCCCGCCCAGCTGGGCCTCGCCGAGCGCTGGATCCGCTCCCGCGCCGCAGCCACGGTCGCGTGCGTCGACGAGGCCATGGCCGGGTTCCAGTTCGCCGAGGTCACGCGAGCCCTCTACGACGCGATCTGGACGGAGTTCTGCGACTGGGGCCTGGAGCTGGCCAAGACGCGTCTCGGCGATGCATCGCTGCCGGAAGCGGCGCGCGAGGCGACCTGGTGGACGCTGGTCGACGCGCTCGATACCTACCTTCGCCTCCTCCACCCGGTGATGCCGTTCCTGACCGAGGAGCTGTGGGCCGCGATTCCGCATGGGGCCGGGGATCCGGCGCTGCTCATCGTCGCGGACTGGCCGAGCGCGGGTGATCCCGACGCCTCGGCCGACGAGGCCGTCAGCTCGCTCGTCGAGCTCGTCCGGGGCATCCGCAACGCTCGCGCCGAGGCGGGCATCGAGCCGGGCCTCTGGCTGCCGCTCGAGGTCATCGCCCCGAGTGAGCGGCGCGCCGCGCTCGATGCGCTCGCCCCGGCCCTCGAGCGGCTGGCTCGCGCGCGACCCCTTACCCTGACGGCCCGGGGAGACGCGGCGGCGCCTAAGCCCGGTGTCCTGGTCGTCATCTCCGACGACCTCGAGGCGCGGGTCACGCCCGCCGCCGATGGGAGCGGCGATCGCGATCGAGCGCGCCTCGAGCGCGAGCTGGCTGAGGCAGAGGGCTTTCTCGCGGCGGCGAGGGCGCGCCTGGCCAATGCCGCGTTCGTCGAGAAGGCCCCGCCGGCCGTCGTGGAGGCGGCCCGCGCCAGCGAGGCGGAGCTCGTCGAGCGCGTGGAGCGCCTGCAGTCCCGCCTGGCGGGCTGAGCCCCAGGCCACGCACGGCCCGGGAGCTGCGCGGTGCTGACTTCGCCCGGTCATGTTTTCGCCCACCGCGGCGGGGACCGCCGCGGTGGGCGTAGAGGAGGAGCTGGCTCGGTCTGCTTGATTCAGCCCTTGACGGCACCGCCGGTGATGCCCCGGACGAAGTAGCGCTGGAGCGAGAAGAAGACCACGAGCGGCAGGGCCATCGAGATGAAGGCCGCCGGTCCGAGGAGCTCGAAGCCCGCCCCGAACTGGTTGACGAGGTTGGCGATCTGGACCGTCATCGGCAGGTTGTCAGGGGTGACCGCGCCGATGTAGATGAAGGCGACCAGCAGGTCGTTCCAGACGAAGAGGAACTGGAAGATCGCCAGGGCGGCGATGGCCGGGATGCTCAGCGGCAGGGCCAGCCGGAAGAAGGCCGTGACCGGGCTTGCCCCGTCGATGTAGGCCGACTCGAAGATCTCCTTGGGCAGCGAGCCCATGAAGTTCCGCAACAGGTAGATCGCGAATGGCAGGCCGTAGCCGGTGTGGGCGAGCCAGACCGACAGGAAGTCGCCGGCGATCCCGAGCTTCCCATAGGTCTGGAGGATGGGGATGAACGTCGTCTGGAGGGGCACCACGAGGAGGCCCACGACGAGGACGAAAAGCCCGTTCCGGAAGGGAAAGTTCATCCAGCTGAAGGCGTAGGCCGCGAAGGCCGCCACGAAGATCGGGATGATCGTGGCCGGGATCGTGATGAACAGGCTGTTGATGAAGCCGCCTGCGATATTGGTCGAGTCGAGAACCTTGGCGTAGCTGTCGAGCGTCAAGCCTGTCGGTGGAAAGAGGGCCGTCCACCAGCCGGACGACGAGATCGCCGACGCCGAGCGGAACGAGTTGACGAACAGGCCGATCGTCGGCAGCAGCCAGATGAACATCAGGACGACAAGCGTCCCGTGGAGGGCGAGGCGCCCGAACAGCGGATTCCGGCGCCGCGGCGGGGCGGCCGCAGCGGATCCCCGGACGGCTGGCACGGCGGTCATCGGATCGCCTCCTGGGCTCGGAAGCGGTTGATGTTGACGAGCATCACCGGGATGATCGCGATGAGGAGGATCACGGCCAGGGCGCTGCCTCGGCCGAACTCACCGAAGTTGAATGACTGTCTGATCATCTCGCTGGCGACGACCTGGGTCCCGAAGTTGCCGCCGGTCATGACGTACACGATGTCGAAGGCCTTGAGGGCCGTGATGACGATCGTCGTCGAGACGACGGCGATGGTTGGCAGCAGGAGCGGGAAGACGATCCCCCGGAACACCTGCCACTCCGTCGCACCGTCGACCCGGGCCGCTTCGAGCAGCTCCGGGCTGATGCCCTTGAGGGCGGCCGACAGGATGACCATCGCGAAGCCCGTCCACATCCAGGTCATGACGATGATCAGGAGGATCGTGTTCAGGGCGAACTGGTCGATCTGCAGCCAGGAGATCGGGTTGAAGCCCAGGAAGGTCACGATCCCGTCGAGCGTGCCCGTCTGGGGCAGGCCCTTCGACTGGTACTCGAACATGAACCGCCAGATCACCGAGGCCGCGGTCATGCTGATCGCCAGGGGGACGAAGATCACCGACTTGGCGACCTGCTCGTAGCGAACGCGGTCGACGAGGACCGCGATGATCAGGCCGAGGCCAACCGTGAACAGGGTCAACAGGACAACCCATATCGCGCTATTGCGAACCGCGACGAGCGCGTCGGGGCTCGTGAAGAACCACGTGTAGTTGTCGATCCCGACGAACGTTCCAGCGAGCTTGCCCTGGAAGCTCCGGAGGATCGTCAGGATCGTCGGATAGACGAGGAATGCGAAGAGGAACAGCAGCGCCGGGAGTAGCCACAGCCACGGCCGCGCCCGCGACCGTAATTTCTCGGACGCCCTTCGGAGCACCAGCTCCGTGCCGTAGATGTACCCGACGATGACCGCGGGCACGCCGATCACCACGAAGGCCGCGGTCACCAGCCGAGGATCCATGTCTCCCTCCCGACTGAGCGGTCATCGGGGAGCGGCACCGGCCGCTCCCCGATACACGATTGACCCTACGGCGTGTAGGCGGATGCCTGGACCTTGTCGAGCGAGGCCAGGGTCGCGTCGAGCTGCGACGGGTCCTTGGTCACGGTCAGCATCGCGGTCCAGAAGGCCGCGTTCATGGCGGTCGGCATCTGGTCCGACGCGTCGAACACGAAGTTCTTGGCACCGGTCAGGAGGGCCGCCGAACGCTTGCTGATGTCGTCCGGGTAGTCGACCGCGCTCTTGTTTGCGGAAAGCGCACCGCCGGCCTTGACCCAGATGTCCTGGGCCGGAGCCGTGACGAGGTACTTCATCAGTGACTTCGCCGCGTCCGTGTCATGGAACATGCCGAACAGGTCGCCGGAGCCTTCAACGGAACCGGCGAACGCGGGATCGATATCGGGGAATGGGAAGAAGTTGTAGTCGGTGCCGGACTTCTTGGCCTTGAACGCACCGAGGCCGGTGATGAAGCTGGCCTGGTGGAAGACCTCGCAGCCAGGCGGGCTGCTGAAGAGGGGATCTCCGGCAAGGCTGAAGTCCTTCGTCGGGTCGACGGCCGCCACCGGGTCGGCGATGTTCGCGACGACGTCGGTGAGGTACGTCTGGAAGGCCTTCTTGATCTGGTCGGAGGACCACTTGACCTTGCCCGCCCACCAGTCGTTGTACACCTGCGACCCGGACTGGCGGAGGACGATGTCCTCGATCCAGTCGGTGCCGGGCCAGCCGGAGGCTGCGCCGCTGCCGAGGCCGAGGCACCAGATTGCCTGGGCACTGCCCTTGTTGGCGGTGGCCTGGGACATGAGGTCGGTCCAGGTCGCCGGCGGCGCCGACGCGTAGTCATGGAGCGTTGGGTTGTACCAGATGAGGCCCTTTACGGCGGCCTTGACGAAGACCCCTTGGAGCTTCCCATCGATGGTTCCCAGGGCGACGAGGGCCGGTGCCGTCTCGCTCTTGTAGGTGGCGACGTCGAGGACGCTGTCGAGGGGCTTGAGGGCTCCGGCCTTGGCGTACTCGGCCATCTGGCCCGGGCCGGGGAGGCCGGCGAGGTCGGGCAGGACACCCGAGCCGACGCCCGCCGCGAGGACGGTGTTGATGTCACGGGTGCCCGTGTACTTGACGGTGTTGCCGGTCTGGGTCTCCCATGGCTTCACCATGGCCAGGAACTTCGTCTGCTCGTCGCCGGCCCACGTCCCGATGACGGTGACCGACTTGCCGTTGCCTGTCGTGCTCGAGCCACACGCGGCGGCGGTCAGGACGGCGACCGCGCCCAAGGCGGTCAAGCGTCGCCAACCTGTTCCTGCTCGTTGCATCTACGCGACTCCTTTTCTGGACCGCTAGGGCGGCCCACTCCTCCGGTCCGTTCCGGTTCTCAGCCGGTCGGGGTTCCCAAGACGATCACGTCGCCCGCGGGGCGGTCGACGACCGGATCACGATCCGGGTGGCAAGCAACGTTCGAAGCGGGACGTCGCGACCCGCGATGAGGTCGAGGAGCGCCATTCCGGCGGCCAGCCCCAGATCATTGGCCGGCAGCCGAACGGTGGTCAGGGGTGGATCGAAGTAGGCAGCCAGGGGAATGTCGTCGAAGCCGATCACCGAGACGTCCTCGGGGACCGCCAGGCCCGCCTCGCGAAGCGCCCCGATGACGCCGAGGGCGATGACGTCGCTGGCCGCGAAGACTGCCTCCGGCGTAGTCCGGGCAAGGACGGCGGCCATCGCCCGATGCCCGCTCGCGGCGTCGAAGCCGCCCTCTTCGATGAGGTCGTGGTCGACCGCCAACCCGGCCCCCTCGAGGGCGGCCCGATAGCCGGCCAGGCGATCGGCCGCCGAGGTGTAGGTCAGGGGAGCGTTGGTGATGCAGGCGATACGGCGATGGCCGAGTTCGATGAGGTGGTCGACCGCGCCCCGGGCGCTGGCGACGTTGTCGATGTCGACGCTGGGGGCGGAGGAGCCCGGCAGGTTGCCCTGGATCACGATCGGGAAACCGTCGCCGACGAGGTCGGACAGCTCAGGATCGTCGAAGAGGGGACCGGACACCACCGCGCCGTCGGCGCGATGCGAGCGGACCAGGTCTCCGTAGGTCGCCTCGCCCGGGGTCAGCGGCTCGACCAGGACGCGATAGTGGGCGGAGCGGGCCGCCCCGGCCAGGCCTCGGAGGGTCTCAGCAAGGAGGGCGTCGCCGGCGATCTGCTCGGCCGACTGGCGGAGGACGAGGGCCAGGGTGTGGCTCCGGCCGCCGGCAAGGCCACGGGCCGAATGGTGGGGGTGGTAGTCAAGATCCCGGGCCGCGTTGAGAACCCGCTGCCGTGTCGTGTCGGGGATGGAGCTGCTGCGATCGTTGAGGACGAGAGAGACCGTTGTCCGGGACACGCCGGCCCGGGAGGCCACATCAACGCTCGTCGGTCGATGGCGGAGCTTCGACAATCAGGGGTCCTCGAGGTCGACTCAGGAGACTTGACCGGGGACGTCGCCGGAGGTGACACTAACTCGCGTCAGTAACGCGCATTACTAGCGTGTTGGAGGCCGTCCGTCAAGTCGCCTTGGTTACCATTCGACCATCCTCCGATGCCACGCCGCCGCCGACGAGCATCGTCCGAACCTGAAGTGATTTGCAGTTGACAGCACCCGCCAACGAGCCTCCGGATCGGCCCTTCGCCTTCGGCGGCGACTGGTGGCGTCATGGCGTCGTCTACCAGGTGTATCCGCGGAGCTTTGCCGACAGCGACGGCAACGGCCTGGGCGACCTGCGCGGCCTCATCGACCACCTCGACTATCTTGGCCATGGCCCCGATGGGCTGGGAGTGGATGCCATCTGGCTGTCGCCGATCTTCCCGTCGCCCGGCCTCGATGCGGGCTACGACGTCGCGGACCACGCGGCCATCGACCCTCGGTTCGGGACCGAGGCGGACTTCGCCGAGCTCGTGGCCGAGGCCCATCGGCGAGGCATCCGAGTGATCCTCGACCTGGTCCTCAACCACACCAGTGACCAGCACCGGTGGTTCCAGGCGTCGCGGGCGAGCCGGAGCGGACCTTATGCCAACTGGTACCTGTGGCACGAGGGCATCGATCCCGAGGGCACCGGCACGACCTCGCCGCCGAACAACTGGCTGTCGTACTTCGGCGGCTCGGCCTGGGCCCTCGAGCCGGCCCGCGGGCAGTTCTACGACCATACCTTCCTGGCCCAGCAGCCGGACCTCAACTGGCGCGAGCCGGGCGTCCGGGCCGCCCAGCTCGAGATGATCCAGGGCTGGCTCGACCGCGGGGTCGACGGCTTCCGCCTCGATGTCTTCAACTGCTTCCTCAAGGACGAGGAGCTGCGCTCGAACCCCCTTCGATCCGAGGCCGGCCGGCCGTGGGACCACCAGGTCCATCGCTACGACAAGGACCAGCCAGGCCTCGGGGGAGTGCTCGAGGACCTCCGCGCGGTGGTCGATGCCCGGGACGGTCGGATGACCGTCGGCGAGCTGTTCGAGGGCAACCCGGTCCTGGCCGCCCGGTTCGTGACCGATCGCCACTTGGTCTTCGATTTCCAGCTCCTCCAGCAACCCTGGTCGTCCGAGGCGTTCGTCCAGGCAATCGTCGAGCGCGAAACGGCCTTCGGGCCGGAGCGCTGGCCGACCGTGGTCCTCTCGAACCACGACCAGTCTCGGACGGCCAGCCGCCTGGCCGTCGGCGGCGATCCCGACGAGATCGCCAGGGCCGCCGCGGTGGTCCTCCTGACCCTCCGGGGGACGGCGTTCCTCTATTACGGGGAGGAGCTCGGCCTCCGCGACGTGGCCGTCCCGCTGGAAGAGATCCAGGACCCGCCTGCGCGCGCCGCCAGCCCGGACTTTCCATGGTGGAACCGCGACCAGTGCCGCAGCCCGATGCCCTGGACCGGGGGTCCGGGGGCCGGCTTCACGACGGGTCGACCATGGATGAGGCTGGCGCCGGACACGGCGACCCGGAACGTCGAACGCCAGCTCGACGATCCGGACTCCATCCTGGCCCTCTATCGACGCCTGCTGCGGGCCCGCCGGGCATCGCCGGCCCTCCATGGCGGCGACCTCACCCTTCTCCCGATCTCGACGCCGGGCGTCCTCGGCTATCTCCGGCGGGCCGGCGAGAGCCTCGCCCTGGTCCTGGTCAATTTCGGGCAGTCGCCCGTGGAGGCTCCTGTCGAGGCAGGCGCCGGCGGCCGCTGGGAGCTGGTCGTCTCGACGCATCTGGAGGGGCCGGCGCAATTCAGGGACGGTGGGCTGGTGACGCTCGGTCCGTTGGAGGCGGCCGTCTTCACGCTCGCCGGTGGCTACTGACCAACCCAGCCGCGGCCCGGCCCCTCCTGATCCGTCGAGGAGCGCGTTACGATAGGGCCGTCCGTGTTGAGGCCTGTCAGAAGCAAGGCCCATCCGTGCTCGCGACGTTCCGGGGGAGAAAGATCCACGTGCCGCTCGAATTCCTTCGCCGAAAGCCCAGCGCGGCGCCCCCGGCGCCCGGGCCCCAGCCCGCGGGCCGGGTCAGCGGCATGGCCATGCCCGAAGAGGTCGTCGCCCAGGAGCATCAGCTTCGCCTGAACTACGCCGGCAAGACTAGTGAGGGTGTCCGGATCAAGGCCGGCCCGGCCGCCCTTGCCGACCTTCCCCAGATGCTGTCCGGCGTTGCCCGCAGCGACGTCGAGGTCATCGAGCCGTTGCCCATAGAGTTCAGCCAGGCCTCGCCCACGATCGTTCGGCCCTCGGAAGCGATGCAGTGGCTCAATGCCCATCACGCGCTGTCACCGATCGGGCGCCACGCCCTCGTGGTCCTCGAGTCGATCGACGCCGTCGACCTGGCCTTCGACACCTTCGTCTCGGCGCTGCTCGACGGCGAGACCGACACCTCGGGCTATCCCGAGTACAACGCGGTTGTCGGCGGCGTCGCGGCCCACTGGGACGAGGTGACGGGCGACATGATCGTCCGGGGTGTCGTGGGCTGGGGCGGCCGCGGCGTACGTGGCGACACCGACCGCGTCGGCTCGAGGATCCTCACCGGCATCCTCTCGAACATCCTCGCCAGCCAGTACTCGCTGGGACTCACCGCCGTCCAACGCCCCGCGGTCGCACGTGGCCAGGGCGGCGTCATCTGTCCCCACTGCGGCTTCCAGTCGGCCCACGAGCGGGCGTTCTACTGCCCCAAGTGCGGCATGCGCCTGCTGCGCGGCTGACCGGACCGGGCTGGAGCGCGTCCGACTCGTGCCTCGCTACGACTACGCATGCTCCGCCTGCCACCACGTTGTCGAGGTGATCCACGGGATCAACGACCCAGGGCCGCGGTTCTGCCCGAACTGCGGCAAGGAAGGGACGATGCGCAAGGCGTGGGCGACGCCGGCGGTCCATTTCAAGGGCTCGGGCTGGGCGAAGAAGGACCGCTCCGCGACCTCGTCGCCCGGCAAGTCCCGAAGCTCCTCGGGCGCCGATTCCTCGACCGGTTCGGACTCTTCGTCGGCGAGCGGAGATTCGTCATCCGGCGGTGACTCGAAGTCAGGTTCGAGCGCCTCGGGCACGGACGCGAAGCCGACGCAGTCCTCGGGATCCGAGTCCTCGCCGACGACCACGAAGTCCACGGGAGGCGATTGACGATGGCCGCCACCGACTGGATCAGCCTGGCCGAGGCCGCCGAGATCCTGGCCACCGCCAACGTCCGCTTCCGGCCCGCGACCATCGGGACGTGGGCCCGGACCGGCAAGCTCCAGAGCATCAAGCTCGGTGGCCGGCGTTTCGTCCGACGGGGCGAGGTTCGAGCCCTCATCGCGCCGCCCCGCCGGGTCCGGGCCGATGCGCTCCAGCCGGGCCTCTTCGAGGACCTCCGGGACTGACGATGATCCCGGCCTGGGTCAGCGCCCGCATCATGGCGCTCCTCGAGCGGGACCGGGTCCGGACGATTCGCGCGGTCCTGGCCCGCTACGACCGCGCCGGTGGGGCGCTCCTCGCGAATGGCCTGGCGTATAGCGCCCTCTTCGCCATCGTGCCCCTGGTACTGGTCGCGACCGGGCTCACCGGCCTCGTGGTTCGCGACCCGATCGTCCGGGCCCAGGTCATCGACACGATCGCCAACGTCCTGCCGCCGCTGCGCGGCCTCGTCAGCCTCGTCCTCACCGAGTCGGCCAGTGCCGCCGGAGCCATCTCGATCGTCGGCGTCCTGGGCCTGGTCTGGGGCGGCAGCCGCTTCATCCTTGCCTTCGAGGATTCGGCCGTCCGGATCGCCGGCGGGCTCCGAACCCGGAACCTCATCGAGCGCAACGTGCTGGGCTTTGGCGCCGCGCTCATGCTCGTCGGGTCGGTGGTGGTCGGGGCCGTGCTCGCGGCCCTGGCCGCGTTCTTCGACGCCGCAGCGGCCGCGAACGGCCTCATCGGCGTGTCGTTCCTGACGCAGCTCACGCTGGCGGTGCTGCCGATCGTGCTGGCGGTCGGCGGAGTGACCCTCGTCTATCACTACGTGTTCGAGATCCATCCGGCATGGTCGGCAACGTGGCGGCCGAGCTGGGTCGTGGCCCTCCTCCTGACGGTCGTGGCCCGGATCTTCGTCTACATCGCCCCGCGCCTCATCGGCGCCGCGGCGACGATCGGCGCCCTGGCCACGGCCTTCGCGGCCTTGGCCTGGCTCAGCATCTCGTTCCAGGCGATCCTGGTTGGCGCGGCCTGGGTGACCGAGCGCAACGAGCGGAGGCTCGCGATCGAGAGCGCAGCCAACGGGACGGCATTGGCATCTGGGACCGAGACCGGGCCCACCCCGGGTAGCTGACGTACGACGGCTAAACGCTCGCGGCAGCGGCCGGCCGACATGTCCGGGCCGGACCGCGTGCTGGGTCGACCCGGGTCAGCCCTGCGGGGTGCCGCAGCGGCGGCAGAAGCGGGCCGTCGCGGAGAGCGAGATGCCGCAGTTCGTGCAAGGTTGGACCGCGGCCACGGCCGCCGCAGCCGCGATCGGCTGGAGCACGTCGCGGCTCGACGCCGCCCACATCGCCTCGGTCGAAGTTCGGGCCATCAGGGCGGCCAGGGGATCGTTGGCTGCAGTCGCCGGCGGCGGCGCCTGGCGAGCCGGCATTGCCGTCGGCCAGCGGGGTCCCGTCGGCCAGGCCGGCGGGCCCGTCGGAGCGGGTGCCTCCGGGGCGGGGTCCGGCACCGACGAGGGTGTGGCGGCGACCGGCCACACGGGCTGGTCGATGACGTCGACGCCAGGGGAGACCGGAGCCGGTCTGGCCTCCGTCTGCGGGGCGTCCGCGGCGAC
>JBEPVB010000085.1:0-10330 GCA_041691215.1 Chloroflexota bacterium
CGCCGGCGGCGATGGCGTCCTTGGCCACCTCCACGGCGTGGATGTACTCGTCGCGGCCGAGGCTCGCGTCGATCGGCGTCGCGGCTGCGGGCTGTTCCTGGCGAGGGCCCGTCCCGTTGCCGCCGTCGCGGCGGATCGATGCCCCGACCATCTCCGCGGCCGAAGGTCGCGATGTCTTCTCGAGGGACTCGAAGATCGCCGCCTCGGCAATCCGGTAGCGGCCCTCGAAGTCGGGCGCCTCGGTGTGGAGGGACGCGATCGCCGACAGGGTATGGGTCAGGTGGTCGAAGACGATGACGAGGTCGGTCTCGATGAAGGCGGCCGTCGGGACGCCCGTCGGATCCGCCGCCGGCAGCGGGACCGAGGGCTCGAAGACCGAGACCGCGTCGTAGGCCAGGGCGCCTACCGCGCCGCCCGTGAAGCGCGGCATGCCTTCCCGGGGTGCCACCTTCCGCCGCCGCACGAATGACCGCAGCGCCTCCAGCGGGTCCGGCGCCTCGAGCTCGTGGATCGGCAGGTCGGGGGCGTAGTCGATCACTCCGACCGGGCGATCCTGGATCCGCGCTCGGCCGTTTCGAACCTCGAGGAGACGCCGCGGCCCGACGCCGAGGAAGGAGTACCGGCCCAGGCGCTCGCCACCCTCGACGGATTCGAGGAGGTAGGCGGGCGTGGTGCCGTCGTCGAGGCGGAGGAAGGCGCCGATCGGGGTCTCGAGATCTGCCGGGCGGGTGGCGCGCAGGAGCACGGTGTCGGCCGTTGCCGAGTGGCGTCTCGCCTCGGCCAGGCTCAGCGGATCCGCGCTGCTGTTCATCGTCGACATCGCCTCTGTTCTGCCGCGCCGGGCGAACCCCGGGAATCAAGAACGACCTTCGTCCATCCGGGACGAAAGGTCGTGCCTTCCGCGGTGCCACCCTCATTCGGCGATTGCCGCACTCGTGACCGACGGGCTGCTCACATCGAGCGGCTGATCGGCGCTGCCCTGTATCGCTGGCGCTCTGCGCCGGAGCCTACTTGGCGTGCCGGCGGTCGCCCGCCGAGGTTGCCGTTCGGTCCGGAGGCTCCCAGGTCCATTCCCTGTCGTCGTCGCTCCGGTTTCCACCAGCCACCGGATCTCTCTGCCGACGTCCCGACGGGTACTCGTCCTGTTCATCGCCCATATTCAGTTCGGACGCGAGTCTAGGCGGGCTGCCGCGAGAGCGTCAAGCGGGCTTGCCAGTCGGCCGTCGCCGGCATCGCGCGGCCCGCGGGTAAAGCGGCGCCACCCCTCGGACATCGACTGACCATCAGGGCCGATCGCCACGCCGGAATGGCTCGCCAACGACGGCCGGTGGACGAATGCGCTGCCGGGCGAACGCCAGGACGAGGAGCGTCGTGAGATGGGGCGCGAAGCTGACGAGCTCGGCCGGGACGACGTGGACGACCCAGAACCAGGCAACCAGTGCGGCCGCCGGAACGCCGAACAAGGTCGCTCCCCGCCAGTCGTGGCCGAGGCCCCGTCGAAGGGCCACGACGGCAGCCAGCAATCCCAGCCCCACGAGGAGGACGCCGACCGTGACCTCCTGGCGGGTCCGGAGCGCATCGGTGAAGCCGAAGATCAGCGAACCGACCGTGACCGACCAGGGGTTCCAGTTGCCGAAGATCACCGTCGCCAGGCCGATGAAACCGCGGCCGGCTGTCTGGCCCTCGCGATAGAGGCTCGAGGCAACGGTCACGAGGTAGACACCGCCGAGCCCGGCCAACCCACCCGACACGCTGAGGGCCAGGTAGCGGTAGCGCCACGGCCGCACGCCCAGGCTGTCGGCGGCCTCCGGTCGCTCCCCCACCGCCCGGAGCCGGAGGCCAAGCCGCGTCCGCCACAGGATCCACCATGTCAGGGGGACGAGCGCCACGACCCCGATCGTCAGCACCGAGACGTCGGTCAGGAGGCCGAGGACCACGGCTGCCGCGTCGCTGAGGATCGGGACGTTGGCCCGATCGATGGGCGCGAGCAGGGCATCGACCAGGGGCAGGCTCAGCGTCGGGAAATCGGGCACGGGCGGCGAGGTCGTGATCGAACCGCCGGGGACCGTGGCGAAGGTGATCGTCGACAGGAACCGCGTGAGGCCCGCCGCCAGCAGGTTCAGCGACAGCCCGGAGATGGCCTGGTCGATGCCGATGCTCACCGTCAGGAGCGAGTGGACGAGCCCGAAGGCCGTCCCCGCGGCGACGCCGGCGACGAGGGCCGCCCCGACGCCCCATTGATAGCCGGCCCAGGCCCCGAACCAGGTGCCGGCGATCATCATCCCCTCGAGGCCGATGTTGAGGACCCCGGACCGCTCCGCCCACAGGGCGCCAAGGCCGGCCAGGAGGATCGGGGCGCTGAAGCGGAGCGTCGCGCCGATCCCACCGCGGGAGAAGAGGTCCGGCGCGTCGAAGGCGCCACTCAGCAGCGAGAGGACCACGAACCCGAGGACGACGCGGCCGACGACGACGCGCAGCCACGACGGCGGAGCTCCGAATGCCGGCATCCGGGCCGCCGTCACGCCGGCGCTCCCTCCACGGACTGGGACACGTAGCGACGTTCCTGCCGGGCCCGCACCCGCCGCACCAGCTCGTAGGCGACGACGATCGACAGGACGATCACGGCCTGGAGGATGGTCACGATCTCCCTGCTGACCCCGGCCAGGTCCAGGACCTGGGCCGAGCGCTCCAGGAAGGCCCAGACGAACGCTCCGATCGCAACCCCGAGCGGGTGGTTCCGGCCCAGGATCGCCACCGACAGGCCGGTGAACGCCAGGCCCGACGGAAAGTCCAGCCCGAACCGGTGCGACGCGCCCAGGAGCTGGGGCAGTCCGACCAGCCCGGCGATCGCCCCCGACGCGGCCATCGTCAGGAGGGCCAGCCTCGGTGCACCGATCCCGGCCACCGTCGCCGCCCGCTGCGAGAGCCCCATCGCCCGGACCTCGAACCCGAGCGTCGTTCGGTTCAGGACGAGCCAGTACCCAATCCCGACGAGGGCGGCCAGGACCACGAGCCCGTTGACGTCGCCGGCCGGGATGGGGATGGCCGGGATCCAGCCGCTCTCGGGGATCGTGGCTGTCGTGATGTTGTTGCTGCCGGCCGCCTGCTGGGCGAGCCGGGCGGGCGACAGGAGGTAGGCGATGAGCCCGCTGGCGATCGCGTTGAGCATGATCGTCGAGATCACGACGTTGACGCCCCGCCGGACGTAGAGGAGGCCGGCGATCGCGGCCCAGGCCCCGCCGACGACCGTCGCCACGGCCACGCTGACGGCGACGTGGAGGGGCGCCGGCAGGGTGATCGCGGCCCCAGTCACCGCTGCTGCGAAGGCGGCCAGCCGGTACTGCCCGTCAATGCCGATGTTGAAGAGGC
Source organism: Chloroflexota bacterium (assembly GCA_041691215.1). Taxonomy (GTDB): domain Bacteria; phylum Chloroflexota; class Limnocylindria; order Limnocylindrales; family CSP1-4; genus UBA5189. The sequence goes on from JBEPVB010000085.1 coordinate 3,370, forward strand.
GGAGGTGGAAGCCGACCGCCGCGGCGATCCCGGCGAGGTAGTACGGGATCGCCTTGTTCGTCACCGCGATGAGGGTCTCCGGGCGAAGGCCATAGGCCATGGCGTCGCCGAGGACGGCGAAGGCGTTGACGCCTGACAGCCTCAGGATGCCGACGGCGACCGCGAGCGCCAGGGCGAACGCCAGCAGCGGGGCGACGCCGAGCAGGGCAGTGCTGCGGAGCCGGGTCACGAGGCCGCCTCTCCAGCCGGCCCGTCAGGGCGTCTGGGGGACGACGATCTTGCCGGACACGATGTCCACGGCATAGGCATCGAGCCTGGCCTTGATGTCGTCGACGAAGCCGCCCGAGGTCGCGTAGCCGACGCCGCCGTTGGCGAGTCCGAAGGTGTGGATGCCCGGGGTGAACGAGGAGGTCGAAGCCTCCCCGATGAACCGATGCGTCCCGACATTCGAGTTCTTGAGCATCGAGGTCAGGATGTGATCGCGGATGGTCGCCGGCTCTAGCTTCCACTCGTCGGCATCGACCCCGATCGACCAGTGGTTGGTCTGGGCGGCCGCCTCATGGACCCCGGCCCCGGAGCCACCCGCAGCGGCGAAGATGATGTCGACCCCGTTGTCGTACATCCCGAGGGCCGCCTCCTTGCCGTGGGGTGGGTCGCCGAAGCCCGAATAGTCGGGCGGCTGGCTCAGGTAGGTGACCTGGACCCTGGCCTTCGGATTCGCGGCGTGGACGCCGGCCGCGTAGCCCGCCTCGAACTTCTGGAGGAGCGGGAGCTGGACGGCGCCGATGAAGCCGACGCTGTCGGTGGTGGTCTTCAGGCCGGCCGCCGCCCCAACGAGGAACGAGCCCTCCTGCTCGGCGAACAGGATGTCCCAGGCATTGGGGGCCGTGACCGTCCCGTCGTCGACGATCGCGAACTTCACCTTCGGGAACTCCGCCGCTACCTTCTGGAGCGGCGTGGCGTAAGTGAACCCGACGGCGATGATGGCGTCGTAGCCGGAGCCGGCAAGGAGTCGAAGACGCTCCGCCCGATCGTCATCGGTGTCGTCCAGCTTCGCGGTGACTTCCTTGAGCTCGACGCCGAGATCGTCCGCCGCCCGCCTGGCGCCGTTGTAGGCGATGTCGTTGAAGCCGCCGTCGCCGCGCCCGGAGATGTCGTAGGCGATCGCGATCTTGTGGACCCGCGGCGATCCGACAGGCGAGGGTGAAGTCTGGCCGGTCACGCATCCGGCAAGGGCGACGACCAGCCCGGCCGCGACGAGCGGCCAGGTGAGCCGTCGAACGTGCATGCCGCCACGGTATCGTGTCCGGGTCCAGACGAGGGAGGGTGTCCGTGGCAATCGAGGGGTCGGCGCGGCCGGCCGCCATCGCCGTCATCGGCAGCATGAACATCGACCTCGTCACGTACGCCCGCCGCGCCCCGGGCCCCGGCGAGACCGTCCTCGGGGAGCGCTTCCAGTCCGGGTTCGGCGGCAAGGGCGCCAACCAGGCCGTGATGGCCCGGCTCCTCGGCGCCGATGTCGCCTTCATCGGTGCGCTGGGCGACGATGCCTACGCCGACATGACCCTCGACAACTTCGAGCGCCTCGGTGTCGACGCGACGGGCGTGATGCGGGTCCCGGGATCGAGCGGCGTGGCCCCGATCTGGGTCGAGGCGGACGCCACGAACCGGATCATCGTCGTGCCCGGGGCCAACGGCCTTGTGACGCTCGAGCATGCTGGGGCGACCATCCGGGGCCTTGCCGCCCTCGACGCGTGCGTCGGCCAGTTCGAGATTCCCCAGGCCGTTACCGCCGCGGGATTCAGTGCCGCCCGAGCCCGCGGGGCGATCACCGTCCTGAACCCGGCCCCCGCAGCCCCGATCGAACCCGGGCTCCTCGCTGTCACCGACTGGCTGATCCCCAACGAGGTCGAATTCGGGATCCTGGCCGGCACCGAGGGCGAGGTCACGGACGCGGCGATGGCGGCGTTCGCGGCTCGAGTCTCGACCCGCCTCGTAGTGACGTTGGGGACGCGGGGCGCGGCGCTCGTCGGCGAGGACGAAAGCGTGACGCGTGTCGCCGCGACGGCGGTGGCGGCCGTGGATACCACCGGCGCCGGCGATGCGTTCGTGGGCGCCTTCGCGGTCGGGCTCGCACTCGGACTCGGCGAGGGCGGCGCGGTGCGCCTGGGGATTACCTGCGCGTCCGACAGCGTCACGAGACCGGGGACCCAGGCCTCGTTCCCCGACCGGGAACGGGCCACGACCCTGCTCGCCGCGACCCTGCTCGCCGCGGGCCGGTCTCAGTCCTCGGCGATCTCGTAGCCGCCGGCTTCGGCCGGGATGTAGATCAGCTCATCGGGGAAGCACCATCGCCAGTCCTCGCCGCGCTGGGCCGAGCGCATCATCGGATGTCCCGTTTCATGGAAATGGGCGGTCGCATGGCGGTTCGGGCTGTTGTCGCAGCAGCTCGTGCGGCCGCAGTTGAGGCACTGCCTGAGGTGGTACCAGGTCGAGCCGACCTCGACGCACGAGGTGCAGACATCGAGGGGAGCGTCAACCTCGACCCCGGTGTCGAAGTGAGGGCAGTTGGGCGGGGGCATCGGGCTCCTTCGCACGGCTGGCGGAGAGGGTGGGATTCGAACCCACGGGACTCGCGTCCACCTGTTTTCAAGACAGGACCGTTCAACCGCTCCGGCACCTCTCCGCTGCCGAGAATAGCAGCGGGCGTCAGGTCGTCGGGACGGCGGGCCCATGCCAAGCGGCGCCGTTCAGTCAGATCTCGTGGACCAGCCAGATGTTCGGGTCAAAGTAGACGCCTTCGTCGGCCTCGCGATCGATGTGGATGGGCGCGGCCGCGACCGGCAGGATGTAGTCGCCGGTGTCCGGAAACACCCGGCCCGTCCATCGTTCCCAGTCCCCGACCGAGCCACGGATGGTCATAGCCCGCGGCACGCCACGGACAATCCGAGCCCCGAGGCCGACATGCAGGCGGACCCAGGCGTCGAACGGCCGACCGTCGGGTCGCGTCCAGAACGCATAGCGCTCGATCGGGCTGAGCGGATAGCGGTCCTTCTCGGTCGGCCGGACGCAGGCGATGAGCCTTGCGAAGCCGTGTGCCCTGGCGTTCGCCTGCATCGCTTTCACCATGAGCACACCGAGGCCGGTCCCCCGCCGGGCCGGATCCACGACGATCTGGAGGGCACCGAGCGTGTTCACCGGAGCTCCCGCCTCGAGGTCGCGGGCCGTCTGCTCGAACTGCGCGTCCCAGCCTTCGGGCAGGCCGGCATCGGTGCCATCCCAGGCGAGCGGGGCGCTGTTGTTCGTCGCCGCGATCTGACCCGCGGGATCGAGAAGAACCAGCTGGTAGTCGAGGAAGACCTCGTCCAGGAGGTGCCAGTGCTTGTCCGCCGCGGAATCCTGGAGCATGAACTCGGGCCAGACGGAGCCGTTGAATTGTCCGGTCGGTCGGGTCAGGTCTGGCCGCTCGGCGTAGGAGACGAGGGTGTGCCCGGGCGGGAGCTCCAAACCGAGATCGGGCACGGAAGAAGGAGCCCGCCTTCAGGCCGGCAGCGCGATCCGGTCGATGCCCATGTAGGGCCGGAGCGGCGCCGGGACATCCACCGACCCGTCGGGCCGTTGGTACGTCTCGAGGATCGCCGCCACGACCCGCGCGAGGGCAAGGCCCGAACCGTTCAGGGTGTGGACGAGCTCGGGCTTCGCGCCGGCCTCGGGCCGGTAGCGGACGGCCATCCGGCGGGCCTGGAAGTCCTTGAAGTTGGAGCAGGAGCTGACCTCGAGCCAGCGCTCCACGCCCGGCGACCAGACCTCGAGGTCGTACTTGCGGGCCTGGGTGAAGCCCATCTCCCTGGTGGCCATGAGGAGGACCCGGTAGGCGAGGCCCAGGCGTTGCAGCAGGTCCTCGGCCCGGGCAGTCATCCACTCCAGGGCTTCCGCCGACGCCTCGGGCCGCTCGAAGAGGACCATCTCGACCTTGTCGAACTGGTGGACGCGGAGGATGCCCCGGGTGTCCTTGCCGGCCGCCCCGGCTTCGCGCCGGAAGCACGGCGAATAGGCGGCATAGCGGATCGGCAGCTCGGCGGCGTCGAGGATCTCGTCACGATGGAGGTTGGTGACCGGGACCTCGGCCGTCGGGACCAGGTACAGGTCATCGCGGGTGACCACGTACATCTGGTCTTCCTTGTCCGGGATCTGGCCGGTGCCCCGGGCCGACGCCTGGTTGACGACGATCGGCGGCCAGACTTCGGTGAACCCGTTCTCGCGGGTATGGACGTCGAGGAACCACATGATCAGGGCGCGCTGGAGGGCCGAGCCACGGCCCATGTAGACGGGAAAGCCGGAGCCCGCGATCTTGGCGCCGCGGGCCAGGTCGATCATCGCCAGTGCTTCGGCGACCTCCCAGTGCGGCCGCCGCTCCCACGTGCTGGCCCCGCCGACGGCGTCGGCGCCGATCTCGCCGACCGCGGGCTGGACCCGGGCATGGACCTCGCCCCACGTCCGGATCGTGACGTTCGCCTCCTCACCCCCGACCGGGATGTCCAGCTCGGGCGGATTGGGGATTCGAAGCAGCAGGTCGTCGACCTCGGCCTCGGCGGCAGCAAGCTCGGCATCCAGCGCCGTCAGGCGTTCGCCAATGGCGGTCGAGCGAGCCCGGAGAGCGGCGACCTCGTCGCCGTCGGGGCGGGCGCCGCCCTTGATCGTCTCACCGATCTCCTTGGACGCCGCATTCCGCTCGGCCCGCAGGACGTCGCCTTCGCCCTGGAGGGTGCGTCGCCGAGCGTCTGCCGCCAGGGCGGCGTCGATGAGCGAGGGATCCTCGCCCTTGTCGGCGGCACCCTTCCTGATCGCGTCGGGCTCCTCCCGGAGCCTCGCCAGGCCTACGCTCACGCGGCACCTCCTGCCCGGGTCATCGTCGCATCCGCGGCCGCCGCCGCGCGCAGCCGTCGCGCAACGAACCCCTGGTCGAGGCCGGCAAGGAGCCAGCCGGCCCGAGGTCCGTTGGGCCGGCCGAGGAAGGCGAGATAGAGGGCCGCGAAGGCCCGCCCGGGCGGCAGGCCCAGGCCCGCCGCGGTCGAGAAGATCGCGGTCTGCCAGGCATCGCCGCCGCTCGGGCCCGTCTGACCGCCCGCGTCGTCGGCTATGGCCCCGGCGAGCGCGCCGAGGAACGTCCGCTGGTCAGCATCGAGGCCGCCGACTTCGCCGGGCAGCGCCTCCCGGACGGCCATCCGTGCCCGATCGGGCGCGTAGGTCGCGAGCCAGGCCCGGGCGGCCCGGATGCGCTCGTCGAGGATCTCTCGCTCGCGAGCCGTCAGGGCGCTCCCCTTCTCTTCCGCCATGAGGGCCGGGATATCCGCGCCGGGCACCTGGACGAGGAAGGCAAGGTGGCCGAACGAGGGCCGGAAGGCCGCCGCCTCGGCGGCGACATCGACATCGGCGTCGCGGAGGGCGTAGCGGAAGACCGACGCGAAACCGGGCGGCAGGTCGCCCTTGACCTCGCCGCCGGCCGTCGCGGCGGCAAGCTTGTCGAACTCGTCGAAGAGGCGGGGGATGGCGTCGGTTGCCTCGGGCTCGAACTCGATGGCGTGGTTCGGCCGGGGCCGGATGAAGAGCGTCCGGAGCTGGTCCGGGGGAATGACCTCGACGATCTCGTGGGCGGCGGCACCGCGCCCTTTGGACGTCGACATCTTCCGCCCGCCGATGTTGAGGAACTCGTAGGGCACGTTGATCGGCGGCTCGCGCTCGAACACCTCCCGGGCGATCGCATCCGAGCGGTCCCGCGAGCCGCCGGCGGTCGCGAGGTCCTTGCCGCATGGCTCGATCGTCACGCCGAAGAGGCTCCACTGGGCCGCCCACTCGAGGTTCCAGCCGAGCTTGGCGTTGCCACCGAAGGGCGAGGTCCAGCCCGTGGTCCCGCAGCCTTGGGCCCATGTCACCAGCTTGGCCCGGCATTCGAAGAAGACCCGCTCACCGTCCCATTTGGTGACGATCGTCGTCCCCAGCTTGCCGCAGGTCGGGCAGACCACCTGGACCGGGTGCCAGGTGTCGGGATGCTGGACGTTCGCGACGCGCCGATAGATGGCGCGAACGGTCGCCGCGTGGTCGAGGGCCGTCCGGATGAAGCCGTCCATCGCCCCGGTCGGGTAGATGTCGCTCATCCAGTAATAGCGATCAGGGTGGACCCCGAGGTCGGCGAAGAGGTCGATGAAGACCTGGGCGTGGTGACGGGCATAGGAGGCGTGACCGTCCTCGACCTGGTCGGGGATCTGGGCGAGCGGAACGCCCATGTAGCGATCGACGGCATCCGGGGTGAGGAGGGACTGGGCGTCCATGGCATCGAGATCGTCGATGCCATAGAGCAGCGTCGTCTCGTGACCGGCGGCTCGCAGCGCCCGGCTGATGACGTCGAGGATGACCGGCCCCCGGAGGCTCCCGACGTGGACCGTCCCGGACGGGGTCTTCGAGTCATTGATGACCTGCGGGCCCGTCACGCGGGCCGCCAGCTCATCTGCCCATTCCATGTCCGGGTGTGCTCCTCGTGTCGTTCCTGGGAGGCGCAGCCGGGTCGTCCGCCGAGCGTCCGGCGGTCTGACCACCGCCGCCCATCCGAAGCCTAGGCGATGGTGACGATCGTGTACGAGATGTCGCCCGCAGGAACGCGGACGGTGATCTTCTCGCCCTTCTTGCGGCCCAGCAGGGCGCGGCCGACCGGGCTCTCGTTGGAGATCCGGCCCTCCGTCGGGCGTGCTTCGGTCGAGCCGACGATGGTGAAGGAATCCTCGCCGTCGGGACCCTTGACGGTCACGGTCGAGCCGATCTGGACGAGGTCGATCGAATGGTGCTCATCGATGAGGGTCGCGTTCTTGATGAGGGCCTCGAGCGTCTGGATGCGGCCCTCCACGAAGGCCTGCTCGTTCTTGGCGTCCTCGTACTCGGCGTTCTCGCTGAGATCGCCGTGCTCCTT
>JBEPVB010000086.1:0-10141 GCA_041691215.1 Chloroflexota bacterium
TGCTCGGCCGAGAGCCGGTCCTGACCCTCGAGGGCAAGCGGATCGTCGATGCCAGGGGCCGTGGGAGCTACGTGACCTCGGCCGGCTCAGGGCCCTCGATCGGCAAGCACCTCCTCATGACCTTCCTGCCGCCCGACTACGCGAAGGAGGGCACGAAGCTCCTGGTCGAGTACTTCGGCGAGCGCTATCCCGTGACGGTCGCCGTCGCGGGCGCGACGCCCCTCTTCGACCCTGACAACGCCCGCATCCGGGCCTAGGGAGCCGAGACCATGCGCGCGCTTCGACCCGGGCCGGATCGGCCACCGCTGGGCTACCTCATCGGGAACCTCCTGCGATATGCCGTGGCGATCATCGTCGGGGTGGCAATCTGGGAGGCCGTGGTCGTGATCCTTAACATCGCCGCCGGGGAAGCGGCTCCTTCCGCCGCTGCCGTGGTCGGTGCGTTCGTCTTCGGGCTGACCTACTACGTCGCCGTCGGGTTGCCGCTGGCGCTCGTGTACCTGGTCCTGCTGAAGCGTCTCCGCCTGACCATGGGGCTCAGCCGCCTTCGGATCTTCATCGGGGCGGCCGTGGTCGGGATCGTGTTCGTGCTGCTGCTGTTCGGGACCACGATCACGCTGCTCGGCCCGGAAGGGCTTCTCCCGCTCATCCCATGGCTCCTGTTCGGCGCCCTGATCCGCCCGCCCTCGGTCGAGCCGGGCGCCCCGGTCACCTCGAGCCCGTGAACGTCCTCGTCTGCGTCAAGCGGGTGCCCCAGACGGGCGGCCGGATCGTCCTGACCGCCGACGGCCAGGACATCGACACGAAGTTCCTGGGCTTCACGATCAGCCCCCACGAGGAGTGCGGCGTCGAGGAAGCGGTCCGGATCGTCGAGGCCGGCGGCGGCTCGTCGGCGGTCCTGACCCTGGGTCCGGCCGCCGCCGAGGACCAGCTTCGCGACGCCATGGCCCTCGGCATCGAGCGAGCGATCCTCCTGGAGACCGACGGCACGGAGTGGGATCCGGTGTCGACGGCTGCCGCGATCACAGCCGCGATCCGGGACCAGGAGGCGGCGCACGGAGCCTTCGACCTCGTGCTGTTCGGCAATGAATCGGCCGACAGCGGCGGCTTCCAGGTCGGGATCCGGGTGGCGGTGGCGCTCGTCCGGCCGGTCGTGTCGGGGATCAAGGGCCTGACGATCGGGTCCGGGTCGGTGACGGCCCGGCGCGAGGCGGTCGGCGGCGGCTGGGAGACCTACGAGCTGCCGTTGCCCGCGGTCGTCGGGGTCAAGGAAGGGCTCAACCTGCCGCGCTATCCCTCGGTCCCGGGCCGTCTCCGGGCCAAGAAGAAGGAAATCGAGCGGATCCCGGTCGGTGCCGCGACATCTGGACCGGCTGCTGCGTCCGGCACGCCGATCGGACCCTCGAAGGTCGTCCTTCGCCTGCCCCAGGAGCAGCGCTCGGAGGCGGAGATCCTGGGCCGGGGCGCCGAAGCCGCGCCCGCGGTCGTCGACCTCCTCGAGCGGATCGGGGTGACCGGCCGATGAGCGGGCCGGTCGTCGTCTACGTCGAGCTGGCCGGGGGCGAGGCCGATCGAGTGTCGCTGGAGACCCTGGCCTTTGCGCGCGTGCTCGCCGTGGCGCTCGATGCCGACGTCGAGGCGTTGCTCATCGGCGGGGACGCCGCCGCGGTGGGGGCCGGGCTCGGCCCCCAGGGCGTTACGACCGCCCACGTGGTCACGGGTGCCGATCTCGCCGGGACCTTCGCGCCCGGTGGGTGGGGTGCCGCCCTCGCGGCGCTGGCCACCGCTCGGGGAGCATCGGCGGTCGTGGGACCAGGCACGGACCGGGGCTCGGAGGTCGTCGCCCACGCGGCGGCGCGCCTGGGGCTGCCCTTGGCAGCGAACGTCCTGGCCGCGACACCCGGCGATCCGTGGCGCCTGACCCGTCAGCGCTGGGCGGGCAGCCTGCTCGAGGACGCCACCCTCGAGGCCCCGATCCGACTCCTGACGATGGCCCCCCACGCCGTCGCAATCGAGGAACGAAGCGGGGCGCCGGCCGCGACCGTCGTCCCGTTCGCGCCCCAGATCAGCGCCGGAGACCTCGTCGTGCGGGTGACCGGGCGCGAGGCGCCGGCAGCGGGATCGATCGCGCTCGGCGATGCCAAGGTCGTCATCGGCGGTGGGCGCGGCGTCGGCTCAGCGGCTGCCTTTGCCGAGCTCGAGGAGCTGGCCGGCCTGCTCGGTGGCGCCGTCGGCGGGTCGCGGGTCGTCACGAGCCTCGGCTGGCGCCCGCACTCCGACCAGATCGGCCAGACAGGCCTCCGGATCGCGCCCGACATCTACATCGCCTGCGGCATCAGCGGCGCGATCCAGCACATCGTCGGCTGCAAGTCCGCCAAGCGGATCCTGGCGATCAACAGCGACGCCGAGTCGCCGATCATGAGCGTCGCCGACTACGCCGTCATCGGGGATCTCCATGCCGTCGTGCCGGCCATCTCCGCCGAGCTCCGGCGCCGCCAAGGCTGATTGCTGCCGCAGACATCGATGTGACGGCACGCCAAGCGATATTGGCGGGCGTATCAACCCTGCAGTAGGAATGGCATTGCCAATGTGACGGCTGCATCCACGTGGCGACAACGTCTTCCGTTCTCGTCGGGTACCACCGTTCGCCTCGGAACCGGAGCCTATAGTCATCCCTGACCACCCCTAGCCGACGGATCGAATCGGAAGACCCCCCAATGCGGCGGACCAACGCGCTCCTCGCGGTCGTCGGGACGATGCTCCTGTGCGCCTGCTCGGCGGCGACCTCGCCCGACCCGAACGCCATCAAGGGCAAGTTCGACATCGGCGGCCGTTTGCTGTACATCGAATGCTCAGGCAGCGGAACGCCGACCGTTGTCATGGACGCAGGCCTCGGCAACAGCCACGACACTTGGAAATCCGTCGCACCTGCCGTTAGCAAGCTGACCCGGACGTGTACGTACGACCGCGCCAACAGGGGCACCAGCGACGCCGCGCCGATGCCGCGAACGAGCGCCGAGGTGGTCGCCGACCTCCGCGCCCTTTTGAAGGCGGCGGCCATCCCTCCGCCGTACGTCCTGGTCGGTCACTCCTTCGCCGGAGGGACGATGCGCTTGTTCGCGGCGGAGCATCCGGGAGACGTCGCCGGAATGGTCCTCGTCGACCCCACGCCGACGACCTTCCTCGAAGGCGAATGTGCCATTGTCGACGCGGCCCTGTGTGCAACGCTTCGAGGGGGCTTCGCCCCAGGCAAAAACCCCGAAGGGCTCGACTTCCTCAAGAGTGGGCCCGAGGTTGATGGCGCCGGGCCCCTTCCGGCGATCCCGCTCATCGTTCTTGCCGCAACAAACCACCGGCAGCAGGCAATCACCGATCCCGCGATCGAGAAGCAGATCGATGCGTTCTGGCAAGCGGAGGAAGCGAAGCTGGCCGCGAGCGTCCCCGGCGGCAAGATGACCGTGATCACGAGCGGGCATGACATCCAATTGCTTCAGCCCGCGGCGGTGATCGACGCACTGACGTCGGTGCTCGCTTCCATTCGACCCCGGGCGAGCTGAGCAACACGGCCCCATGTCCCCGACCGCGATACGGCTGGTCCCAGATGGCCATCCGCTACGGGCCGCCCTCGGCGCGGCCGCTACGGGTTTGGGTCGTGCATCCGGAGCCCAGCGGGGCGATGGAACCCTTCTGGTCGCGGTAATGCTCACGAGGGCCAAGCGAGTCGTGACATCGTCACCTGTGCGCTAATAGGGACAGGCCGGCGAACGATGTGCCGACCTATCGGTTGCGGGACACCGCAACGGGGCACGTCCCAAGAGCTGCGTTTGAGCCTAGCCAGAGGCGCGACTCAGCCGTGCACTGGACTGACGCCAGGACTGCCTGGAGCTCGGCAACGTCGGCCGCCGACGCTCCGTCGGTCCTGATCGTCAGCAGGACCATCGGGTTCCCGCGCTCGATGGCGTACGCGGTCGTCGTCTGGCCAGGATTGATCATCCAGCCACCGCCTTCGACCGGACCGGGGTCAGGCCAGGGTCGGACGATGCTTTCGTCGCAGGTCCCCACGTCGAACGAGGCGGCGAGCGAAACTCCACGCGCGTTGCTGCCAGGCCGCCGAGCGTGACCTCGGTCGGGCTGGACGTCGTGTGGTCCGTCTGTGCCGCTAAGCCGGCCCCGAGGAGGGCCTTGGTCCCGGTCCACCGCCCGATCCCGTCGACTCCCTTCCACTGATGGTTGCGCTCTCCGCGCTGCCCGCGACCACTCCCGGCGGCCGTGCTGACCTTCACCGTGACGCTGACGAACATCGATGCGTTCGACAAGCCGATCAACTTCGCCTTCCTTTGCCCGAGCTATGTCGAGCGCCTCGACGTCCCCGACTTCTCGACATCGATCGAGACGACCCGGGCGCTGAACTGCGAGCCAGCCGGGACGCTGGCCGGCGGCGCTAGCGCGACGTTCGAGATGCGCCTCGCGATCCCGTCGGGCGCGTCGCCGGGGACGGCAGGGCTGGTCTGGCAGCTCGGCCAGCGGGGTCCGGCCGCCAAGGCCCAGTTCCTGATCCGTCTCTGACCCCCGACACGAGAACGGGCAGGAGGCTCCGCGATGGCCCGGCAGTGGGGCCAGACCGTCGGCTGTACAGTGCGTCGCGGAGGCGAACCGTGTTCACGATGGCCGTTGGTCACAGCGATGATGTCGATCCCGCTGCCGCGGTCGCGACGGCGATCGAGCAGTGTCTGGCCTCGCTGGCTGGGCTGATCCCCCAGGCCGGCATCATGTTCGCGGCCTTCGACAGTTTCGACCTGACGATCGTGGCCGCCGTGCGAGCGGCGTTCCCGGGCGTGGCACTTGTCGGATCGACGTCGTCGGCCGAGATCTCCTCGCGCGATGGCTACATGGAGGATTCGATCACCCTGGCGCTGTTCGCTTCCGACAGCGTCGACGTGACCGTGGGACTCGGCGAGAACCTCGAGATGGACGTCGATGCCGCCTGTCGGTCGGCCGCGAATCAGGCGCTCGCGGCAACCGAACGCGAGCCCAAGGTCTGCGTCGTGGTGATGGACGGCCTCGCCGGCGATCCGCAACGGACACTCGACGCCATGTCCGGGGCGCTGCCGGCCGGCGTTGCCATCGTCGGCGGGGCCTCCGCCCGTCACGACTTCGGCTCCCAAACGCCTGGCTCGCAGTTCTGTGGCGACCGGATCGTCCAGGACGGGATCACGATCCTGTTGTTCTCCGGCCCCATCGCCTTTTCGACGGCCGTGGGCACGGGCTGGCGAGGGATCGGCGTCAAGGGCACGGTCACCCGGTCCGGTCCGGGCGCAATCCACGAGATCGACGGTCACCCGGCGATCGAGTTCCTGGCCCGCTACCTGGATGTCACGGGCCCGGCCGCGTTCGGCAATCCCCTGGCCGTGATCGAGGCCGGCGGCGGCGAATCGTATCTCCGAGCGATCCTGGGATCGGACCCGGCGTCGGGATCCGTGATCCTGACCGGCATGATCCCGGTCGGAGCCACCGTGCAGCTGACGACCGCGGATACCGACGACATCCTGGCGGGCACCGAGGCAGCCCTCGCCCGGGCGACGGCGGAATTCCCGGCCGGCTCGAGACCCGAGGCGGCCCTCATCTTCTCGTGTGCCATTCGCCAGTTCCTTCTCGGGTCGAGGACGCAGGTGGAGGCCCAGCTGGCGCGATCGGAATACGGACCGGCGATGCCCCTGGCGGGCTTCTACGGCTATGGCGAGATGGGACCGATCAAAGGTTCCCCGACGAGCCGCTTCTTCCAGGAGACGTTCGTGACGCTGTTGCTCGGCACGTGACCGACCCAGCGGGCCTTGACGCCGGGCCGGCGCCGGACGAGCTTCGGAAGGAGAACGCGAGGCTGGCGCGACGGCTCAGTCGGCTCGAAACGAACGTCCAGCAGATCGAACAGATTCGGGACACCAACGCCAGGCTGCTCGACCGCTTGATGCGCGAGCTCGACGCAGAGCGAACGCGCTCGCACGAGCTTCTCCTCAACGTGCTCCCACAGCCGATCATTGATCGGCTCAACGCCGGCGAGCAGCTGATCGCCGATCGCTACGACGACGTCGCCGTGGTCTTCAGCGACTTCGTCGGGTTCACCGAGATCTCGTCGCGCCTGCCGGTCGCAACGCTCGTCGCGTCGTTGAACCGGCTGTTCTCGGCCTTCGATGCCGCCTGCGCGTCGCTCCGGGTGGACAAGATCAAGACGATCGGCGACGCGTACATGGCAGCGGCCGGCCTCCCCGGGACGTCCGGCGACCACGTTCGAGCGGCCGCCGATCTGACGCTCGCGATGCGCTCGGCCGTCGGTGACGTGGGTGCGCCGTGGGAGATCCGGATCGGCCTCCACGTCGGCTCGGTGATGGCCGGGGTGATTGGAACCACCAAATTCGTCTACGACCTGTGGGGCGACGCGGTCAATGTGGCCAGTCGCCTCGAGACGACATCGCCGCCCGGTCGGATCCAGGTCTCGGCCGCCGTTGCCGCCGCGCTTGGGGATGCGTTCGAGCTCGAGCCTCGTGGCGCGATCGAGCTGAAGGGGAAGGGCTCGACCCAGGCCTTCTTCCTGCTCGGACGTCGGGCAGGAGCATGAGCCCCAACGAGACCTTCTGGGCCCTGATCTCCAGGCTCGACTGGTCCCAGGCCGGAGACGATGACGCCGTCGTCGAGCCCGTCGTCAGCGCGCTCGCCGCCCTGCCGGACGCCGCGATCGTCGACTTCGAGGAGACGCTGGCCCGAAAGCTCTACGCCCTCGACGGGCGAGCCTGGGCGAAAGAGAGCGGCGCGATCTGGAAGGGCGAACCGGATCGCATCTCCGAGGACGAGTTCCTGTATGCCCGCTGCGCCGTCGTCGCCAATGGCCGTGCGTCCTATGAGGCGGTCGTCGCCACGCCGGCGCTCATGCCGAAAGACCTCGAGTTCGAGTCGTTGCTCTACGTTGCCGGGACCGCGTTCGAGCGCCGAACCCACCAGCCGCTGGACACCGAGACCGAGGTCTCCTGGGAGACGTTTTCCAACGAGGACGGCTGGGCCTGAGCTGGACGGCTGGCGCCGCCGGCGAAGTCGATGACGCGCCTGGACCCTCATCGTCGCCGCTGATCATCAGGACGACGTTGCCGGTCTTCTGCCAGCGCTCGACCCGTCCGCCGACGGCATCGAAGGTGCCGGAGCGATGGTTGTCCAGTTCTGCGACCCGGGGGTCGCCGCATGCGTCGCCGATCGGTCGCTAGCCTCCCAGGTCGACCGGCCGGCGCGGGCTGCGGTCCACCGTCAGGTGGAACACGTCCGGGCGACCGTCGTGGCCCGCCACGTCGAGGGTCCGGTGGGCGCGGGCGACCAGCATGGGGTCGCAATCGGCGTAGAGGATGCCCTCGGCTTCGGGGCGGGGACTCGATCAAAGTGTCGCACCCGGAACAAGGGCGGTCCCACGGGCCTCTCAGCCGCTGCCCGCGCCCGCGCTGTGGAGCCTTCCCGGGCTGAGCGACACTCCCAGGGGGACCATTGCGGTGGCCAGGCCGACCATGATCCAGAGCACGGCCTCGAAGCTGCCGGTCGTGTCCCGGACGACCCCGAGGACGACCGGTGCGATCGACGACACCAGGTAGCCGACAAGGAGCATGAGGGCGGCGATCGACGCTGCGTCAGCGGGGTCGCGCCCGATATCCACCGGCAGCGTCAGCGCGAGGGGGAAGAACGCACCGATCCCGATCCCGAGCAAGGCCACCGAGCCGAACGCGACGAGGGATCCGGGGCCCTCGGCGGGCGAAAGGACCACGCCAAGGCTCCCGATGACGGCGATGACACCGGCCGTCCCCATCTGGCTCCGCCGGGTCCCGAATCGATCGGCCACGATCGGCACGGCCAGGGTCGTCAGCAGCCCGACACCGTTGAAGGCCGCGATGAGCCCGGCCGCCTCGCCGACCGACCAGCCCCGCTCGACATAGGCACTCGCGAGCCAGGTGATCGAGGCGTAGAACAGCGTTGCCTGCGAGGCGAAGACGAAGCCGAGGAGCCACGCGGACGGCCGGCGCCAGGGCAGCCGTGGCAGGGTCGGCCGCGACCGGCCGCCGGTATCGGCCGGCATGAGCAAGATCCAGACGATCAACGAGACCGCAGCCGCCGCGGAGATCGCGGCGAAGGCCGGTCGCCAGCCACCGGCGGCGTCGGCGAGCGGGACGACGACCGCCGCCGCGATGGAGCCGCCGATGATCATGCCGGCGACGTAGGCGCCTGTCGCGGCCGCCGGATGGCCGGGGGCGCGCGCCCGGACGACCATCGAGAGGATCGGTCCGACGAGGGCCATCCCGGCGCCGATGCCGAACGTCGTGGCGAGGACCGGGCCGGCGTCCGGGGCGAGGGCTCGAGCGACCCCGAACACGCCGACCAGCGCCACGCAAGCGGCCACGCCGAGCCGGGGGCCGATGGAGGCAGCGAGGACCGGCCCGAAGGGGGCAAGGAGGCCCATGCACAGGACCGGGATCGAGCCCAGGAGGCCGGCCACACCGTGGCTCATCCCCAGGTCGGACCTGAGGACGCCAACCATCGGCCCGATGATGAGGATCTGGGCGCGAAATGGGAGGGCTACCAGGGTCAGGGCGGCGAGGGTCCGGCCGAGCCGAACAGGGGGCGCCGTCATCCTCCGCCGGAGCGCAGGCGAGCGCCGATCGCCGCTGCCGATTCGACGGCCTGGGCGGCGACCACGTCATCTGCACCGCGGCCGGGAAATCGGTAGGTGGGTCCATGGACGTGAACGGCGGCCACGACCTCGCCGTCCTGGTCGGCGACGGGGGCCGCCACCGAGGAGATGCCGAGGGCGTACTCCTCGCGGACCCAGGAATAGCCCTTCGAGCGGACCTCGCGGAGGCGGCCCAGGAGGCCGCTGGCATCGGTGATCGTGTGCTCGGTGAAGCGCTCCAGGGGCGTAGCGAGGAAGCGGGAGATCGCTGGCGGCGGGAAGTGGGCCAGGAAAACCTGGCCCGACGAGACCGCGTGCATCGGGATCCGGGTCCCCGTCCAGTCCCGGACCTGGACCGGGTTCGGCGACTCGACCTGGTCGACGTAGTGCATCGTCGGGCCCTCGGGGACCGACAGCCCGGTGGCTTCGCCGGTCCGCTCGGCAAGCTCGACGAGGTAGGGGTGGGCGATCGCCACCAGGCGGCGCGTCGGGCGTGCCCCCGTCGCCAGGGCGCTCAGCCGCGGGCCCAGCCGGTAGCGGGTGTCGCCGGGAATCTGCTCGACCGCGCCCTCCTTGGCCAGGGCCAGGAGCATCCGCGCGGCCGTGCTCTTGGGAATCCCCACCCGGGCCGCGACGTCGGTCACGCCGATGGGCCCGTCCCCGAGCGCAGCGAGCACGGCAAAGGCTCGCTCGATGCTCTGGACTCTGGACACTGGGCCACCTCGTGGGCTAGGCTGGCGCTGTCGCGTTCCATCATACGGCATCGGTCCACGATGTGGAACCCACGAGCACGCGGAGCGGAGCGCCCGAGGGGCGCCCAGGAGCCAGGCCACTCGATGACGCAGGACGGCTACCAGGATATCGACCTCGGCGGGCTCGCCGATGACGAGCTCGTCGAGCAGATGCACAACGACCTCTACGACGGCATGGCCCCCGAGATCATCGAGGGCACCAACCTTTTGCTGGGCCGCGGTTGGTCGGCCGATCGGGTCCTCAACGACGCCCTCGTCGAGGGCATGCGGATCGTCGGCATCGACTTCCGGGACGGGATCCTCTTCGTGCCCGAGGTCCTCCTCGCCGCGAACGCCATGAAGGCCGGCATGGCCATCCTCCGGCCGCTCCTCGCCGAGACCGGGGCGAAGCCGGTTGGCAAGGTCGTGATCGGGACGGTCAAGGGCGACATCCACGACATCGGCAAGAACCTCGTGGCGATGATGCTCGAGGGCGCGGGCTTCGAGGTCTACGACCTGGGCATCAACACCGATGCCGACAAGTTCATGGCCGCCCTGGAGCTCCACAAGCCGGACATCCTCGGGATGTCGGCTCTCCTTACGACGACGATGCCCTACATGAAGGTCGTGATCCAGACGTTGAAGGACCGCGGCATCCGCGACGACTACATCGTCCTCGTCGGTGGCGCGCCGCTCAACGAGGAATTCGGCAAGG
>JBEPVB010000087.1:0-9996 GCA_041691215.1 Chloroflexota bacterium
CGCTCGTAGGTGCTCTCCATGAGGGGCGACGAGATCATGAAATCGGCCGACGCCCGGTCGCAGGCGACCGGGATGTTCCAGACGACGGCGATCCGAAGGAGGGCCTTGACATCGGTGTCGTGTGGCTGGGGCTCGAGGGGATCCCAGAAGAAGACCAGGAAGTCGATCTCGCCGTCCGCGATGAGGGCGCCGAGCTGCTGGTCCCCGCCGAGGGGCCCGCTCTGGAGCTTGCGGATCTCGACGCCCAGCTCAGCCTGGAGGAGCGCGCCCGTGGTTCCCGTCGCCACGAGGTCGTGGCGCGTGAGCAGGGCCCGGTTGTAGAGGACCCACTCGACGAGGTCGGCCTTCTTGTTGTCGTGGGCGACGAGCCCGATCTTCTTCCGGGGTCCGAGCGGCTGGTCCATGCTGGCCTCCGGTGGCGATGGGACGGGGTGAGTGACGTGATCGCTCGTGGTGCGCGTGCGCACCATCCAACCGCGTCGTGGAAATGTTCGCTGAAAGGTTCGACGACAACAATCCCGGGATGAAGCCCATCTCGATCGGTCGCTCGTGGCTGCTTCCGGTCGTGGCGCTCGTCGCGGTCCTCGCGATCGCGATTCCGGCCCTCGGCGCCGATCCCTCGGCCTCACCGGGCGCATCGGGTCACGCCAAGGAACCCAAGGCGTCCAAGGGTCCGGAGATCGCCTTGACCCTGACCGGCACGGTCGACCGGACGACCGACGCCAAGGGTCGCCCGACGTTCGCGATGACCGTTGGGGGCGTGACCTGGGAGCTCTCCGCCGGACCGAAGTGGTACTGGCTGGACAAGAACCCCCTCGCGGCCTACGTCGGTAAATCCGTCAAGGTCGCCGGCTCATATCACGCTGGCAAGAACAAGCTCCACGTCGAGAGCGTCGATGGCAAGGTCATTCGCACCCCCGGCAAGCCGCCCTGGGCCGGCGGTCCCAAGAAGCTCGGCAAGATCCACCCGGGCTTCGGCCACGGCCAGGGCCGAGATGGCGCACCCGGCCAGCGCAAGGACAAGAGCGGCACCAAGCCCGGCGGCGGCGCCGACACGGACAACGATGACGGGACTGAGGGGCCGGTGGGATCCGCCGCGCCGAACAGCTCGGGAGCCACGAGCTAGGTTCCGGCGAGCCGCTCCACGACGGTGTCGAGCGGCCCCATCTCCCCGACCATGATCGAGTTGATCCCCAGCTGCTCGCGCTGGCGGACGAACTTCGCCTCGAGCTCGCTGGCCGAGCCGATGAAGATGTGCGGCGATTCGAGGATCTCCTCGGGAGTCAGGTCCACCTCCGTTCGACCGGCGAGGTAGGTCGCGGCGTCGCGGGCCTCCGCGAGCGCGCGGTCCGTGACCGAGACACCGACGCCGCTGGGGTAGACGTTGAGCTCGAGGGTCTCGAACCGGTCGCCGGCGACCTCGCGGACCCAGCCGATCTTCTCGGCCGTGCCCGTCACGGTGATCGAATGCGGGTCGGACTTGCCAGACGGCAGGATCCTCGGGGCGAGGCCGATGATCTGCGCCTCGCGCGCCGCCAGCTCCAGGGTTCGCCGCCCGCCGCCACCGATGAGGAATCGCGGGTACGGCTTCTGGACCGGCTTGGGCTGGCCGTCGAGGTCAGTGATCACGTAGTGCTCGCCCTTGAACGAGAACGGCGCGTCGCCGAAGGCGCCCTTCAGGACGGCGACCGCCTCGATGAGCTTCGCCTGGCGCTCGCGGACGCTCGGGAACGGGATGCCGATCGCGTCGTACTCGGGCTTGTTCCAGCCGGCCCCGAGGGCCACGTCCAGGCGGCCGTTCGAGAGCACGTCGAGCGAGGCGAGATCCTGGGCCAGCACGGCCGGGTGGCGGAAGGCGTTGTTGAAGACGAAGGCCGCGATCCGGAGCCGCTCGGTCGCCGCCGCGATCGTGGCCATCGCCGCGACGGGCGAGAGCTGTGGGATCAGGTGGTCCGGAATGACCAGCCCGTGGTAGCCGATCGCCTCGGCGCGGCGAGCTCGTTCGGCGAGCTCGTGGCCATCGACGATGTCGCGGGCGTCGGCGTAGAAATGGAAGGGATGCATCTGGCGATCCTCAGCCACCCGCCGGACCGAGGCGGGCGAGGTGCCGCTCGAGGCCGCCAATCGCCTCGGCGATGTCGGTCCGTCCGAAGCCGATCCGGAAGTGGTTGCCGGGATGCCCGAACCGGGACCCCGGGAGGAGCAGGACGCCCTCCGTTTCGACGAGCTCGGCGGCAAAGGCATCGATATCCACGTCGGCGCGCAGGCGCGGAAAGCCGATCGAGCCACCATGCGGCCGGACCCACGAGAGATGCTGGGGCCAGCGCAGGAGGAGCTCGTCGATGGCCCCGAGGCCGTCGAGGACGATCGACCGTGAACGCTCGAGGACGGAGTCCCGTGCTCGGAGCCCGATCAGGGCAAGGATCTCGGAGGGGGCGGAGGCGCAGATCGTCGTGTAGTCCTTGAAGGCCGCGACTCGCGCGAGCACGTCCGCGTCCCTGGTCGCCAGCCAGCCGATCCGGAGCCCGGCCATCGCGAACGACTTCGACATGACGCCGAGCGAGATCACGTGGCTTGCGGCATCGATGCCAGCCGGCAGGCGGTCGTCCTCGTCGACCTCCAGGTAGCGGTAGACCTCGTCAACGAGGAGGTACGCGCCGGCTTCCGCGGCCATGTCCACGACGGCATCGAACGTCGCCCGGTCCGGCAGCATGCCAGTTGGGTTGTGGGGCGCGTTGATGACGATGAGCTTGGTCTGGGGCGTCATCTGGCCTCGCAGCGCCTCGACATCGATGGCCCAGCCGGCATCCTCGCGAAGCTCGTGGAGGGTCACCTCGGCGCCGCAGCCGCGGGCAACCTCGTACAGGCTCTGGTAGCCGGGCCAGGTCACGATCGCCTGGTCGCCGGGGCCCAGGAGGACGTTGACGACGGCGAAGATCCCCTCCTCGGCGCCCGCCATGACGAGGACGTCGTCGGGCGTGGCCGTGTCGTACAGGGCGGCGATCTCCTGGCGCAGGAGCGGGTGACCGGGCGCCTCGGTATAGCCGAGCCGGAGATCCCGCCAGAGCCCGGCCGTCTCGTCGTCAGCGAGGGCGAGGAGCTCGCCCATCGGCCAGCCCTCGACGTCGCTCGCGCAGAGGAGATGCCGGACGGCGAACTCCCAGCGGGCGAAGTACCGCTCCAGCTCGAACTCGGCCATCCGCATGCTGTGCATGATGCCCGCCCGGCGGCGCGCCGGCGCGACGCGGGCGGCCGAGTCGTGGTCGCGCGTCGTCGCGCTCAGATTCCGGGGGTGACCCGCAGCAACGCGGCGCAGATCGCCCGGAAGTCGTCCTGGTTCAGGCCCAGCCCGGTCACCCGCCAGGACGGGTTCGCCCCGCGATCGACGTCGAGGACGAGGGCATTCGAGAGCTGCCCGAGCTGGCCCGTGCGGTCACCAAAGGGGGCCGTGCCGATGACGGCGTCGCGCGGCGCGCAGACATCGATATCCGAGCCGACCTGGTCGCAGACATTGCCCTCGACGAAGGCGACGTGGGCGTCGCCGGGGCCGTTGTAGGAAACCTCGAGCTCGCCACCGCCGGCCAGGCGGTACGTGCCGTTCTCGAGGAACCAGCCCGCGGGGAGGACGGCGCAGTAGACCGCCCAGGTCATGACGGCTGCCGCCTTCGCGAAAAAGACCCGATTGTTGTCGTTGCCGCTGCAGGTGTTGGCCGCCTGGGAGGCTCCCGCGGTTTCGCTGGGGGCCGGCGCGGTGATGCCGGGAGTGGTCGTTGGGGTGGTCGTTGCCGCGACGCTGGCGGTCACCGCGGGGCTACCCGACGCCCCTGTTTGCGTCGGCTTCAGGGAGGCCCCTCCCGTCGTCGGTGCCGATGTGGACGTGAAGGCGTCCGTGCAGGCCGCCACAAGCAGGACGGCAAGCACACCAAGGAGGAGGGTCGGTCGGGGAACGCTTCGACCCGCGCGCGCTCGGATCACGGCCTGAGCGTAGCACGGCGCCCGCGACGGCCAGCCGGGGCCGGAGGAGCCTCGCGTCAGGCCTCGGCGCGAAGCCGAACGAACCCGGGATCGACCCCGAAGACCTCGCGAATCCGGTCCGGGGCGAGGACCTCGGATGGCGGCCCATCGGCCACGATGCGGCCCCGGTCGAGGAGGATGAGGCGGGGAAAGAAGTGCGCGGCGAGACCGAGGTCGTGGAGGACTGCCAGGATCGTGGTCCCGTCCCGGGTGTTCAGGTCGCCCACCAGCTCCATGACCTCCACCTGGTGGCGGAGGTCGAGATGGACGGTCGGCTCGTCGAGGACCAGGACCGGTGCGTCCTGGGCGACCGCCATCGCCAGGAGGACGAGCTGCCGCTCGCCGAGCGAGAGCTCGCGCGCATCCCGCCCGAGGAGATGGCCGACGCCGACCCGCTCGATGGCCGCGGCCACGGCCGCCCGGTCGCCGGGACGCATGCCCCGAACGGGATGCTCGTGGGGCAGGCGGCCGAGGGCCACGACCTCCTCGACGCTGGTCGCGAAGGGCAGGGATGGCAGCTGGGGGACGACCGCGAGGCGCCGGGCCACGGCCAGCCGGTCGAGGCGCTCGATCCTCGTTCCGCCGAGCTCGACCGACCCGGTCACCGGCGCCACGAGCCCGGCCACGAGCCGGAGGAGCGTCGACTTGCCCGCCCCGTTCGGCCCGATGACCGCCACCCGCTCGCCGGCCGCGATGTGGAGCGAGACATCGCGGAGGGCGGCCCGGCCGCGGTAGGTGACGGTCGCCGCGTCGATCGAGATCACAGCTCGTACCCGGATCGAGCGCGGCGCAGGACCGCCAGGAAGAACGGCGCCCCGATGACCGCGGTCACCACGCCCACGGGGATCTCCCCGAGCAGCCGGGCGACGAGGTCGGCACCGACCATGAGGCTGGCCCCGAGGAGCGCAGCCAGCGGCAGCACGATGCGAGCGTTCGGGCCCACGAGGAGCCGCGTGACGTGGGGCGCGACGAGCCCTACGAACCCGATCAGCCCGGAGATCGCCACGGCCGCCGCGGTGGCGAGCGAGGCGAGGGCCATGAGGATCGCTCGCTCGCGGCGGACGTCGATGCCCAGGTGCGAGGCCGCTTCCTCGCCCAGGAGCATGCCGTTGAGCGACCGCGCCCGGAGGAGGATCGCGAGGCTGGCCAGGGCGATGAGTGGTGCCGCGACAGCGAGTCGGCCCCAGGAGGAGGCCTCGAACCCGCCGAGGAGGTAGGAGAAGATCTGGCGGAGGCCCGTCCCCGACAGGTACATCGCCATCGCCAGCCCGGCGGCGAGCAGCGAGCCGACGGCGTAGCCGGTCAGGAGCAGGCTCGTCATGGGCGCGCTGGCACCGACCCGGGACAGGCGGTACACCACGAAGACCGACACGAGCGCGCCGCCGAAGGCGAGGGCGTGGATGAGCCCGAACTGGAGGATGAGCGTCCGGACCGGGATGATCACCGCCACCGCCGCCCCGAGCGCGGCCCCGGACGCCGTGCCGAGCACGTACGGGTCCGCGAGCGGGTTGCGGAGGATGCCCTGGAAGGCGGCGCCGGCGACGGCGAGGCCACCGCCGACGACCATCGCCGTCAGGACCCGCGGTAGGCGGAGGTCCATGACGATGGTCTCCTCGGCCACCGACCAGGTCGGCACGATGTTCAGGCCGAGGAGCCGCCGGCCCAGGATCCCGAGGGTGTCCCCGGGCGCGATGGCGACCGACCCGGCGGCGATCCCGGCCACGAGGGCAACCGCCAGGAGCCCGATCCCGATCGCGGCCACCACGACGGGGCGGCGCGCGACCGGGAGGGCAGCCCAGCGATGCGGGCGCGGAGCGAGGATGCCGACGTGGGTGGGCACGGTCAGAGCGCGACCTCCGGGTGGAGGGCGGCGATCAGCGACTTGAGCCCCTCGACGAGGCGCGGGCCGGGCCGGGTGACGAGGGTGTCGTCGACCGGGAAGATCTTCTTGTCGACGACCGCCTTGATCCCCGACCAGCCGGGGCGTGCGATGACGTCGGCCGGCTTGGTGTAGCCGCCGTCGCCGAGGAGGATGACCTCGGGATTGGCGGCGATGACCTGCTCGAGCGAGATCACGTAGCTCGAACCCGTGGTGACAGGATTGGCGCCGGCCCGCATCAGCATGTCCGACCAGAGCGAGTCGGCCGGGATGGTGTAGATGTCGGTCGTCGCGTCGATCTCGTAGAACGTCTTCGGCTCGGGCAGGCTGGCCGTGAGCGCGCTCAGGCGATCCACGTCGGCTTGCATCGACGCCGTCAGCGTCGTCGCCTCGGCCAGTCGCCCGGTCGCGGCTCCGACGGCCTTGATGCCGGTGAGGGCCTGCGCGATCGAGTTGGCGTACAGGACGATCACCGGGATGTGGAGGTTGCGGAGCTGGGTGATCGCCGCCGGCGGGGTGAAGCCGAGGCCACCGGCGATGACGAGGTCCGTCCTGAAGGACACGATCTTCTCGATGTCGACCGCCGCGACCTTGGCCACGACCGGCACGTTGTCGGCAGCCGGCGGATACGGGGTGATGTCCTCGACCTTGCCGACGACACGGTTACCGGCACCGATGGCGAAGAGCGTCCCGGTTGCCGCCGGCGTCAGGGCCACGATCTTCTGGGGCTCGGCCGCGATCGTGACAGCGGTGCCCTCGTCGTCGGTGATGGTGGCGGGGAAGGCCGGCGCGGGCGTCGCCGTCGGCGCGAGGGTCGGGGCGACCGTGGGTGTCGCGGCAAGGGTCTGGATCGGTGCCGTCGTGGCGCCGGCGCCACAGGCCGAGATGAGGAAGGCGAGGGCCAGGAGGAGGGACGCGCCGCGCACGCGGGATCGTTGGAACGCAGCCATGGAAGGGGTCTCCGACCGAACGGGGAGGACGGGCCCGCGGGTCCGTCGCATCGATGGGGACGGGCTGCCGTCAGGTGGTCGGAGTCATCGGCGGTGCCTGCCTTTCTCTCGAAGGTGTGCATCCACCGTGGTCGGCGACCGGACTTCCGTCGCAGGGCGACGGTCACCGTAGCGGGACTGTGCCGGATTTGCACCGGCTTCGCGACTTCACGGCGGGACCGCCCGGAAAGGCGATCGATCGAACTGTAGCACCGCCATAAGCGCCCGATAAGCGGCCCATCCGAGACTGTCCACTCCGCCCTCCTCCCGCCCCCCGCCGGAGGAGGTATCGATCGTGACGAGGTCTCGCTGGGTCGTGCTCCTGGGACCGCCGCTCATCCTCATCCTCGGCGTCGGGGTCGCGACGGCCGGTGGTCGCGCCCCTCGCGCGCCGGCCGGAATGCTCGCCCTGCCGCGGCCCGTGACGGCCTGCTCGGCAACAGGCTCGGGCGGCCAGGCGGCGGCCGGCCACGGGCCGGAAGGCCGCCTCGTGGGCTCAAAGTCCGTAGGCGCTCGGTGGCGGTCGACGCCGGCTCTCGATCGCTCCGGATCCCTGATCGGCTGGACCCTGATCGTGGGTGTGCCAGGCGGGCCGGAGGGAACGCTGGACCTGCCGGCGGCGAGCAGTGCCAGCGGGCCGGCCCGAGGACGGGTGATCGTCGCCGTCGACGACGGCGCGAGGTCCTCGATCCACGTCGTCGATGCTGCCCGGACGTGCGACACCGTGCTCGATCTCGGCGTCGTCGTCGCCCGCCGGGCCATCGCCGACCCGCTGGGCGACGGGTTCCTCGTCCATCTCCTCGATCGCCCGACGCGCGTCGACCTCGGCGTCTGGCACGTGTCGCCCGATGGCCGCCGGAGCCGCCTGCTCGCGCCGCTCGCTGACGCGTCTCGAGACGAGGCCGGCATCAGGCGCGTCTGGACGACCAATCTCCTCGCTCGGCTCGATGGCCGCCAGCTCGCCGTCCAGGCCTGCGATCCGGAGACCTGCCTGACCAGGATCGTCGAGCGACCCTCGGGTCGGGTCACAGCGATCGTCGGCGCGCAAGGCGAGCTGATCGGCTTCTCGGGCGGTCGGTTGATCACGTGGGCCGCCTGCCACGGCATGCCCTGCGGCGTCGTTGCGTGGAGCCCCGAGGGCACCCCAACAACGCTCACCGACTCGGCCATCGGCGCGGCGGTCACCACGGATGGGACCGTCGTCATCGCCGTTCAACGGGGCCTCGCCGAGGCCCATGCCCTCGCGATCGACGTCCTCGCCCGCGGCACCCGGGATATCGGCCCGCTGGCCGCCGATCTGCTGCCCGTGCCCGCCACCGCCCGGTTCGCCGGCATCGAAACGGGACCGAACAGCGTTGGTCTCGCCGGCCCGACGGGACAGGCGTCCGAGCTGGGGTTGCTGCCATGAACCGGCGGAGCGAGCGGCGGATCGTCCACGGGCTGCTGGCCCTCGCCGCGGCCCTTGCGGTGGCCGTCGAGCCGGCAACGGCCCACGGCCCGGACCCGATCGTCGGTGGTGCGCTGTGGGGACAGGATCAGACGGTGACCTATCAGTGGCGCACCGGCCAGGTCCCGCCGGGCTGGATGGCGAGTGCCATCAATGCCGCGGCGGGCGACGCGAGCTTCACGCGCGACGCGCGAGCGGCCACGCTGGTGAAGACTGCCGGTACCTCGGCTAGCCTCATCGGCTACGGCGAACCGACCGGCTGCTCATCGGCCGGCATCGCCTGCTTCGATCGGTCGGGTGCTCCGAGCAGCTTCCGGATGTGGTTCCGGGCCCACGGCTATGTCTTCGACTGGGGAACGCTGCGGTGGTGCCAGGGCCAGTCGATCTTCACGAATGGCTGCTTCGACGTCGAGACCATCACCCTCGACGAGTTCGGGCACGTCGAGGGCCTCGGCCATCACGTGAATTTCGCCGACGGCAGCGACTATCTCGATGCCGTCGTGCAGACGCTCAGCCACGCACGACCGGCCGTCGGCTGGCAGGTCCACGCCTTCGGGCTCTGCGACACGGCACGCCTCCAGCTGCTCTACGACCGCTTGTCGGCGAGGGACCTCTTCTCGTCCTGCCTGTCCATCCCGACGGCCACCACGACGTCGGTTACGGACGCCAGCATCTGGATCGGCGACACCGTGACCTTCTCGGCCACCCTGCGGACCACCTCGTCATCGGCCAACGGGGCCCTCGCCAACGACCTCGTGGGTGGTCGTTCGGTGATCCTGCAGCGCCGGCCGGTCGGGACGCAGTCCTGGACCACCGTGGGCTCAATGACGCCAGGAGCAACGGAGGGAACCTACGTGCTCACCAGCTCGCCGACCGCCACCTACGAATGGCGGGCGTACTTCAGCCCGGTCGCGGCGGATGGGGCGCTGGCCTCCTCGTCCCCCGCGTTCAAGGTCTCGGTCAGCGGCTGCAGTGGCCCGGGCTGCCCGAGCCGGCCAGTTCCGTGAGACGCACGGTTGCGACCTTCCTGGTCGTGGGATTGGTCGGCGCCGGTTGCTCCGGGATCGCCGCGTCGGGGCCAGCGGGGACGCCGAGCGCCACGGCTGTCTTCACGGTCACGACCAGCCCCGCGGCAACCACGACGCCGGTGGCCACCCCGACGGCGGTCCCAGCCGCGACGGCAGGTCCTCCCGCCGCGACCGATGCGCCACCTCCCCAGGCGGAGATCGTCATCGCCGGGAAGGCCGTGCCCGGCGACCTCGGGAGCTATGTCATCGACGACCGCGGCAGCGACGGGCCCTGGCTGCCGATTGCCAGCCTCCCCGCCGTCCATGCCGGCCCTGCCCAGCTGCTGACCGTCCGCTTCGTCGACGGCGTCCCGATCGGTGAGTTCGTTGCCGTCATTGCCGGGGCCGCCGACCACGGCGGCAGCTCGCCCCGGGCCATCCAGGCCGCGACCGCGGGCGGTGATGCAGCCAGCGTCATCGTGGGGCCATTGCCGCCGGGAAAGTGGGTCCTTTCGGTGCGGCTCTTCCGGGTCGATGGCCGCGGCGACGGGACGACGTACTGGGCCGTCACCGTCGGCTGAAACCCTCGAGGCGACCGACCGGATTCGAACGACCCGCCCGAGCCTCGGGCGGGTCGCTTCGTTGTCGGCAGGAGGCTCG